>CAZEEJ010000158.1:0-13803 GCA_964511155.1 uncultured Planctomycetales bacterium | reverse complement strand
GCTCACTTGCTCACTTGCTCACTTGCTCACTCGCTCACTTGCTCACTCGCTCACTCGCTGCCTCCTCTTACTGCCCGGTCACACGTTCATTCATCTTGCGGGCCAGGTCGGCGACCTCCTGCTGGCGTTGCGCGAGCCGGTTGAGGCGGGCAGCAGCCGCGGTTTCGCTTTCTGGTTGACCCTCCACAGCCCCGGCCAGGTCCTGCGTCTGCCGGTTGACACGCACCTGGCAGGCCTTGAGCAGTTTCAGCTCCGCCGAGTCGGGCAGCAGGGGGGCCTCCTGCTGGTTAGAGCTGGATTTGCCCGGTGCGTTGCCCTCGCTCATCTGCCGCCGCATCTCCTGCACCGCCTGGATCAGTTCTTCGAGCGTGGTCGCAATCTCCGCCTGGATTGCCTGCGTCACCCGGCCGGTATCGCGGCCGCGGAGCAGGTCGGCCGAGGTCTGCATATCGTCCCGCAGTTGCTCGACGATCTGCGGAAACACGATGGCCGTGCCCTCCTCCCGCAGAATGTAGAGGGCGTCGGCCGCCTCGCGCCCCAGCGCGGTCTGCTCCTGAGCGAAGCCGGCAAGCTGCAACTCGTCCGCGTGCACCCAGGCGGGCGGTCCCTTGCTCTCCAGGGCCGTCGTGCCTTCGTTGACCGCCGTTTGCCGCACGAGCATGGCCCGGAACCGGGCTTCGAGCCCGCGGAGGATCTCCTCCTGCTGCTCACGGCGAAGCTGATCGAGCGTCTCCTGCAGCTCGCGCATGGCCTGTTCGAGCTGGTCGATGGCCTTCTGCTGCTGTTGCCGGGCTTCGTCCGTCTGTTGCCCGTCGAGTTGATCGGCCGCCTGGTTCATGTGCTGCTGTGCCTGCTGCACGTTTTGTGTGCCCGGCGTCGGCGGCGCGGCAGCCTGCCCTCTCTGGCCGGGCTGCGGGGGAGCAGCACCCTGCGGTGGCGACTGACCTTGCGCTGGATCCGCGCCCGGCTGTGCTCCATCGTTCGGTTGCGGCTGACCGGGCTGCTGATCCGCAGCCTCCGCCGGCTGAGTCGAATCGGAGCCGCCGTCTTCCCCAGGCTGAGCGGGGGTATTCTCATGAGACCCAGGCGACTGATCGGCCTCGTTCGGGCCGGCCATACGCTGGGCCAGTTCACCCGCTTTCCCGCTCAGCTCACGTTGCTGATCGGCGATTTGCTCAGCATCGGCCGGGGCTCCCGCCGTGGGGTCGGCCGGTCGCGTGGTCGCCTCCGTGCGGTCCCGCAACGCGCGTTGCTATCGCTGGAGTGCCTCGACCTGCTCGCGAAACTCAAGCAGCCACTCCATCTCCTGCTGGAGCTTCTCCGCCTGGTCCGTGTCCTCGATGAGCACTTTCAGCAGTTGTTCGAGATCCTGGAGGATCGCCTGCTGGCGGTCGCCGGCGGTGGACAGGTCGCCCGCCTCCAGCAGGTCGGTGGCCTGTTCCATGTGTCGGCGGATGAGCAGCTCCCGCGCCCGGTGCAGGGCCTGCTCCATCCGTTCCGCCTGTTGCGGCTCCGCCTCCCGCAGCTTCTCCGCCAGGCGGTACATGCGGTCTTCAAGTTGCACCATGCGGTCGCGAGCGATCTGCTGTCGGGCGGCCAGCGGATCTTGGCGCCCGGCTTCCGCGGCGGGCGCCGGCGATTGCGCCAAGACGGGGCACGCGAGGCAAAACAACGTGGTGAGTGCGAGCGAAACTCCGCAGGCTGACTGGACGAGTCTGCGCACCGGAAGGAGGATCACGCGCACGGGCGGCGGAGTCATACGTACGGGCGGCGGGATCATGCGTACGGGCGGCGCAGTCATGCACCAGGCTTGCGACGCGGGCGCGGTCACACCACGTTCGCACGCACGCGGTCGCCGCGAAGCGGCAAGCCCGGTCCCGCATTGGTCTCGCGCATCGTGCATTTTCTCATACCCAAGCATTCGGTCTGCGATCCCCAATCTGCAATCTGCGATCTGCAATCTGTAATCTCAAATCTGTAATCTCAAATCTCCAATCTGTAATCCCCGCTCCCCTGTCCGCCTTTGTACCACTAACGGTTGATTTCTTCGCGCCGTGCGAAGATTTCTTCAGGCGACTAGCTGTAAGTCCCCTGGCCGCTTTGGGTTGCGGGCAAAGCCCGCGCTGTGCCTTTGTGCCTTCTGCCTTTGTGCCTTCTGTCTTCTGTCTCCTGTCTCCTGTCTCCTCTCCACCTACTCCTTCTCCACCACGCACAGGATCCTGAACCCGCACAACGGCGCCAGCCAGTCGAGTCGACGATCGACGGCCAGTACCAGATCATACAACCGCCGTCGGCCGACGAACGCATAAGGCTTGAACCCGCCGGCCAGTTGGAAGTCGAACAGGCTGAAGCGGTGCCGGCAAACGACCCGCAGTCTCGGGTGGCGGGCGGGCCACGCGGGCGCCTCGCGGGTGAAGATCAGATTGGCGATGGCCATGTTGCCCGCCCAAGGGTCGTCCTTGACTGGGTTGCGGTGGTACCCGCCGAACCACACATCCTCGTGGTGCATCAGGCGATAGGCGACTCGCGAGGCGGGGGTAATGTACGGCTCGATCGCCAGCACCCGCCCGCCGGGCCGCAGGACCCGATCCGCCTCGTCGAAGAAGACGTGCGGGTCGCGGAGGTGATGCAGCAGGTCGGTCACCAGCAGGTTGCCGAGGCTGCCGTCGGCGAACGGCAGGTGGAGCCCATCGGCCACCAGATCGACGTACGGCGTGAAGACCACGTCGCTGGTGATCAGCCCCGGCCACAGGTCATGGTAACAGCCCGAACCCGCCCCGATCTCGACGCTTGGCCCGGCCACGATGAACGGTCGCAACCGTTCGTACCAGCCGCGGTAGCAAGCCCGGATGGCGTATTTCCGCTCCCAGATCTGCCTCCGCTGCAGATGTTCGCGGGCGGGATCGTAGTCCGTGTCCCGCTCGTCCTGCGGTGTGCGCGTCGTTTCGTCCCGGCGTGTGAGGGTCGCTGTCGGCCGCATGGATGATGGTCGTTTCCCCGGGGCGCGCCCCGATCATTCGTGGCTCCGTGTGGACGCCACACGTGCCGCACCGGTCGCTCTCATTATAGCTGCGACGTTGGGGTTAGCCCCCCAACTTGCGCTCGGGGCTCGTTTCCTTGGGCCATACCCCTCGCGGTCGCTCGCAGGCTTCTCACTTCTCACTTCCTAATTCCCAATTCTCAATTCTCCATTCCCAATTGCGTCTCCTCACTTCTTCCCCTCCGCCCGTTGCCGACCAAAGAAGTCGCGCAGCAGTTGGACGCATTCGTCGGCCAGCAGGCCGCGCTCAACGGTCACCCGGTGGTTCAGGCGGCCATCCTCGACCACGTTGTAGACCGAGCCGCAGGCCCCCGCCTTGGGATCGCCGGTCCCGAAGACCAGCCGCGGGAGGCGGGCGTTGACGATGGCCCCGGCACACATCACGCACGGCTCAAGCGTCACGTACAGCGTGCAGTCCAGCAGTCGCCAGGAGCGCAACGCGTCGGCCGCCGCGGTCAGGGCGAGTACCTCGGCGTGGGCGGTCGGGTCCTGCAGCAGCTCGCGCTGATTGCGACCCCGGCCGATGATGCGACCGTCATACACCACGACCGCACCCACCGGCACGTCGTTGGTGTCCAACGCCGCTTCCGCCTCCGCCAGTGCCTGCCGCATCATGCGTTCATCGATAGTCGCCATGCCCTACTCCAGCTTCGCCTCCGCCAAGGCCTTGCCCAGCCACTCCATGTCGCGGCGGATGGCGACCAGGTTGGCCTGGTCCTCGGGCGAACCCACGGGCGCGTTGTGCGGGCCATATTCCATGTGCATGGAAATCGGGCCGGCAAAGCCCTGCTCGGCCAGCCGCTTGAAAGCCTCGCCCAGCCGAGCCATGCCCTCTCCCAGCGGTTTCCACTCCGGCCGCCAGCCGCGCTGCGGGTGCCGCTCAAACAACGGATCCTTCACCGCCAGCATGACGATCCGCGGAAGGAGCAGGTCAAGCCCGATGCGCCAGCCGGCCGTCGCCCCTTCCGCCGTCGCGTGGCCCAGGTCGAAGTACGCGCCCACCGCCTCCGCATCCAGCCCTTCGAGCACCTGCCACAAGTCCCACATCGCCGCCCCGACGTACGGTCCTGAGTGGTTGTGGTAACCCGCCTGCACGCCATGTTGTTTGCACAGGGCCGTTACTCCCCGCAGCTTGGTCTTGGTCACCGTCAGCGTCTCGTAGATTGTGTGCGGATCGCCGTAGCGATAGTAGCCCAGCTTGAGGTGCCGGATGCCCAACCGTGCCGCGGTCTTGACGATCGGTTCGGCATGATCCTCATCCGCATCGGTGATAGCCGTGCTGATCATCGGCACGCTGATGCCCGCGCCGGCCAACAGCTCGACCGCCCGGGGCAGATCGTCGGCGACCCGCTCGGGCAGCACGTGTCCTTCCGGGCGACAGGTCAGGTCTACCGCACGCACGCCCAGCGTCGGCAGCAGGGCCGGCAGTTCCGTGACCGGCCGGTTCTGCAACGGCTTGGAGAACAGGCACACGACGGCCCGCCCATCCCGCCCGCCCGGCTGGGCCTTCGCCTCTGCGGACAGGCCAACGCGCCCAACCGCCGCTAAGCCCAGTCCCGCCACTGCGCCCTGCAGCGCCCGCCGCCGGGTAATTGATGATTCTCCGAATTGGCTCATCGTCGTCTCTCTGTTATCTGCGTCCATCTGTGTGATCTGTGGGCCCAGTCTTCTCCATACCCTTTTGTCCACAGTCTGTCATGCCCGGCGTACCGGGCACCTACGGAGCATGAAAAACGACCCATGGCTGCCATTCTGGCAGAGGGCCGCTCTTTTTCAGAACAGATCACACAGATGGACGCAGATGGATACCGCGGAGCTTAGAACACAAACACCTTTCTTCGTGCCCTTCGTGTTCTTCGTGGTTCATTGGGTCCTCCCATTGCGACAGTCCTGGATCGCGTCGTCTCGCAGCGGCGGTCGGCATGCGCTCCGGCCGCCACGGGGGGCGGCCGCTACGGTGTGCCACTGCTCTGTGAGCAGTCCCGGTGTGGCACCGGACCTCGGCGAGCTCGGTCGAGCCGCGTCCCGCCGGTGCCGGTCGCCACGGGGGGCGACCGCTACGGTACCCGGCCGCCACGGGGGGCGGCCGCTACAGAGCGGTCAGCCGGGCGATGTCCGCGATGATCGCGTTGATCCGGCCGGTCGCGTCCGCGCGGGCCTCGTCCAGGTCGTCCAGCGAACTGCGCGTCAGCACATAGAACTTGATCTTCGGCTCCGTGCCACTGGGCCGGGCGATCACCTTGCTGCCGTCCGCCAGAACCAGCAGCAGCACATCGGCGGCCGGCAGATCGTAGCGCCCCGTCTCCCGGCCCGTCGCCGCCTCGCGAATCTCGCCGGTCAGCAGGTCGGCCACCGTGCTCACCGCGATCCCGCCGATCACCCGCGGCGGGCTCTGCCGCAGTGTCTGCATGATGGCCTTGATCCGGTCGGCTCCCTCTTTGCCCGGCAGCGTAAAGCTCTTGGCTCCCTCCTGATAGTACCCGAACCGGTGGAAGAGCTCCTCCAGCCAGTCGTACAGATTGAATCCCTGGGCCACGGCCACGGCGGCCATGTCGGCAATAAACGCCGTCGCGGTCACCGCATCCTTGTCCCGCGTGAAGGTGGCGGGCATGTACCCGTAGCTCTCCTCCGCCCCGAAAATGTACGTCTTCGTCGGCCGGCCGGCGGCACGGTCTATCTCGAACTGCGAGACCTTCTCCCCGATCCACTTGAACCCCGTCAATACCTCGATGACCTCGGCTCCGTACGACCGGGCGATGTCCTTCATCATGTCGCCCGAGACGACCGTGGTGATCAGCGCCGCGTTCGCCGGGAACCTGCCCAGCCGGGTCAGCGTTTCGCAGATGAAGTAGGTCAGCAACGCGGCCGTCTGGTTGCCGGTGAGCAGCACGAACGCATCATCCGGCCCGCGCACGGCAATGCCCACGCGGTCCACGTCCGGGTCGGTGGCGATGACCAGACCCGCCCCTTCCTTGCGGGCCAGTTCGATGCCCAGGTTCAGGGCCGGCCCTTCTTCCGGGTTGGGGAACTCGACGGTGGGGAAGTTGCCGTTCGGCTCGCACTGTTCGGGCACCTCGATCACGCTCTCGAACCCGCGCCGCCGCAAGGCCTCCGGAATCAGCGTCGAGCCCGCGCCGTGCAGCGGCGAGAAGACGATTTTCAGCGTGCGCCCCTTGCGGCGGACGATGTCCGGCAAGAGGCACGACGACTGCACCTCTGCCAAGAAGGCCTCATCCACCTCCCGGCCGATCATGCGGATGAGCCCCTGCTCCCGGGCCGCGGCCAGGTCCATGACTCGCACGTTGCCGAATCCCCCCACCCCGCGCACCTCGTCGGTGATCGCCCGATCATGCGGCGGAACCACCTGCACCCCGCCCGACCAGTAGACCTTATAGCCGTTGTAGGTCGCCGGGTTGTGGCTGGCGGTGATGACCACGCCCGCGGTGCAGCCCAGGTGGCGCACGGCGAAGGAGAGTTCGGGCGTCGGCCGAAGCTGCTCGAACAGATAAGCGGTGATGCCGTTGCCCGCCAGCACCGCGGCGGTGCGTTCGGCAAACAGGTCGCTGCACCGCCGCGAGTCATAGGCGATGGCTACCCCCGCCTTCTTGGCCGCCTCGCCTTGCCGGGCCACGTAGTTCGCCAGCCCCTGGCCCGCCGCCCCCACCGTGTACACGTTCATCCGGTTGCGGCCCGCGCCGATCAGTCCGCGCATGCCGCCCGTGCCAAACTCCAGGTCGCGGTAGAACCGGTCGGTCAATTCCTTCTCGTCACCCGCCCGCAGCAACGCGCGGATCTCCGCCTTGTCCGCCTCTGCGATTGCCGGCTCGCTGAGCCACGCATCCACCGCCTTCGCGATCATTGGGTCCATATGAGCTCCCATCTGTCCCTGTTATCTGTGTCCATCTGTGTGATCTGTGGGCCGACCCTCTTACTTCGCCGCCCAGGCTTCGAGGCCCGGCTTGTCCAGCACGCCCCAATACAGGCGCACATCCTCGATCAGCCCGGTGAAACCCATCGGCGACTGGTACGCACCGGCCGCCGTGCCGATGTCCGCCCCGACGCTGAACCCGTCCAGCGGCCCGTCGCTCACGAAAAAACCTTCGTCCAGATGGGCGACCGGAGCACCGTCCACCCACAAGGTCAGACGCTGCTGGGCGTCAACCGTTGCCGCCAGGTGGACCCACTCATTCAGTCGAATCGGCCGCGGGCCTTCGACCAGGAACGGGTTCTGGCCCGCCTGCACGTTGAAATGCGGTCGGCCATCCTGCAAGTACAGGCTGTAACCGAAGCACTCCTCGCCGTGCGAGACAATCACGCCGTCACCCGATGAGGGCTTGCACCATGCCCCGACGGTAAACGGTCGATACGTCGGGTCCAGGCTCTCCGGATACCGGGCGATCTGGATGGCCCCCGTGCCGTCGAAGGCGAACGCCTTCCCCCGTCGGCTGGCCGCCGCCTCTACCTTCACCCGCGCGCCGTCATGACCATGGCCCGACTGGTCCGGTACCTGGTCGCCCGCCAGCCGCGAGGCATCGTAGTGCAGAATCAGCTCCAGCGCCACCGTCTTCGGGTCCGGGGGGACCGGAGGCTCTTCAAACTCGTCGACCTGGTACTTCGTGCGCAGACGGCCCAGCTCCTCCTTGAGCGTTCGCACCAGCTCGGCATAGAACGGGTTCGTGTACACGCTGTGCAGCTCGTGCGGGTCAAGCTGCAGGTCAAACAGCTCCCATTCGTCGATATCGTAATAGTGAATCAGCTTGTACCGGTCGGTGCGCACGCCATAGTGCCGTCGCACGTCGTGCCAGCCGGGAAACTCGTAATAGTGGTAGTAAATCGAGCGGCGCCAGTCCGGTGGCGTCCGCCCCCGGAGCACCGGCACCAGGCTGCGTCCCTGCATATCCTCGGGGATCGGCACGCCGGCCATCTCCAGGAACGTCTCTGCAAAATCGAGGTTCTGTACGAGATCGCCGTTCTGCACTCCCGGCTCGACCACGCCCGGCCAGCGGACGATCAGCGGCATGGCCAGCGACTCCTCGTACATCCACCGCTTGTCGAACCACCCGTGCTCGCCCAGATTAAAACCCTGGTCCGACGAGTAGACCACCACGGTGTTGTCCGCCAGGCCGGCCTCGTCGAGATAGGCCAGCAGCCGGCCCACGTTGTCGTCCATCGAGGCGATGCAGCGCAGGTAATCCTTGATGTAACGCTGGTACTTCCACCGCACCAGGTCGATGCCCTGTGGGTTTGCTTCGCGCAGCGCCTGGTTCCGGGGCTCGTACGCCGCCCGCCAGAGGGCATACTGCTCCTCATTGATCGCCGCCGGCCGCACCAGCTTGAGGTCGTTCCGGTTCAAGTGCCGCCCGATCTCCATCGTCTGTAACCGGGCCGCAGTGGTCCGCCCCCGGTAATCGTCGAACAGCGTGGGCGGCTCGGGGATCGTCTCGTCCTCGTACATTGTCAGATGGTCCGGTCCGGGCTCCCAGTGCCGGTGCGGGGCCTTGTGCTGACTCATCAGCAGAAACGGGCGGGAGGAATCCCGGCGGTTCTTCAGCCATTCGATGGACAGGTCCGTGATCACGTCGGTGACGTAGCCAGTGTACGTGACGGACTCGACCTTGCCGTCGGCGGGCTTCAGGAAGACCGGATTGTAATAGCGTCCCTGTCCGGGCAGCACCTCCCAGTGATCGAAGCCGGTCGGGTCGCTCTTGAGGTGCCACTTGCCGATCACGGCCGTCTCGTACCCGGCCTCCCCCAGCAGCTTGGGCAGGGTCGGCTGCGAGCCGTCGAAGGTCGCCGCGTTGGAGATCATCCCGTTGACGTGGCTGTGCTTGCCGGTCAGGATCACCGCCCGGCTCGGGGCACAGACCGAGTTCGTGCAGAAGCTGTTGCGGAAGAGCATCCCCTGCGACGCCAGCCGGTCCAGGTTCGGGGTCCGGTTGATCCGCGATCCGTAGGCCCCGATCGCCTGCCGCGCGTGATCGTCCGTGAAGATGAACACGATGTTCGGCCGGCGGCCCGCACCGGCGGGGGCCTCCGCCGCCGCTCGGACCGTAGCCTGCCCCGCCGCGACAAACAGGGCGATCCACGCCAGCCGACATGTCCGGGCGAGTTGCCGCCTCATCGAGACACCTCCTCGGAATGCGTGAGGAACGTGACACGAACCTGCGCACATGTTTACCGCAAACCGCCGCTCTTGAACAGGTCGCGGCCGGAGACGGGAGGATCTTGCAGCTCTACCCCAGCGTTGCATTGCGCAACGCGGGAAAAGTGAGAAGTCAGAAGTGAGAAGTGAGAAACCGTGTCTCCCGTGGATGCCGGCGAACCTCACCGGTGGTGAGGTGGGGCGGCAGGCATGGAAGGTGGCTTCTTCTCAATTCTCCATTCCTCATTCTCCATTCCCCCCGGTCGCAGAATGCAACTGGGGGGTCTATCTGAGTCTGTCTGAGTGATCTGTGGGCCCTTCTTCCTCGGCCCACGGATCAGGCGGATTCCTTGCGGCGGGTGCGCTGGGTGAAGAGGTCCACTTCGCCGCGGACCACCGCGTCGGTCGCGGTGTAGTGGCCGCCTTTACCCTCTTCCGGAAGTCGGAACATGGCGTCCATCATCATGTCTTCCATGACCCCGCGAAGGGCCCGGGCGCCGGTGTCGCGCGTCAGGGCCCGCTCGGCGATGACCGTCAGGGCCTCCGGGGTGAACTCCAGCTCGCACCCCTCCAGCTCGAAGAAACGCCGGTACTGCCGGACGAGGGCGTTGCGCGGCTCGGTGAGGATGCGGCGCAGCGTCGGAACGCCCAGCGGTTCGAGGGCGCTGATCACCGGCAACCGCCCGACCAGCTCCGGAATCATCCCAAAGTGCACGAGATCCTCAGGCGCCACCTGGGCCAGTACGGCCCCCAGATGAGCCACGTGGTCCTCGGTGTCCATCTCGTTGGCGAACCCGATCGACGCTCGACCGATGCGGCGGGTGATGATCTCGTCCAGACCGGTGAACGTACCCCCGCAGATGAACAGGATGTGGGTCGTGTCCATCTGGATGTACTGCTGCTCGGGGTGCTTGCGTCCGCCCTGAGGCGGAATGTTGGAGGTCGTGCCCTCGAGCATCTTGAGCAGGGCCTGCTGCACCCCCTCGCCGCTCACGTCGCGGGTGATGCTCACGTTCTGGCTGGTCTTGCCGATCTTGTCGATCTCGTCGATGTAGACGATGCCCCGCTGAGCGGCCTCGAGGTCGTAGTCGGCGTTCTGCAGCAACCGCAGGAGGATGTTCTCGACGTCCTCGCCCACGTACCCCGCTTCGGTCAGCGTGGTCGCGTCGCCGATGGCGAAGGGGACGTTGAGGAACCGGGCCAGCGTGCGGGCCAGCAGGGTCTTGCCCGAACCCGTCGGACCGACCAGCAGAACGTTGGACTTGTCGATCTCGACGTCGTCCTCGTCGGCGGCGTCGGCATGGCTGAGCCGCTTGTAGTGGTTGTGTACGGCGACCGCCAGGCACCGCTTGGCGTGCTCCTGCCCGATCACGTACTGGTCGAGGAACTCCTTGATCTGTCGGGGGGCGGGGATGGCCCCGGCCAGGTGATGGCTCGGGCCGCTGCGGCGTTTTTCCTGCTTGATGATGTTGTGGCACAGATCGACGCACGCGGCGCAGATGTACACGTCCCCGGGGCCCTCAACCATCGGACCGGCGTCCCGCTGGCTCTTGCCGCAGAAACTGCAGGTCGTAGACCGGCGGCCGCCTTTGCCGCCCCCTCCCGATTGTCCGCCACGCGCTCCCGCCATCACTGTTGCTCCACCGCCGGGCGCGGCCAAGTCCGATATCGCCAGACCGCCGCCACGATGCGGATCTATCGTCAGGCCTCAGGGCCCTTCCTTAGCTCAAAATCACCCTCGGCGCCCTGGGACCTGCCGCTGGGGCCGGGCGGCCGCTGAGGCGGAGAGGAAGGCCCCTTCCCTCCGCTGAACGCGGCAATCATCGCCGCCCGCAGGGCCCGATATTCCTCGTCACTGAGGCTGCCCGCCTCCTTCATCCGTCGCAGGTCGTCGAACGTCCACGGCGTCTGCTGGGCCGGCTCATCACCTCCCAGAAACCGCCTCCGATAATACCAGAGCCCCGCGAACAGGGCAACGCAGGCCAGGAGCAGAACCCCGCTCCACACGAGAATGGAAACGACGTTATCGGAAACCATGCCAGCCAGAATCGCATTCGTCATGACGGGGCCTCGGTCGATTATAGGACGGGACGCATCCCCTCTCACCGCCCCGGGTCAGTCTTCGGGCGCCCCCGCCAGTGCGTTTCCGGCCTCCGGAGGCTCGGGACGATCCGGTCCCGCGGCGCGGTCGGCCCGGGATCGCCGCCGACCTTCCCGCCCGTGAATCAACATCAGGTTGCGGACGTAAATCGTGCAGGCCAGCAACTGCCCGAGCATGAACACCGGGTCCGCCTTCTTACAGGCATACACGAATGTGAGCAGTCCGCCGACCAGGGAGAGGTACCAGAACGCGATCGGGATGGTGCTCCGCTTACGCCGCTCGCTCACGATCCACTGGACGACAAAACGCAGGAAGAAAACCGCCTGGGCGACCATTCCGAACACGAACCACGGATCCCAGATGTTGTCCCAGAGCTTCTGGAGCCATGCGGTCGAAGACTCCGGCGCAGCGGCAAGCCCCGCCGCCGCCAGAACCGAAGCGGCATCCTGCCCAAAGACGGCAAGCGCAAAGCTCATCGGTCAGGGTTCTTCCCGCAGCATTTCTTGTACTTCTTGCCCGATCCGCACGGGCAGGGGTCGTTGCGGCCGACACTCTTGTCCGTCGCCCGGATCGGCTCCACCGGCGGCGGCAGCGGCTCCTCCTCCGCGCCCGGCCGGCCGGCCTTGACTCGATCGGCCTGCTCGCGCCTCCGGTCAAAACGCTGCTGGTTACTGCGATCTCCTTCCGGCATCCGTCGAATCCTCCAATGCGGGCGTATCGGGCTCGCCCGTGACCTTACTGCTCAGCCTGCTCCCGCAGCCACTGCTCGGGGGTCATCGTCCGCACGAGCGCCGCCCCACGTTCCAGCATCTCCCGGTCCCAGGTAATGAGCGCGGCCCCCATCTCCTGGGCCAGGGCGACGTAACACGCATCGCTGCCTCGCAACCAGCAGGTCGAGGCGATCTCCGCAGCCGACTCCGCGAGAGCCACGGCCATTGGCACAAACTGGATGCCGGGAATACGCTTGAGATGGATTACCAGACGCCGCCCCATTTCGGCGCGGCGGGTTCTCCGGGCCATCGCTCCTGCACATTCCGGTATCACCAGCGCTGGGCAATAGACGGGATCCTTAAGTGTTTCCAGGCTGGCCAGGAACCGATCGCTGGCTTCGTACCCCTCCTCGGTCTCCTGGGCTGCGGCAAGAATCACACTGGCATCAACAACCACGCTCATCGTCCGTCGGATTCGTTACGCATCTGCCTGAGTGTCTCCACCAGAGATGGGCCACCTTTGCAAGCGGCGCCCACCTCACGTGCGAATCGCCGCCACTCGGCCAGCCAATCCTGCGAAGTCGTGCCCTCCCGCGCCGGGACCGCGCCGTCAACCGGGGAGCTCCCTTCGAGCGGTTCGACCTGAACGCGCGTACCCTCCGGCAGGCTTACGCCTGGTGGAAGTTCCACTCGCCCATTCTTCACGATTCCACGACAAACCATGACGATCACCTCACCCGTATTGTATCATACGCCACGCCGGCCGTCCCGCGGCCCAGTAGGGTTGTACTTCTTGCCCGATCCGCAGGCGCAGGGGGTTGTTGCGAACGCCCCGTGACTGCCCGCAACGGCCAGCCCTACTCCACGCTCGGCGAATCCTGCCGAAACCGAAGAAGCCAAGCCTCGGGTGTCACCGTCTCAACCATCTGGCTTCCTCGATCCAGCACTTCGCCATCCCAGGTGACAAGCGTGGCCCCATGCTGCCGGGAAACAGCCACATAGCAAGCGTCGGCACCTCGCAACCGACAACGCCCCCCCCCAACTCGGCCGCCGTTCGGGCGAAGCCGGGAGAGAGGGGTACCAGTGTAATCTCAGGTAGCCCGGTGATCAGTTCATTGACTCGCTCACCTAACACCGGATCGTTAGACAACCTCACAATGGCACAGGCTGATTCCGGCAAGACGATGGATGGACAGAAGAGGGGCTGCCGCGAACCACGCAACTCCCCGAGGAAGGCAACGCTGTCAGCGTGGTGAACATCCAGGCTGCGGAATGCGGCGACGAATACGCTCGCATCGATCACCAGGCTCATCGCCGTGACTCGATCAGGGTATCAACGGCGGATTTCGTGCCGGGAGAAGCTGCCGATACCCTGCGGGCCAGGTTCTTGCACTGTTCGAGCCACGCGTCCCACTCGCTTCGCGTCGCGGAAGCGGCACCTTCATCTACGACATTCACCTGGACCTCCGCACCTTCGGGTAGGCTCACGCCTGGTTGGAGTTCCACCCGGCCATCCTTCACGATTCCACGGCAAACCATGATCATCACCTCACCCGTATTGTATCACACGCCATGCCGGCCGTCCCGCGGCCCAGTAGGGCGTACCCTGGCGGGTGGCCCATTCTTGCGCAGCAAGGGTGGGCTGGCGATGATCGCACGCGCGGAAAGGTGTGCCTGACCAGGAGACCTTCCCGCATTTGCATCATCGTGAGCCCACCCTCGCCAAGGCGAGGATGGGCCACCCGGCTGAGTACAGACCCATGCCACCCAACGCCGTGAACTTCACTCCATCACGCTGCGGCGCAAATCT
>CAZEEJ010000157.1:0-13941 GCA_964511155.1 uncultured Planctomycetales bacterium | reverse complement strand
CGGCCGAAGATCTGGTTTCGGGTTTGGTCATTGATTGGTCATTCGGGCTTGGTCATTGGCCATTCGAACCGTCGGACTCAGGCGGGGTCCGGTGTGCCACTGCTCTTTGAACAGTGCGGAAGCGTGCGTGGTGTGGATCACGAACAAGTTCGCTTGGTCCTGGACCACGAACAAGTTCGCTCAGTCCTGGACCACGAACAAGTTCGCTCGGTCCTGAGTCGGGGAGTCTGATGCGTCTGTTGCCGTTTGATTACGCCGTACGCAACCTGGGCCGCTCACCGCGGCGTACCGCGTCCATGATGACCGGCACGGCCCTGGTCGCGCTGATCGTCCTGGCCGCCGGCGGCTTTGTGCGCGGAATGCAGAGCAGCCTGACGACCAGCGGCCGCGGCGACAACGTGATTCTGCTCGGGGCCGGCAGCGAAGAAAGCGTCGAGCGCAGCGAGATCCCGGTGCACGCGGCCACCCAGGCGACGGCGAGCATCGGCGGCCTGCGCAAGACGGGCGGCATGTTCCACGTCTCGCCGGAGATCCAGATGGCCATGCTCGTCTCGCCGACCGAAGGCGACGCGGACCTGCCGGCCGTGCTCCGCGGCATGACCCCCGCCGCCTTCCTGGTGCACGACCAGGTGCAGATCGTCGAAGGCCGGGCGCCGCGGGCCGGCCGGGACGAGATCCTCGTCGGCGCACTGGCCGCCACTCGGCTCGGCGTCGGCGCCGACATGCTGGCCGTCGGGCGGTCGCTGTGGTTCGGCAATCGGGCGTGGACGATCGTCGGGCGGTTCGCGGCCGGCGGCACCGTCATGGACGCCGAGATCTGGTGCCCGCTCACCGACCTGCAAATCGCCGCGCGACGGGACTCGCTCTCCTGCGTCGTGCTCACGCTGGGCGAGGCCGAGTTCGCCGACGTGGATACCTTCTGCAAGCAGCGGCTGGACCTCGAGCTGGTGGCCATCCGCGAGCGCGATTACTACGCGAAGCTCAACGCGTTCTACGGACCGATCCGGAGCATGGCCTGGGTGACGGCCGGCCTGATCGCCCTGGGCGGTCTGCTCGGCGGGTTGAATACCAGCTATGCCGCCTTTGCCGCCCGCGTCCGCGAGTTGGGCACGCTGCAGACCCTGGGATTCTCGCGGCGAGCGATCGTGGTCAGCTTGGTCCAGGAGGCGACGGTGGCCACGGCCGTCGGGTCGTTGGTAGCGGCGGCCGTCGCGACCTGGTGCCTGGACGGGGTGTCGGTGCGTTTTTCGATGGGAGCGTTCGGTCTGCGGGTGGACGCCGTCGTGATGGCCATGGGCCTGCTGGCCGGCCTGCTGCTGGGCGTGGTCGGTGCTGTGCCCCCCGCCTGGCGATGCCTGCGCCTGCCCATCCCCGACGCCCTGCGCACGGCATGAAGAAAGGAAGGAAGAGAGTGCCCACAGATCACACAGATGGACGCAGATGAAATGACCAATGGCGAAGCACCAATGCCCAATGAAGCCCGAATGACCAACGGCAAACGCCTGCCGCGCCCAGTGTTCTGGTTTCGGACTTCGTCATTGATTGGTCATTGGGCCTTGGACATTCGCCATTCTGGGCGAAGAGTTAAGTGGACGGCAAGTTATGACCAAACATCAGGCGGTTCGCACCTCATCTGCGTCCATCTGTGTGATCTGTGGGCAGACCACGGTTCGGAGAAAGCTCGGACTTGGGTGAGGCGAACAGAATCATTGTCGTTGGTCATGTGATGACTGGTATGAAAGGAGGATCGGGTAGTGATGCAAACGAATCGTTGCGGTTGGGGTGTGCGGGGCGTGGGAAGAGCGGCGGGCCTGCTGGTTGCGGGGGCGGTGGCGCTGTTCATCGTCGGCTGCAACCGGTCGGCGACTGACGCGGACAGCGAGAAAGGCTCGACCGGTGCCGGGGCGTTGCCGGCCGGGTTGCTGGTCGATGGACCGCCGCCGGAGGCCCGCGAGGTGGCGGAAGCCCGGCGGACGGCGGCCGAGGGCGATACCCTGGCGGTGCGCGGGCGGATCGGCGGGCGCAAGCAGCCGTTCGTCGAGGGGCGGGCGATCTTCACGCTGGCCGACCTGAGCATCCCCACCTGTGCCGACAACCCGGGCGACGACTGCCCCACGCCGTGGGACTATTGTTGCGAACCGCCGGAGCATCTGGCCGCCCATGTACTGACCGTGCAGGTGGTGGGTAAGGACGGTCGCCCGCTGACGGCAAACCTGTCAGCCGCGGGCCTGAAGCCCATGGCCGAAGTCGTCGTCCAGGGCCGCGTGTCGCAGAAAATCAATGATAAGGTGCTGGTACTGGACGCGTCGGCGATCCACCTGCAGCGGTAGAGTCTTCCTGCACTGCTAACCGTGGTTTTCTTGTTGTCCTGAGAAGAAAACAGCTCACGCAGAGGCGCAGAGATCGCAGAGAAACTAAGCAGCGCCTTTCTCTGCGGTCTCTGCGCCTCTGCGTGAGATTCGTCTTGGGTTGTGGGCAGAGCCCACGCTGGGGAAGCTGAGCGCGTTTCGCCCGTACGCTTACCGGGTGCCACTCAGCGTTTCTCGGCCAGGGCTCGGCGGCGGGCGGCGACGATCTCGTCCTGGACGTGCCGCGGCGTCTTTCGGTAGCAGGCGAACTCCATGGTGAACGTGCCCTGCCCCTGCGTCGCGGAGCGCAGGTCGGTCGCGTAGCCGAACATGTTGGCCAGCGGTACCTCGGCCGCGACGGTCACGCAGGCCTGTCGCATTTCCGTACCGCAGATCACCCCTCGCCGGCTTACCAGGTCGCCGACGATGCTGCCCTGGAACGTGGCGGGGGCCTCGATCTCGACCTTGACGATCGGCTCGAGGAGCACGGGCTGCGATGCCCGGAACGCCTCGACGAACGCGTCGCGGGCACAGATCTGGAACGCCAGGTCGGACGAGTCCACCGGGTGGTGCGAGCCATCTTCGAGCACCATCTTGACGCGCGTGATCTCGAAGCCCGCCACCGGCCCCTTGCCGCGGGCACTCTGGAAGCCCTTGTCGCACGAGGGGATGTACTCGGTGGGGATGTGCCCGCCGCGGACCAGGTTCTCGAACTCGTAATCCTTGGCCGTATCGTCGGTCAGCGGAACGAGCCGGCCGACCACGTGGGCGAACTGGCCGGCCCCGCCGGTCTGCTTGCGATGCTTGTAGTTGAACGACACTTCCTGTGACGGCGCCTCGCGGTAGGTGACCTGCGGAGCACCGACCTCGATCTCGATCCGCTGCTCGCGGCGCAGCCGCTCGACGTAGATGTCCAGGTGCAGTTCGCCCATCCCGGAGATGATCGTCTCGCCGGTCTTCTCGTCGCCGCGAACGTGGAAGGTCGGATCCTCGCGGCAGAAGCGCTGCAGGGTGCGGCTGAGCTTGTCGCGGTCACCGCTCTTGAGCGGACGGACCGACAGGGCGATGACCGGGTCGGCCACGTGGATACGTTCCAGCGAGTAGTTCACCGACCGCGCGCAGATCGTGTCGCCGGAGTGGCACTCGACGCCGATCAGGGCGACGATGTCGCCGGCCTCGGCAACGTCGATGTCCTCGCGATCGTTGGCGTGCATGCGCAGGATGCGCCCCACCCGCTGCTTGCGCCCGGCCCGGCTGTTGAGGTACGTCTCGCCGCGCTCGATCCGGCCCTGGTACACGCGGGTGAAGGTGAGCTGCCCGAAGGACTCGTCCACGATTTTGAACGCCATGGCCGCCGTTGGGGCGTCGGGATCGGTACTCAGGGCGATCTCCGCCCCTTCATTCTCGTTGTCCCGGGCGTAGGTCAGCCGATCCACCGGGCTGGGCAGGTACCGGGCGACCGCATCCAGCAGCGGCTGCACGCCCTTGTTGCGGAACGCCGACCCCACCAGCACGGGGGTGATCTCCCGGGCAATGGTCTGCTCGCGGATGATGCGGTGCAGCAGATCCTCGTTGATCGGGCGCTCCTCGAGCATGTGTTCCATCAGCTCGTCGCTGTAGAGTGAGAGCGTATCCAGCAAGCCGTGCCTGGCCCGACCGGCCGCCTCCTGCAACTCCGCAGGGATCGGTGCCGTCCGGACCTTCTCGCCGTGTTCGCCGTCGAAGTAGAGCGCCTTCATGCCGACCAGGTCGATGACCCCTTCGTGCTGCGCCTCCAGCCCGATGGGGATCTGCAGCGGGACGGCCACGTGTCCCAGGCGGGTCTCGATGCCATTGATCGCGTTGGCCGGGTCCGCCCCCACGCGGTCACACTTGTTGATGAAGGCAATCCGCGGCACCCCGTACCGCTTCATCTGCCGGTCCACGGTCAGCGACTGCGACTGCACCCCGCCGACCGCACACAAGACCAGCACCGCCCCGTCCAGCACGCGCAGCGAACGCTCGACCTCGATGGTGAAGTCCACGTGGCCGGGCGTGTCGATGATGTTGATCGTGTTGTCGCCCCAGCACACGGTGGTCGCCGCCGAGGTGATGGTGATGCCCCGCTCGCGCTCCAGGTCCATGTGGTCCATGGTCGCGCCGCCGTCACCGTCCTTGACGTCGCCCATGCGGTGGATGCGACCGCTGTAGAACAGGATCCGCTCAGTCAGCGTGGTCTTGCCCGAGTCGATGTGCGCCGAGATCCCGATATTCCGAAGGTCGCCGATGTTTCGCATGTCCGTCCGCCCGTGTTTGCGGGCCATCCTTCATTCTGGTTTGAGGCTCGGCGGAAAGCTTTACGGCCGCCGGCCGGAGCCGATACACGCCGGCTCCTCACATACTGTCACGCGTCTTGTTGTATCTGGGTATTGCCCGCCTTCGACAGCCTTGGTGATCGGCTGCCGGACGTTCGGCAGGCGATCAGGAAGACTGCCCGGGGGCGCCAGGTATTCTGGCCGCTGACCTCATGGCAGCACCTCGCAAACGTGTGTCGTTCCACACTCCCGGAGACCCGGGTTTACCGGACGTGGCCGGTCGGCCCAGACTCCCCTGAAAAAAACAAGTCCCGCCTGCAAGGGGCGGGCCTTCCAAGTCGCTAATGATAGCATAGCCCCCGCCCGGGATCAAGCCCCCCGGCATCGTACTTATCGGCTGGACCAGCCCTCAACCCCAGGGGCTGCGACCCCGAAGCCCAGAGGCTGCGACCCCAAGCCCAGGGGCTGCGACCCCTGGGCTTGCCCACGAACCCCTTTGCGGGTAGAAATAGCGCCCCCCGTGGCTGTTCAAACACCCCATTGCCGGGGCGCCGCAAACCCGCGGGTGAGCCTTCTTCATGGAGACCGAACAATGAGCGAGCAAGTGACCCGACGACAGTTCCTGGGCACCAGCGGCAAGACCGCCGCCACCCTGGCGGCCGGTGCGGCCGTCCACACCATGCTTCGGCAGGCCCGGGCCGCCGAGGCCAACGAGAAGTTCAACGTCGCCCTCATCGGGTGCGGCGGCATGGGCGGTGCCAACCTCAACAGTTTCATGAACACCGACCAGGTCAACGTCGTGGCCGTCTGCGACGTCGACCCGGGCCACCTGGCCGCCCGCGTCCAGCAGGCGGAGCAGAAGCTCAGCCGCAAACCCGAGGCGGTCAAGGACTACCGCCGCGTGATGGACATGAAGGGCATCGACGTGATCATCGTGGCCACCCCGGACCACTGGCACGCCGCCCCGATGATGGCGGCCGTCGCGGCCGGCAAGGACGTCTACTGCGAGAAGCCCTGCTGCCACAACATCGCCGAGGGCCGGGCGATGGTCGATGCCGCCGCCAAGCACAACCGCGTCGTCCAGGTCGGCACCCACCAGCGCAGCGCCGCCCACATGCAGGAAGCCCGCGACTTCATCCGCGCCGGCAAGCTCGGCACCATCACCATGACCGAAACCTACACCTGGGGCAACGAGGCCCCCGAGGGCATGGGCAACGCCCCCGACGAGCCCAGCCCCGAAGGTCTGGACTACGACATGTGGCTCGGGGCAGCCCCCAAGCGACCGTTCAACCGCCGCCGCTTTCACCACTCCTTCCGTTGGTACTTCGACTACGCCTCCGGTATGGTCGGCGACTGGAACGTCCACCTGCAAGACATCATCATGTGGACGCTGGAAACCCCCGCCCCCAAGGCGGTCGCGACCTCCGGCGGCAAGTTCGTCCTGCCCGACGACCGCGACACCCCGGATACCATGCTGGCCACCTACGAGTTCGGGGCCGGCCCGCATACCCCCGGCGGATACGTCCAGCTCTACACCATGCGCAAGGCCAGCGGGCCACCGTGGTCCCACGGCGGGTACGGCATGGTCTTCCACGGCACCAACGGCAAGCTGCTGATGCGGCGCGATAGCTGGGAGGTCGTCGGCGACTTCAAAGACTGGGGCGATCCCAATAAGGGCCGCCGTGTCGAAGGCTTCAACAAGCCGGGCGTCGATCAGCACCTCGACCACGTGAAGAACTTCCTGGCGTGCGTGCGTTCGCGCCAGAAGCCCATCGCCTCGATCGAGGACCACTTCCAGACGGTCACCGCCTGCCACCTGGCCAATGTCTCGTTGCGGTCGGGCAATAAGATCTACTGGTGCCCCAAGTCCGAGAAGTGCTACAAGGACCCCGAGCTCAAGACCCCCGACGCGGTCGCCAACCAGTACGTGACCCGCGAGTATCGCAAGGGCTACGAGCTGCCCAAGGTGTAACATGACAGCGGCCGCGGGTGTGGCACCGGCGGGTGTGGCACCGCCCGGTGTGGCACCGGCGTCTCGCCGGTGCGAGTGCTGGCCATAAAGAAGGAGCAACTCCATGAAGACCCCGATGATCGCTTTGTTCCGCGTCTGCGTTTCGTTCGTGCTTCTCCTGCCGGTGCTGGGTTGCCAGAAGTCGGAGCCCAAGCCCGACCAGCCGGCGGCGACCCCGGGGCAGCCCGAGGCAGCGGTGTCGCACCCGGCGTACCTGGATGCCGAGCACGGCCCGAAAGGGCCGGGCTGGGTCGCCCTCTACGGCGATGATCTCAGCGGCTGGAAGTCTCTGCCCGCCGACCGACCGAACTCCTGGCAGGTGGTCGACGGCGTCCTGACCAACAAGCCCGGCGAGCACGCCGGCACCAACATCTACACCGAGCAGCGGTTCGGGGATTTCGAGCTCTACTTCGAGTACCGTGTGCCGGCCAACAACAACAGCGGCGTCTTCCTGCGCGGGTTGTACGAGATGCAGATTGTGGATGACCACGGCCTGCCCGTCGACCAGCCCAAGGACTGGGGCAACGGCGGGATCTGGGGGACGAAGGCCCCGGCCCGCAACGTGAGTAAACCCGCCGGCGAGTGGCAGAGCGCCGCCGTCCGCATGGTTGGCAGCGAGGTCACCATCATCCTCAACGGCGAGAAGATCATCGACGCCTTTCCGATCCCCAAGCCCACCCACGTCTACGCGGGCCTCGATGCCAAGGAAGGCGAGCCCGGCCCGCTCCTCCTGCAAGGCGACCATGGCCAGATCGAGTTCCGGCACCTGATGTTCCGGCCGCTACAGGCGGGAGTGCAAGGCTGAAGGCCAAAGGCTGAAGGCTGAAGGCTAAAGGCTGAAGGCGAGCGCCGTTTAGCCGGGTCGCTTGCGACCCGATGCGGGAGACAGGAGACAGAAGACAGAAGACAGAAGACAGAAGACAGAAGACAGGAGACAGGAGAGGGGAGATAGCAGACGCCAGACGGGAAACGCGAGACGGGCACAAGCAGGTTGTCCGGGTAATACCATCGTCGATTCGCGAGCAAGACCCGCGACCGGCTTGCCTCTTCGCGACGACCCCCGACAACCCGCACCGCGTCTGGAAGCTGAACTTCGTCGCGCCCCCACCCCCCGCATCCACCCTCCTGTCTTCAGCCTTCATCCTTCAGCCTTTAGCCTTCTTCTTCTCCTTCCCCCGCCCGCGGGATACAATCAGATACTCTCCCGGGGAGATTGGAGTTGTCAGTGGTCCGCCACGCCACCATGGCCGACGTTCCCGACTTGCACCGGCTGATCACGCATCATGCCGAGTACAACCGCATGCTGTTCCGGTCGCACGCCGACCTGTACGAGCATCTGCGCGATTTCTTCGTCTGCGTGGACGGCGACACGGATACGGTGGTGGGCTGTGCGGCCCTGGAGTTGGTCTGGCGCGACCTGGCGGAGATCAAGAGCCTGGCTGTGGCGGATGCTCAGCGCGGCCGGGGAGTCGGCACCGCACTGGTCCGGGCCGCGCTGGACGAGGCCCGCAAGCTCGGACTCGCCCGCGTCTTCGCTCTGACGCGCGAGCAGCGCTTCTTTGAGAAGCTCAGCTTCCGGACCGTGCCCAAGGACACGCTGCCGCACAAGGTCTGGACCGACTGTGTGCGCTGCCCGCTACAGGCCAACTGCGACGAGGTCGCGGTGGTCATGGATCTGGTTTAATATGCCGGCGCTACGCCGTAGCGGCCGTCCCCCCGTGGCGGCCGGAGCGCGAAAACGATGAAACAACACGAGAAACGGCATGTCTATCGACGGTTGAAAGTAGGTGGCCTGGCCCTGGGCGCTTTTGTCCTGGGCCTCGGGTTGCTGGTCCTGAACCGCTACATCCTGGCGTCGAACCCCGCCCCTCCGACCACCGCCTCCGCGACGACCGCGCCCCCGACGACGACCGCGCCGGCGACCACCGCCCCCGCCGAGAACCAGCCGGCCGGTCCGGCCGAGACCCCCGGCGACACCGACCCGGACACCAGTCGCCAGGCGGCCGCCGCAAACATGGCCGGCCTGCTCCTCATGATCGGTCTCATGTGCATGGCGGTGTCCGCCGTGTGCGTCGGCTGGATCGTATATGACGTGCGCAGCTCACGCCCCGCATGGCGAACGCAGACCCGCTACCCCCGCCGCCGGTAACCCGCCCCGCGTGCCACTGCTCTATGAGCAGTGCGATCGCGTGCAAACTCCCGTGTGCCCCCCCGCTACTCCACCATCTCCAACACGCTGAGCACCTCGGCAACCGTGCCCACCCGACACGCCACCTCCAGGTCCGTTCGCACCGCGAGTTCCAGTCGGGAGGTCACCCCAGGTGTGGTCACCCGATCAAAAGTCTCATTGTTCAGCCGCCGGTTCTGGAAGAGATGGTAGATCACCCCATTCTCGCCGATCCATGCCGGGCACGGCCCTCCATCCTCCAGCAACGTCGCCGTCCCCCGCACCACGAACGGGTTGCCCGAAGGCACCAGCGCCGGCGGCTCCACATCAAAATTGAACGTGCACCCGGCCGCCCCCGGCCATATTCCCAGCAGCAGCAACGTCCACGCCAGTCTCGGCATCACCTGATCTCCCGGTCTGTGCCCTTGGCTACGCGACAGCGTGGATGAATCGTACCGGCCGACCCAGGGGTGTCAATATCGCGGCGTGATGATCAGATTGCTTTGCCCACCAGCCGCTTGCGGCTTCGCAGGACTCCCTGCGAGGCCGGGACACCGCCAAGTCCTTCCCTACCCCCGCCCCGCTGCGGCCGAGCCCAAGTTCGCCCGGACCGCCGCCACACCTCACCCGTTGCGCCCCATTCTCCCCAAGACATTCTCCGTGAAAACCACCGCCCTGTATCGGTGTCTTGAGGCGGCCGAAGGAAGGATTTGAACAACGAGGCAACAGAGGAAACGGAGGAAGCACCCCCGCCTCCTCTCTGTTTCCTCCGTTCCCTCCGTGTTCAAAAGGTGGCTTGCCGGTTCGACTCGTGACCGGTCTGGATCCTCTGCACCGGCTTCCCGCACTCTGGGCAGATGCCAGAGGTGTTGCCGGTGAGGTCGTATTCACAACGTGGGCGGCAACATGACGATGAGTAGGAGTCGGCCGGTGATCATCAATCTTCGCATGTTGACAGCCTCGCCCGATGCATATCCTCGGCGTCCCTCCGAGTCCTTTGCGGTTCACCCGTCCTCGTTCGACCGCAGAGGTCGCCGAGGAACGCAGAGGTAAGAGTCCGACAGATCAAACCCCGCCGGTCAATCATCAGCGATGCCCCCCCCTACGGATCGACTGAATAGGGCGCTTGCCCACACACAACTACCCCCGTGTGGATCTCTGTGGGTCCTCCCTCGCGATCAAACACGACACGTAGAAACGGCTTTCCCATACCAAGACTAAAATCGACATTCGCCAAGACGCCCGGCTCATCCACCCGAATCCAGATGCTGCAGGATGAGTTGGCGAAGTCAAAGTCGGCGTACTGCCTGGATGCGTGGTTTATTGCAGGTCTCATGAAGTCAGTCGATGAGAGCCAGTATCGGTGGCCAACCTGCACTCTCATGATGTCCGCCGACATGGGCAAGTGTTTCTGTCCAGAGCCCTCCTCGGACAACTCCGGTGCCTTGCAGCGCGTGGGGCTTGGATCGCTATCGATGGAGGGTCCAAACTCCTCTGTTGCCCCTTCACGGCACGGCAGTGGCGTCTCCTGGTGCACTGCGTGCGAACAGCCTAAACTGCAGAGTGATAGAAGCACGATGAGGGCAGTGGGAACGCCGGGCTTGGCCACCAACGCCCGGATCACCTTATTCGAAACAGACGGCTTGATGACAGTCAGAGCTATGGGATGCTGAAGCATTTGGCGTACCCCTCGCGATATACGCGCGTCTGGTGGCTCACCGGCCAGTTGGCAGAAAAAACGGGAACGAGGTGGGTGTGTCATCCAGCAGCGCTCCACCGTCCGGTCTCCGCTATATCCTCCACGTTACCCGGCGGATCGCGGCTCGCCTTGGGTGCCCGCGTCGCGATTCCGTCTGATCTGCCTGCCAGCGATGCTACCACCTTGCCCGCGTTGGCGGAAGCCTCGACCAGTCGCCCATGGTGTACGCCATGTGCCGGCAGCCCCGCTCCGCGCCCATCCTCCGCATTGCGGTTCAACGATCTGCGTTTCCGGGGGCGAACCGCAGGTGATACAACAGGTCCTCGCCGCACCGGGTCGTCCGCAGGCAACGCACCGCGGGCAGATGCTCCATCGCATCCGGCCCGTGCCCGCCGACGGCCGACACCGCCTGCTCTCCGCCGATCAGCCGCGGGCTGACGAACACGTAGGCCTCATCCGCCAGGCCGGCGTCGATGAACGCGCCGATCGTCCGCCCGCCTCCTTCGACCAGCAGGTTTGTCCAGCGGCGGCGCCCGAGTTCGTCCAGCAACTCGCCCAGCGCCAGCCCCTTGGCCCCCGCCCGCACGCCCAGGATCTCCACGCCCGCCCGGCGGAGGGCGGCCGCCTGACGACCATGCGTCTCAGCCTGTGCCGTCACGATCAGTGTCGGTACCTGGTCGGCGGTGCGGACGATGCGGCTCCGCACGGGGGTGCGCAGTTGAGGGTCCAGAACGATCCGCGTGGCCCGGCGGTGGACGCGCCCCTGGCGGCAAGTCAATGCGGGGTCGTCGGCCGTGACCGTGCTGCGCCCGACGAGGATGCCGTCCACCCGGCCGCGCAGCCGATGCACCCACGCCCGCGACCGCTCGCCGCTGATCCATTGTGAGTCGCCGGTCCGCGTCGCGATCCGACCGTCGAGGCTCTGTGCCCATTTGAGGATAACCCAGGGCCGCCCGTGGCGGAGCAGTTTGAGGTAAGGAGCGTTCAGCTCGGCCGCTTCGGTTCCCAGCAGGCCGGCCGCCACCGTCATCCCCGCCCCGCGCAACAGCCGAAAGCCCCGACCGGCCACCTGCGGGAACGGATCGCGCATCGCGACCACGACTCGCCGTATACCGGCCGCCCGCAACGCGTTCGTACACGGCGGGGTCTTGCCGTGGTGACAGCAGGGCTCGAGCGTCACGTAGCAGGTCGCCCCTCTCGCCCGTGGGCCGGCCGCACGCAGGGCGTGGACCTCGGCATGGGGACCGCCGAATCGCCGGTGCCACCCTTCCCCGACGACCCTCCCGCCCCGCACGATCACGCACCCGACCATGGGGTTGGGCTCAACGCTGCCCCGGCCGCGGGCCGCCAGGGCCAACGCCCGCCGCATGTGACGCTCATCCTCGGCTGTGAACGGGGTGGACATGCTCTCGCCAGACCTCACCGGCGTCCCTGACCAGCATCGGCGTTCACTCGTCTCGACCAAGCGAAGCGGAACCGGATCGGCGGTTCGCTCCGCCTTCGGACGCCATCACCGCCCGATGGGCCGCCTGCTCCGCCTTGCGCTCCCACCAGAAGTTCAGCATCAGCAGCGCCACGCCCACCACCAGCAGCGCGTCCGCCACATTGAAGACCCAAGGCCAAATCTCGATCGTCCGACCGCCGATGGTGAACCTCGGCTCCATCTTGATGAAATCGCGGACCACGCCCTGCTGACGCACTTTGGGGGCGTACTTGTTCATGATGATGTGCGGATACTCCTCCCCCGGCCAGGCGCCCACGACGATCCCGTGCTCCCGCTCCTCGATCAGCTTGAACGCCTCGGTCCGCGTGCGATCGTTCACCTGGTACGTGACCACGTCGGCGATCATGAAGATCCGGTCGTAGAGATTGCCCAGCGCCCCCGCCAGCACCAGCCCGAGGGCCAGGTGCAGGCTGCGCCGGTCGCGGCCGCTGTGCTTGAACAGAAAAATCACAAAGCCCAGGGCCAGAAACGAAGCCGCGATGAAGATCGGCGTGAGCCCCTTGCCCAGCCCGAACAGGGCCCCGGCATTCAGCGACCGCCGGAAGGCCATCACGTGCGGGATGATCACCATGGACGCCGACGGATCCGGGTTCGGGTCCAGCACCGAGAACGCCCAGTGCTTCGTCCAGAGATCCAGGACCAGGCCCACCACCGCAACGGGCCACAGCCTCAGATGCGAGCGAAAATCCCGGATGGCCGACTCAAACTGTGGCCCCGCGGCGGCGGGAGTCTGCTGTCCCGTATTGTCTGGCTTGTGGGTCATGCGCGATTCGAGCCCGAAAGAACCGTTCCGTCAGCCCAAGCTGAGGGTTGGGAACCCGTTTAACGCCCCCACAGTTCGGTCCTGAAGGGCCGTGGCCGCGACTGGAGCGGCATGTCCCTTGGTGATTGCGGCGGGCGCTGCTCAGCGGGCCACGCTCCGCGGCGAGGGCCGCCCCGCCTACAGCAGCCCCAACTCAAGCTTGCGGGCGTGCTCGATGCAGTATTTGGCCCAGGGCTTGGCCCGCAACCGCGCCTTGGTAATGGGCTTGCCTGTGGCCGTGCACACGCCGTAGGTCCGGTCCTCGATCCGGCTGAGGGCCTCGTCGATCTCGCGGATCAGACTTCGTTCGTTCTCGATCAGCCCCAGCGTCAATTCCTGCTCCCAGGTATCGCTGCCCAAGTCAGCCATGTGGATCGGCATGGCCGAGATCCCGCCGGAGGTCTGATTGTTGCTCCGCATGGCCTCGCTTTCCATGTGGGTCACGTCACCCACGAGCTGCCGTCGCTTGGCCAGCAGCATCTCCCGGAACTCATCGAGGTCCTTTCGGGAAAGGTGAGTCTTGAGCAGAGGCGATGCGGATTCGGCCGGAGAAGCGGCGCTCCCGGCCGCAGCTTGCGGCTTCGTGCGCTCGGAACCGGCCACTTTCGCCGACGCAGTCTGCCCGGCGACTCTGCGAGCGGCGGATGTGGCCTGGGCACTCGCCCGACCCTGCACAGGTTTGTGGTTGGTTGGCGTTTTGCCCGCGGACTTCGAGCCGCCTTGGCGGGCTGGGGCCGCGGAAGGCACGGGATGAGCCTTGCCTCGCAGCGTCTTGCCATCCGCCCGCTTGCCGCGGCCCGATGGGGCCTTCGCTCCACTCGCCGGCTTGTTCGCCCCCTTGGATAATGCTGCTCGCTTGGCCACACCGTGCCCCCATCACCGGAAAACCGTCGTAACTTCTTATCGGGCAATAAGAAGCATATCTCAACCTAGCCCCGTGAGTATAGATTTCGTGCCCCAGATTGTCAAGCGCCAGCCGATCCCGGCAACTCGCCCAGTCAGTGGCAACTCCGGCGGCCGGGGTCGGCCCCGGCGGGTCCGCATCTCCGTACCGCGACCGCAAGCAGCGATTTTACTGGGCGAGTTTTTTGGACTGTCGGCGGCACCGGGCGCCGG
>CAZEEJ010000156.1:0-14033 GCA_964511155.1 uncultured Planctomycetales bacterium | reverse complement strand
ATCGCCGTCCCTATCGAGACCAGTACTCGGCCAAGCATGTATGAAGACAGTTCCCGCCTGGCCAAGCCGGTCCCCTTGCCCTCCAGGAGCTGTCACATGGCTCATCGGGAAGCTGCCGGCTTGTTGATAGTAGATGGCTACCCGGCCGCCGCCACCGCCGCCACAGTCTCCGTATGCGTCACCACCTGCGGCCATCACGGCCCCTGAGCCAGCCAGCTCCCAAGCCATGATGTAAACGCTTCCGCCGGATCCGCCGGAAGTGACTCTGGTTCCGTTGGACTGAATCCCGCCGTTGATCGCTAAGCGCCCGTAAACGATGATCTGAATGGCACCTCCTCCAGCGCCGCCTGTCGGTGTAACCAGGTCGAGAGGTCCACCACCGCCGCTCCCCAAGGCAATCGGTTGGTAAACGGAACCGTAGGTTTGTCCCCCTACGGCACCCGCGGCGTAGCCATTCCCGCCGCTGCCTCCGTACCCTCCCCCACCTCCACCTCCATATCCTAAAGCACTGGCCCCGGCACCTGGTCCCAGTCCCACACTATGTCCACAACCGCTCGCGTCGATGGCACCACCCGTATCGATCACAACCTCGTCGCCAACCAGACGGAAGCCAGTCTCGCCCGGCGGATGAGCGATTATCGCCTGGTCGCCGACGCGCACGGACTGAGCCCGATTGATGTGGCTCATCCAAGCAACTCCGCCGGTCAAAACGGACAAGGAACGCCACCGGATGCCCGAATCCACGGGAGTAGGAGCACCGGCGAAATCGCGATTGGCAATGACTAAATCGGGCAGTTCCTGAGTCGCCGGCTTCGTGTAGATGGTTCCAGCTCCCCCCTTAATGGAGCTAGAAGTCCCACCCTGCGCGGACACTTGGCCAACAAACGTCGAACCCTCGTAGTACATAGCAATGCGGCCGCCCCCTCCTCCACCTCCATATGTCGAGCCGCGGCCTCCATCTGCGCGAATGAGGCCGGTACCAGTCAGACTTTGGCTAGATATCCAGACACTGCCGCCAGAACCACCACCTGCGTTGCTGTAGATAGGTGAACCTCCTCGAGCGGAGATAAGACCATCAACCGTTAGCAAACCTACAACGCTGAGCCTGACTGCGCCGCCGCCACTTCCTCCATAATTGCTGCTATGGGTGCCTCCACTACCTAGATCCACTGGCTCGCCAACCGAACCATAGCACCCCCCGCCAAATGCTGGATTGTTCGAGCCTCCGGTGCCGCCATACCCCCCGTATCCGCCGCCCCGTCCGTTCAGGGCGCTTGCCCCCGGCCCCATGCCCGAGGGATAACCACATCCATCGACGTCGATCCTCCCTCCGGCTTCCACGCTGACATTGCCATTCACCATCAAGTGCGTGCCTGCGAATCCGGGGCGATGCCCCACGGAAGCTTGGTTTCGAATCGTCAGGTCTGTGTTCAGCATGTGGAAGTCGTTGAACTCTGTTGCGGCTCCTTCCATCCCGCCATTGTCCAGAATCAGTCTTGGTCGCTCATAACCGATGTCTAGGTAAATGGTACCCGCGCCCCCGCCGCTGCGAGTGACCCCGGCGGCGCCATACCCGCCGCTCGCCGTGAGTAATCCACTGAACAGGCTGGAGTCGGCGTACACTGCAATTCGTCCGCCCCCCCCGCCACCGTGAAAGGAGTTACCGCCCCTCGCGGTGATCGATCCGCTCCCCGTGAGCCTGTGGACGACTAACCAGATACTCCCACCAGCACCGCCGCCACCGCCACTGCCGACGTGGGGACCACCATCGGCGCTAATAGTGCCCTCCACGTTAAGGGTCTCCCCAACCGTGACTTTGATGGCACCACCACCCGGAAACCCTTTCTTTGAAGAGGAACTGCCAATGGCCCCACCACCACTGCCAAGTTCTTGGGGCTCGGTAAACGCGCCGTAACAGGTTCCCCCCGCCACACGGTAAACGCCATCCCCCCCGTCTGCCCCGCCAGCCCCGCCGTGGCCCGCTCCTCCGACGTTCGAGCTATTGCCAGGAACTGTACCCGGCCCCGTGCTCTCGGGATATCCTCTGCCGTTCAAGTCTAGCCGCCCGTCTGCGTCGATCGTCGCATTTCCACTAATACAAAGATGAAAGCCTTCCATGCCCTCGGTATGGCTTAGAATGCCTCCGCGCCGCACGACGAGAGAACCCACGGTGATCACGCCGCTCAAATCTGTGGTCGAAGCCTGCCTGCCGTCATTGTCAATAATCAGAGCTGGCGCACCGGTTGGCCCAACAATCACCGTGCCAGCAGAGCCGTACCCACCGGTAGACTGTGGAGTGATAATCCCCCCATTGGCACCAACGCTGCCGCTGAACGAGCAATTCTCCGCCGAGAGCCAAATCCGCCCTCCTCCACCACCGCAACCGGAGCCATACATGCCGTAGCTTCCATTCCCCCCCTTGGCTAGAATCACCCCCATTCCTTCACAAGACTCGGCGGTGATCCAGATGCTCCCGCCGGAGCCCCCGCCTCCCTGACTCTGCCCGTTGGCCCCGTTGGCTAGAATCGAGCCGTTTACCGTCAGCGCACCGCCGATACTCATCCGGATCTGCCCGCCCCCGCTTCCGCCGCTGGAAGCCGCGTTATCTGAATCCCGGCCACCACCGCTGCCCAACTCTGTGGGCTCGGCCCAGGAGCCATAGGGCGTCCCCGCGTTGCTGCCAGATCCCCATCCTCCATGGCCCGCACCGCTCCCACCGACCGTCGAGCTTCCACCCGCACCAGGACCGTAGCCGCCCGGATACCCCCGGCCGCTCACATCGATCTTGCCGCCGGCCTCGATGGCAACATCACCGGCAATTGTGAGGTCCAGACGGTGGCTCGAACTGCCGGTATTCGCCGTATGGGTAAGGGTACCGTTAGACCTTACCGTCAAGCTGGAGAAGCTGTGAGAACCGTTGATCGACACAGTCCCACAAATAGCGATGTCCTGATCGTCGTAAGCCACGTTGTCGGCGCTTATAATCCCGCTGCAGAGATCAATCGCAACGACTGATCGCAGCATCAGCAAGGAAACGCCGAAGGCAGTGAGTTCGCGTAGCATGTGTTTCCTCCTAAGGCTGTATGCTAACGACATGTGTGCTCAGAAACAAGACTTTGGAACTCAATCCAGTGGGGCAGAGATCGCGTCGATTCCTCATCCCTGCCTGGTTTGCAGAATGACGAGCCCATCGTGAAGCTAAAGGGGGGACGAAGCCATTGGCATGGGATGAGTGGGGGCAGGAGGGTGAGGGCATGGCAAGACGACTGCGGACGGTGTTCGCCTGGCCGGACAAAACATAATCGGCCTTGGGCATTTGCCATTCTGGCGCCCGCCACCGGGCGGCCACCGCGTGACGCCCCTCGCGTTCGGTCGGAATCTTTCACGCAAGCAGCTTGCACCGCACCCCAAGCTGCCCGGCCGCGGAGGCCAGGCCCTTGTCGGCGGTCAGCAAGGCCAGACCATTGGCGAACGCTGCCGCCAGGTGGAGGGCGTCAACGGTCCTAAGCGGCACCTTGAAGGCGCCGATCCATGCACACGCCGCCGCGTATTCCCGTGCCCCGATCGGCACGATCCTGAGGAGCCCGTCCGTACAGTGCATCCGAAAGCACGACAGGATGCGCTGGGCCGTTGAAGTGTCCATCTCGCCGGTGCGCAACTTGATTGCCAGAGCGGAGCAGAACTCGACCTCGACCAGTGGACTGATTACCGGTGGGCGGGCTCTGCGAATTGAACTCTGGGCCGACCCACTCAGAGGCTCAGGGCAGTAATAAGCCACCAGAACGCTGGTGTCGACGTACGCCATCAGTAGCGCTCCTCCGCCCGCATGGCCATCACGACGCGGGAGAGCCCCTTTCCCTTCACCTCGATGGAGGAACGGAAGGCCGTCAGATCCGGCAGACCCGCCGCCGCGGCCGGGCCTGACGGGACCAGTTGAGCCACTTCACGCCCGCGTCGGGTGATGACCACCGACTCCCCCCGCTCAACTGCGTCCACCAGTTCACTCAATCGCCGCCGGGCTTCCTTCAGATTGATCGGACCCATGGTCGACCTCCAACAGGGTTACACGTTAAGTGTACACTTCCGGACCACGCTTGTCCAATCGCGGGATAGCACAACCCGAACAAACGTCTAACATTGACACAAATCCGCGGCAACGTGACACAGCCGGCCGGATCGAATGCGATTGCCCAGCGCGGCGGGTCCGTGATAGTCTGGGCGGATGGAATCGGCCCCGGCGGGTCAGCATCTCCATACCGCGACCGTAAGGGAGCGGACCTCGCGCGAGAACGCCACGCACACGAGGTCCGCTTCCTTACGGGCGCGGTACGGAACAGCCTTGCACTTCGCCGCGGCAGCGCTCGCCAGGAACGCAGGGCTGCATCCCCAGCGTCCTCTCGCCAATCGCCGGGACAAGCCCGGCGGCTCGCGGATTCTGTCACGGACCCCGTCCAGGGCCGGGGGTTGGGCGAGGCTTGGCAGCGACGGGGGGATGCCGTACAATGCCCGGATTCTGCCCGCCGGGCGGGAAACGTCGCGGGTCGGCCGCCCAGAGCAGGGTTACCGGCCGCGAGAGCGAGGCCCTGGAGAGCCGGGCAGACGGGAGCCGGTGTTCAAACGGCGCCCGGGATGACGGACGAGGACGACCAGCAGGAGCAGCCGATGCCAACGGATATTCGACCCGGTCAGTGGATTACGGTCAAAGTCACGAAGCGGCCGAAGAGCGTGGCGGGCGTCAAGACGCTCGTTCGCCTTTTCGAGAAGACCAGGGAAGCGCAGCAGGAGCGGCGGCGGCTGAGCCGGGCCCGGGTGGTGAAGGGCCACGTCCGGGGCGGGCGCACCTGGCACGATCGGCCGGCCCGGATCGCGGTCGCGCACATCACGGCCGGGGCCACCTGTAAGCTGTTCGCCTCGGTCGACGTGGCCCGCGATCTGGCGAGCGTGGACAAGTACGTGGAAGTCAGCCCGGCGTAAACCGGCGCGGGGTGCAATCGCACACAAGAACCTGCACGCGATCGTGCGAAGCCGCAAGCGGCTGATTGCTGCCTGATCCCCGATTTGCCCCGGGGACTTGCGTCCCCGGCTCGCCTGATCCCTGACCCGGCTCGCCTGTCACCTGATCCCTGACCTGCACGCCCTCGCACTGCTCACAGAGCAGTGGCACACGGTGAGTCATCACGTGAAACCACAGCGGTGGGTCGTCACGCGAACCCACAACGGCGAGTCATCACTCGAACCGCGTTTCTGCGATTTCGATGGCCCGCAGCAGACCCTTCGCCTTGTTGATCGTTTCCTGGTATTCCAGCGTGGGCACGGAATCGGCGACGATACCTGCGCCGGCCTGCACGTAGGCGTGTTGCTTTCCGAACGTGTCGCCGGGGGTGATAACGATGGTTCGCAAGGCGATGCACGTGTCCATGTTCCCTGCGAAATCGACGTAGCCCACCGCCCCGGCATACGGCCCGCGGCGGGTCGGCTCGAACTCGTCGATGATCTGCATGGCCCGCACCTTGGGCGCGCCGCTGACCGTCCCGACCGGCAACGAGGCCCGCAGCGCATCGAACGAACTCATCCCCGCCGCCAGCTTGCCCCGCACCGTGCTGCTGATGTGCATGACGTGGCTGTACCGCTCGATGGTCATCACCTTGCGCAGCTCGACGCTGCCCAGCTCCGCCACCCGCCCGACGTCGTTGCGCCCCAGATCGACCAGCATGATATGCTCCGCCCGCTCCTTGGGGTCGGCCAGCAGTTCCTGCTCGAGGTTCAAGTCCTCCTGCTCATCGCGTCCGCGGCGCCGTGTGCCCGCCAGCGGCCGATTGGTGATGATGCCGTCCTCGACCCGGCACATGATCTCCGGCGACGCTCCCACGAGGATCACCCGCGGGCTCTTGAGGTAGAACATGAACGGCGAGGGGTTCACCACGCGCAGCGCCCGGTAGATGTCGAACGGGTCGGCGGCCGTTTTGACCAGCAGCCGTTGCGACAGTACAACCTGGAAGATGTCGCCGGCCCGGATGTATTCCTTGCACGCCTCGACCGCCTTCTCGAACTCCGGCTGCTGGATGTTGCTCGTGAACGCCAGCGTGGGGTCGCCCATGCGATCGATGCGGCTGACCCGGGTGGCCTGGGGAGCGGTCAATCGCGCGACCACGGCTTCGATCCGTTCGCAGGCCCGCTCGTAGCCGCCCCGCACTCCCTCGGTGTCCACGTGGGCATGGCTGATCACCAGGATCGTCTTGTAGGCATGGTCGAAGACCACCATGGTGTCGTAGAGGTTGAACAGCAGGTCGGGCAGGTGGCGGTCGTCCGGCGGCGCGTCCGGCAGCGGTTCGTAGTAGCGCACGGTATCGTAGCCCGCGTATCCGACGATCCCGCCGGCGAATCGGGGCAATTGCGGCAAATGCACCGCCCGATAAGAGGCGAGCAGTTGGGCCAGGCTGGTGAGCGGGTCCGGGCAGGTCTCCTCCCGGCGTCCTTCGGGGCCGTCGATGGTAACCCGGTCGCGGGTGGCCTCGAACATCACCTGCGGGTGGGCCGCCAGGAACGAATACCGGGCCACGTCCGCCCCGCCGACCACGCTCTCGAGCAGGAAGGCGTGGGGACTGTCCTCGGCGATGGCCGCAAAGGCCGTCACCGGCGTCAGGTTGTCGCCCAGGAGCTGGCAGTAGACGGGGATGGTGTTGCCTCGCTGGGCGAGGCGTTCGAACTCGCTAAGATCAGGGCAGTAACGTGCCATGCGGATATCCTAACATGTATGAAGTCAGGGTCCAGAGTCGTTTTCGAGCGACCCACCAGTTGCGGATGTACGACGGCCGGCCGGAACCGTTGCACGAGCATGACTGGCTGGTCGAGGCGGTGTTCCGGGGGCCGGAGCTGGACGCCATCGGCGTGCTGGTGGACTTCACGCTGGTGCAGGAGGTGCTCCAGTCCGTGACCCGGACGCTGGCCGACCGGGATCTGGGCTCCGCGGCGCTGCTGGGCGGCCAGAATCCCAGTGCCGAGATCGTCGCCCGCTGTCTATTCGAGGCGGTCCGGGCGGCCCTCCCGGCGGGAACGCCGCTCGTGGAGATGCGGGTCGAGGAGGCCCCCGGCTGCTTCGCCAGTTACGTGGGTCCGTGACCGTCAGCAGAGCCGCGACCGTAAGGGAGCGGACCTCGTGTGGTCGGCCTTCCCGCTCAGGAGCCGCTCCCTGACGGTCGCGGTACGGAGATGCGCCCCGGCCGGAGGCAACGGCCGTCGCCGAAATGGTCACGCACCGTAGCGACGCCGCGGATGGACCGCATTGTTGACGCTCTCGGCGCGGTAACCTAAGATCCTATGCCTGTGTCCTATAAGCCTGTGGACCGGCCGAAAACCGGTGACCCATGGGTTCAAGCCCCGGGGTTTTCGGCCCGATGGGTCTGAGGACGCGCGGTCCAGCGTGCGCCGTCCCGTTGATGGGGAGGCTGTTTCATCGCCATGCTCTGCCAGAGATGTAAGAAACACGAGGCCACCATCCACCTGACCGACCTGGTCAAGGGCGAGAAGCGTGAGAAACACCTGTGCCAGCACTGTGCGGGCGAGGAGGGGATCGCGGTCAAGCAGCACGTCTCGATCAACGAAGTGCTGAACTCGTTCCTGATCTCGCAGGCCACGGTGCAGGAGATGGCCCAGTTGAAGTGCCCGGACTGCGGGATGACCTTCGTCGAGTTCCGCAGCCAGGGGCTCCTGGGCTGCCCGCGGGACTATGACGCGTTCGGGGATCCGTTGGCCAAGGTCGTGCAGCGGGCCCAGGACGGGCACAGCCGGCACACGGGCAAACGCCCCGGCGAATCCATCCCCTTCGATCCGATTCTGCAGAAGCGGTTTCTGATCCAGCGGCAGCTCCGGGACGCCGTCGAGGCGGAGGACTACGAGCGGGCCGCCCAGTTGCGCGATCAGCTTGCGGAGTTGGATACCCCATCATGAGCATTGACGACCTGACACGCTCGACGGGCGAATGGCTTGCCGCCGGTGGGCCGATGAACGACGTGGTCATCTCCTCCCGCGTCCGGCTGGCTCGCAACCTCGAGGGTCATCCGTTCCTGGGCCGGGCTTGCCGGGCGGATCGAGCCCAGATCGAACGGGCGCTGTTCGAGGCCATCTCGGCCTGCGACTTCGGGCAGAAGACCTTTTACGTGGACATTGACAAATCCGAGCCGCTCGATCGCCAGATTCTCGTCGAGCGGCATCTCATCAGCCGACAGCACGCCGAGGCCGAGGGCAGCCGCGGCGCGGCCATCGCTCAGACCGAAACCTTCGCCCTGATGATCAACGAGGAGGATCACCTGCGCATCCAGGTCCTTCGCCGCGGGCTCAACCTCGACGACGCCTGGTCCGAGACCATCCGCGTGGACAACGCCCTCGAGGCCCTCGTCCGGTTCGCCTTCCACGAGCAGTACGGCTACCTCACCGCCTGCCCGACCAACGTCGGGACGGGGCTGCGCGTTTCGGTGATGCTCCACCTGCCCGCGCTCAAGCTGACCAACGAACTGGAGAAGGTCTTCCGGGCGGCCAAGGATATGCGCCTGGCGGTTCGCGGCCTGTACGGCGAAGGCACCGACGCCCTCGGCGATTTCTTCCAGGTATCCAACCAGACCACGCTCGGCCGCAGCGAGCAGGAGATCCTCACCGGCTTCAAGGCGGACGTGATCCCCTCGATCGTCCGCTACGAGCAGGAGGCCCGCCGCGTCCTGCAGCACGATCGGCTCAACGCCCTCGACGACAAGATCTGGCGGGCCGTCGGGCTGCTCGAGAACGCCCGCACCATCAGCACCGAGGAGGCCCTGTTCCTCCTCTCGCACCTGCGCATGGGCGTCGTGCTCGAGCGCGTCAAGCACGTCTCGCTCGACGCCATCAACGAGCTGTTCATCGCCATCCAGGCCGCCCACCTCCAGAAGCAACTCGGCCAGCCGCTCGACGGCGAGAAACGCTCCGTCCTTCGCGCCGACCTGATCCGCCAACGCCTCCGCCGGTCAGACTCAACAAACAACTGAAGATCGGTGCCGCAAGCTGCCTGTTCAGAGCCGCGACCTCTTTGCAGAGCCGCGACGCCTTTGCAGAGCCGCGACCGTGAGGGAGCGGTTCTTCTCGGCAGCGAGCGACCGCCCCCTTGTCGTCGCGGCACTCTCTCCCCGTTGCCGAATGCTACTGGGGGGTGGATTCAGCTCTTGCAATCCACGGCGCCAGCGGGTAGGATTTCGGTGGCGATGGAGTCCGCCATGAACCGGTCGCGCAGGCCTGATGACTCCTACCCCGATCGACTTGGGTAGGGTCTGCATGACGCAAGCCGTGAAATCGTGCACCCGCCAAGCTGATCGCTTGGGCGGGTTTTTTTGCGTTCGCGGCGTCGCGTGGCTGGATGGAGACATGGTTAAGCTGGCGTTGATCTTCGTGGGCGGCGGAGTCGGATCGGTGTGTCGGTACGGGCTGGCGGGCTGGGGACAGCGGTTGACCCATGCCTCTTTTCCGATCGGGACTTTGCTTGTGAACGTGCTCGGCTGCTTCATGATCGGAGTCCTCAACTACCTTTTCAGCGGCGGTCCGTATCTCATCCGTCCGGAGTACCGTGTAGCCTTGACCATTGGTCTGCTCGGCGGATTCACCACATTCTCGACCGTTGGCTGGGAGACGTTCGCCATGGCCAACGAAGGTCAGGGCGTGCGAGCGGTGACGAATCTCCTGCTGAGCGTCTCGCTCGGGTTCTTCGCGGTACTGGTCGGGTATCGGTTGCTGGAGAAATGGTTCGGCCCGGCGTAGTCGACTCGAAAAGGTTGTGGGCAACGTGTGCACCATGGGCCATCCAGGCACGAGACAGCTTCTGTGACGGCGGCGATATTGGGCTGATTGCCGCGCCCCGGATGCCCTCCCTGTGTGCTGCCGTAGTGGCGAGGTGACATATGAGATTGGAAGGCGTAGCTCAGCTCCTTCGCATCTTCATTGGCGAGAGTGACCGGTGGCGCGGCCAACCGCTGTACGAGGCCATTGTGCTCAAGGCTCGCGAACTGCATCTGGCGGGCGCGACCGTCCTTCGCGGCCCGATGGGCTTCGGGGCAAACAGCAGGATGCACACGGTCAAGCTCTTGCGGTTGTCGGAGGATCTGCCCCTCATCATCGAGATCGTGGATACGGAAGAGAAGATCGGCCTCTTCCTTCCATATATTGATGAGATGGTGGGCGAAGGCCTGATTACATTGGAGAAGGTTCAGGTGGTCAAGTATCGGGCCAACGGAGCGTGATATGCCCCCGACGGCCTGGCCCGCAACAGGTGAAACCCATGTCCCCGCGGAGGCGGCGCAAATGTCGAGACCGGCAGATCATCCGCGAGGAAGTCCTGCGCCCCAGCCATTATCTCGGCTATGACCGCGATGAGATGGGGCGCTACTTCCTGGGGCGCGGCGCGCTCGAACTGGCGGAATCCCAGTTCCGGCGAGCCGTTTGGCTGAACCCGTACGAGCCGGCCTTCAAGGTGCATTGGGCGATCGCCTTGATCCAGATGGGCCTTATGGACAAGGCCCGAGACCTGTTGGAGGAGATTCTGCACGAGAACCCGAATCATGGTTCCGCTGGCGATCTCTGGGACCACTACTGGCCCCAGGAGACGCGCCCGAAGGGTGACATGACGCCTCACGGCTTTCCTCGCAACCATGCGGGCACGGAGTAGCCAATTCGTATTTTACACAACAGAAACAGGAGTCACGTATGAGCTGCAAGATCAGTAGAGTCAAGGCCCTGGAGATTCTCGATTCGCGAGGCAACCCTACGCTTCGCGTGTGTGTGGCCCTCGACAACGGCATCGCGGTATCGGCGTCCGTGCCGTCCGGAGCATCGACCGGGGAGAACGAGGCAGTCGAGTTGCGCGACGGCGACAAAAAGCGTTACGGCGGCAAGGGGGTGCTCAAAGCCGTGGCGAACGTGAACGACACGATCGCCCCCAAGCTGGTCGGCATGGACCCGGCCCGCCAGGCCGAGATTGACCGGCTGATGATCGCGCTGGATGGCACGCCCAACAAGGGCAAGCTCGGCGCGAATGCGATCCTTGGCGTGTCCATGGCCGTCGCCCGGGCGGCAGCCACGGCCGCCGATCTGCCCCTGTATGCCTACCTGGGTGGGACCGGCGCGTTTCGACTGCCCGTGCCGATGATGAACATCCTGAACGGCGGCAAGCATGCCGACAACAGCGTGGACTTCCAGGAGTTCATGTGCATGCCGATTGGCGCCCCGACCTTCGCCGAGGCACTTCGCTACGGCGCGGAGACATTCCATGCCCTCAAGGGCATCCTGAGCAAGAAGGGCTATGCCACGAGCGTCGGCGATGAGGGTGGATTCGCCCCCAACCTCAAGAGCAATGATGAAGCTTGCGAGGTGATCGTTGAGGCCATCCAGGCTGCGGGCTACAAGCCGGGCCAGGACGTGGCCATTGCTCTCGACCCTGCCGCCAGTTCGTTCTATGAAAACGGAGCGTATCACCTGACCAAGTCCGGCCAAGGCAAGAAGAGCAGCACCGACATGACCGGCCTGTACAAAGCCTGGATCGACAAGTATCCGATCGTCTCCATCGAGGATGGCTTGGCCGAAAACGACTGGGATGGCTTCAGGGAGCATACCGCCGTGCTCGGGAACCGCATCCAGATTGTCGGTGACGACATCTTTGTGACCAACACCCGGTTCATCAGGCGGGGGATCAAGGAACGGTCCTGCAACAGCGTGCTCATCAAGCTGAACCAGATCGGCACCGTGACCGAGACCATCGAGGCCATCAACCTGTGTCGTGAAGCGGGCTGGGGCTTCGTCGTGTCGCACCGTTCGGGCGAGACGGAGGACGCCTTCATGGCCGACTTCGCCGTGGCCATGGGTGGCGGCCAGATCAAGACCGGCTCGGCCTGCCGCAGCGAGCGGATCTGCAAGTACAATCGGTTGCTGGAAATCGAGGCGGAACTCGGTAAGGCCGCCGTCTTCGGGAATCCGTTTGCCGACAGCAAGTGAGCGTGACCGATGTGGGACATCCACGGGTTGCAGGTGGTCGCCCTGATCGCGAGCGCCCTGGTCGCCTCTGCCGTCGCCGCGGTCGCCGGTTTCGGCGGCGCGATTCTCCTGCTGCCTGTGCTTGTCTGGGTATTCGGCGTGCGCGATGCGGTGCCGATTCTCACCATCGCCCAGCTTGTCGGCAACGGCTCGCGGGTATGGATCAACCGTGGCGACATCGACCGTCGCGTGGTGGGTTGGTACTCGGTCGGCGCCATCCCCCTGGCGTTGCTCGGCGGATGGCTGTTCGCCACGGCGCCGCTTCCCTGGCTGACGCGCGGAGTGGGTGTGTTCCTCGTCGCCGTCGTGGGGTACCGTCGCCTGGGCGGCGGCCGATATCCCAAGTGTCCGGTGCAGGGCTTCGCCGGTATCGGAGCGGGCGCGTCGCTGCTCTCTTCGCTGGTCGGCAGCACCGGGCCGGTGACCGCGCCGTTCTTCCTGGCGTATGGCCTGACGCGAGGAGCGTACATCGGCACGGAGGCGGCGGCGACGGTGATCACCCATTTGTTCAAGCTCGCCGCCTATGGATCGACGAACCTGCTGTCCGGCCGGGTTCTGGCGGCAGGCCTGCTCCTGGCCCCCTGCATGGTCGTCGGCTCCTGGTTCGGCAAACGCCTGTTGGATCGGATGAGCGAGCGCGTTTTTGTCGCCGTGATCGAGATGGTGATGGTCGCCGCCGGCGCGATGTTGATCATCAAGTGAGTCGGGATCGGCGGTGAAGTGCAGAACGGTCACCTATTAGAATGGGCGTAACTCGCCACCCGCAGGCGAAATGACCAATGGCGAAGCCCCAATGACCAATGAAGTCCGAATGACCAATGACGAACGTCCCCGCTCGCGGTTGGCGTTCGGGCTTCGGGCTTGGTCATTGATTGGTCATTGGTGCTTCGGCATTGGTCATTCCGGGTGCGGTGGGCGAGTTCCACCCAAACCGGTCACAGCATCCCCGCCTGGCGGGCGTAGGCGAAGACGCCGCCGGCCTCGATGATCGGGGCCACGTCGCCCAGCGGCTGGAGGGGGAACCGCCGGCCGGTCGGGCAGTGGACCAGGCAGTTCTCCCGCGTGTGGATCTCGACCTCGTCGCCGGTCGCGATCTGCTCGACGAGCCGCTCGGGCGTCTCGAAGGGGACCACGTACCCGCCGTTGACCGAGTTGCGGAAGAAGATGCGGGCGTAGAACTCGGCGACGACGGCCTGGATGCCCGCCTCGGCCAGGGCCAGCGGGGCATGCTCGCGCGAACTGCCGCAGCCGAAGTTGCGGCCCCCGATGATGACGGCGTACGGGCTTTGGGTGTTCTCCGGGTCGGTCTGATCGACGAACGGCTGGTGACCGGCGGGCAGCCCCGCCTGCGGACCGGGCACCCCTGACAGCGCATAACGCCCGAACTGCCGACGCTCGTCCGGGATGGCCGGGTTGTACATCAGGTAGTGGGCCGGGATGATCTGGTCCGTATCGACGTCGTCGCCCAGCACGTAGGCCTTGCCGCGGATCACGTCGTTCATGGGTTACGCCCTCGCCCACCGGGCAGCGGCCCGGAAAGGATCCATAAAAAGGGCGGATCGCACTCCGGCCGACCCGCCCGTCACCGTTCTTGTGCCTCTCGGCCGACCCATCGCTTGGTCTATCGGCTCCGCTTGGTCTTTGGCGGGGGGCCGACCTCGAAGATCGACTGGGTCTTGAGGATGGTATAGTCGGCCGGGAACGAATGGAAGGCCTGCACGTGCAGCTCCTTGTCCCGCAGTTCCCAGTCAATGAAGCTGAACGGCACCAGGTTGTCGTCGTCGACCCAGTTGTCGAACTTGACCAGCATCCCCCGCGTGGCCCCGTAGTGCATCAGATCGCGGTGGGACGCGTGGAACAGGTTGCGGTTCATCCGCTCAACCTGCGTCGAGAGGATGTAGTGCATGGCGTCGTCAAACTTCTCGAGGTGGTCCCGCTCGCCGCGGAACGGGAAGGTGGTCACCATGCCGTTCTGGGGCAGGACCTCGATG
>CAZEEJ010000155.1:4798-14045 GCA_964511155.1 uncultured Planctomycetales bacterium | reverse complement strand
CGGCCGGACGGCTCCGCCCGGCCGCCGCATGGGCCATGCCGGCGCCATCATCTCCGGCGGTGAAGGCACCGCTACCGGCAAGATCGCCGCCCTTCAGGCCGCCGGCATCACCGTCGTCGACAGCCCCGCCGACATCGGCGCCGCCGTCGCCGGTCTCGTCCACGCCGCCTGAGCCGGGACCAAGGCAACTTGTTGCTGTTTGCCCGGACCAAAGCAACTTGTTGCTGTTTGCCGGGACCAAAGCAACTTGTTGCGGTTCGTCACCGACGCTCGAACACGTCCATCAACAAGTTGACTCGGTCCTCAGGCCGAGTACATGCCCATTCCGCTCAGTTGGTGGTATAATGGACTGCGAATCGTTGGGGGCGTACAAACGTGAAGCCGGTCAGTTACCAGGATGTGGACGCGTTTCTTGCGGGGCTTGCCACGGCCGTGAACGAGAAAGAGGAAAGGCCCGAACGCCAGGAGCTGGAAGCCCTTATCCGGGCCGGCCGCGGGCTGCTGATCGGCGCCAAGGCGTTGGCCTCCTACCTCAAGCCGCGATTCACCGAAGACACGGACTACCTTGTGGACGGCCGGACGTTCCAGCTTCTCCGGCGTTGGTTCCGTGAGCGGCAAGCGACCTTGAGCTGCGACGACAGCGGCGAGGCCCTGCGCTGCGAGGCTTTGGGCATCGATATCATCGACTCCCGTCACCATCCCGTGCTCAAAGAGGTGGTCCGGCGCGAATCCGTCCTGCCCTGCCTGGAAGCACTGGCCGCGGTGAAGTACTGCTCGGCCATCAGTCCGTCCAGAACCCGCAAGGAGCAGGACGCCGTCGACTTCCGCGAATTGGTCCGTCTCCCCGACTTCGACGCAGCCAAGTGCCTGACCTACTTCGTCGAGCAGTTTGAGGCCCTGCGGCCGGAGATCGCCGAAGCCATCGAACGCATCCGCAGCGGGGATGCGCCGCTGGTGATCTGAGCGGGAGCGGCGCCCCCCGGGTCGCCGTATCAGCACCGATTATCGGTCGATAACCCTCTGCTTTAGCGAATGTTATGCTTCCTGAGTGGACGGGTAGCATGGGTCGGTCCCCCGACCCGTGGCGGGTCGGGCCACGGGCCTGAGTACAGGCCCATGCCACCCGCCTGCGGGCACGGCGATGGTCCGCTAACCGCAGAACCTTGGGAGGTGTCAACACCTTCGGGCCGGGGGCCTGCAACCGCTCTCCCCGCCCTGGGTATAAGGGTACAGGCGGGGGAGGTGCGCTCACTGGGGGGCTCCTCCCTGCAAGGGCGACCGGGGGCCGCTGCGACAGGGTGTCGGGACAGGGTGTTCGGACACACGCCAAGTATCGAGGAACGACTATTCGCGGGGAGCGCAGAGGACAGTGGCTTGTGACACAGGATACCGAGCTGTGAGTGTTGGGGAAATCCTTCTGGAGCGGGGCAAGATCACTGCGGACCACCTGCAGGCGGCCCTGGCGGCGCGTAAGGGGCCGCACGACCGCATCGACCGCATTCTCGTCCGCATGGGCTTCATCGACGAGCGCGAGGTCCTCAAAGTCCTGGGCGAGCAGATGTGCATCCCGGTCGTGGACCTGACGGAGGTCAAGTTGGACCTCGCCCTGCTGCGAGAGATGCCCACCCGCCTGATCCACAAGCGCCAGCTCATCCCCCTGGAGAAGACCGAGGACAGCCTCAAGGTCGCCACGGCCGATCCCTACGACATCACCGCCTTCGACGAGCTGCGCATGCTCACCGGGCTGCGGGTCGAGTCGTATTTGGCCAGCGAGGCGGAGATCCAGCGGCTGATCCGGCAGCACTTCGGCGTGGGCGGCTCGACCATCGACGAGATGATCGAGGAGAAGGAGGACAACGACGAGATCGAGTTGCTCAGCGAGTCCGTTGACGAGAACGGCGACCTCATCGAGATGGCCCAGGAGGCCACGGTCGTCAAGCTGGTCAACGAGATCCTCGCCGAGGCCATCCGCGACAAGGCCAGCGATATTCACATCGAGCCTTACGAGCACGACCTGCGTGTTCGATACCGGATCGACGGCGTGCTCCAGAACCAGGTGGTCCCGCCGCAGATCCAGCGCTTCCAGGCCGCGATCATCAGCCGCATCAAGATCATGAGCAATCTCAACATCGCGGAGAAGCGGTTGCCGCAGGACGGCGGGTTCAAGGCGCGTATCCACGGCCGCGAGATCGACTTCCGTGTATCCGTCATCCCCACCGGGTACGGCGAGGCCATGGTCCTGCGTATCCTCGATCGCCAGTCCATCAACCTTTCCCTGCAGGATCTGGGCATGGCGGACGAGGTGCTCGACACCTTCACGTCGCTGATCACCCGGCCGCACGGCATCATCCTGGTGACCGGCCCGACGGGCAGCGGAAAGACGACCACCCTCTACGCCGCCCTGCACACCATCGTCTCCGAGGAGATCAAGATCCTGACCGTCGAGGATCCCATCGAGTACTACCTCGAAGGCATCAACCAGGTGCAGGTCAGCGAGAAGATCGGGTTGAGCTTCTCCCGTGCCCTGCGCTCGTTCCTGCGGCACGACCCGGACGTGATCCTGGTGGGCGAAATTCGGGACCGCGAGACGGCGGAGGTGGCCATCAACGCCTCGTTGACCGGCCACCTGGTCTTCAGCACCCTGCACACCAACGACTCGTCGGGGGCCAATACCCGGTTGCTGGATATGGGCGTCGAGCCGTTCCTGGTCTCCAGCTCAGTAGAGGGCATTCTGGCTCAACGACTGGTGCGCACCATCTGTAAGCACTGCAAGGAAAGCTACGAGCCCGAGTACGCCGCCTTGCCGCCCGATCTGAAACTCGAGCCGGGACAATTGTTGTACCGCGGACGCGGTTGCCGCGAGTGCCGCCACATCGGATACCGCGGGCGGCTGGGGATCTTCGAGCTGCTGATGATGAACGAGGAGATCCGCGAGTTGGTGGTGCAGCGGGTCTCGGCCGGGCGCATTGAGCGGGCCGCCAGCCAGAATGGCCTCAGGCTCCTTCGCGAGGACGGCTGGGACAAGGTCCGGGCCGGGCTGACCACGCCCGAAGAGGTGCTCCGCGTCACCAAGGCGTGATCGCCGTCGCTTCGCCTGTTTCACGCACGCCATCACCCCCAACCTTATGTTACGGCCCAGGTTATGCGCCGGAGGTGGCTCGCTTTCGAGCCGCCCGGATTCCAGCCTTGCTGCGCGACGATCAGCAGCCCTGGCCGCCAGTTCCGCACGATTCCTGCCACCTATCCCTGTTCAGAGTTCGCTGTAAACTCTGGAGATAAAACGAGTTGGAGTTTTTGCGTTGGACAGCCGATGTCCCTGTAGAGTATACTGTAGTGGACGCGTCCTCCGCGCGCAGGAGGGGTGGTTGCTCGCCCTGCATGCCGATGGTCCGTGGGAGAGGCCGAGTACGCCCGGGAGAGTGTGCTGTCGTGACCAGGCGGAAGCTGACCATACAGACGATTCTGGCGGGCCTGTTCGGCCTGCTGCCGTGGCTGGTTGGCTGCCCGGGTACTGACGGAACCCCCTCCGAGTCCCCGATCGCCAGTATGTTCGTTCAGGGCATCCGGGCCGGGACGGTTGAGTGCAACGTGCCGGGCAACGAGGAGGCCCTCCGGGCCAGAGTGGTCCAACTCGTCAACCACGAGCGGACCAGTCGCGGCATCGGGGAAGTACGGCTGAATCCCCTGCTGAACCGCATGGCGGAGGGATACGGGTGCGAGATGATCGAGGGCGGTTTCTTCGCTCACGAGCACCCGGCGACCGGCGAAGGCCCGGGCCACCGGGCGATCAACGTCGGGTACATCTACCTGGCCATCGGGGAGAACCTGGCCGGCGGGCAGACTTCGCCGGAGCAGGTCGTGTCCGAGTGGATGCGGTCCACCCAGGGCCACCGGGAGAACATCCTCGCCAGCCAGTGGCAGGACGTCGGCGTGGGCATCCGCACCGGTGGCCAGCACGGGGTGTACTGGGTCCTCGAGTTCGGCAACCCGCCGTGATCCCCCCAATGACGTTCTGCAACCAGGGGCTTACGTTCTTCGAATGTCACTTCCCTAAGGAACCCAGTCCGGCTGGATAGCGGGATCGAGCCCCATCAATGGGCGGGCGACCAGGTAAAGCGTCGCCGTCATCAGCACGACGCCGATGAGATTCAGGATGAACCCCGTGCGCACCATGCGCCCCATCGGCACCTGCCCGGAGCCGAAAACGATCGCGTTGGGCGGGGTGGCCACCGGGAGCATGAAGGCGCAGGAGGCGGACACCGTCGCGGAGAGCATCAGGGCCATGGGGTTGAGCCCGAGCACGCTTCCCGCGTGGGCGAGTACGGGCAGCATGATCTGGGTGGTCGCGGTATTGCTGGTGATTTCGGTGAGGAAGGTTATGGCCAGGCAGGTGCCGGCGATGAGCCAGAGGGGATCCTGCAGACCACCTTGAATGAAGAGCTGCCCGCACCACAGACTCAGGCCGCTGGATTGGAAGCCGGCCGCGATGGCAAAGCCTCCGCCGAACAGCAGCAGGATGCCCCAGGGCAACTGGCGGGCCGTCTCCCAGTTCATCAGCCGCTGCGGTTCGCCGGTCGGGTCACGCCCGGCGGGGATGATGAACAGCAGCACAGCCATGCCCAGGGCGATGGTGGCGTCGTCAATGTTGGCGGCGCGGAATCGCGAAGCGTCGGTGCCGTCGCGCGTCAGGATGTGCTCCACCAGGTTGGCCCAGCCGTAGTTCGTGTGCTTGCTGACGGGGATACTGCGGGTGATCCACAGCAGGGCGGTGGCGGCGAAGATCAAGAGCATCATGCGGGCCGGCCGGGACAACGGACCGAGGGCCGTGAGGTGGCGGCGAACCATGGCCCGGCCGAGTGACCCATCGGCGGGTTCGATCCGGCAGGTGACCCGGGTCAGGACCAGCCAGATCGCCGGCACGAAGATCGCGACGAAAGGCACGAACAGCAGCATCCATTGGCCGAACCCGACCTCCGGAGCATCCGGGTAGAGGTGTTCGAGCTGTCCACGGAAGACGATGTTGGGCGGCGTTCCGATCGGCGTGGCGATGCCGCCGACGTTGGCGGCATAGGCGATGCCGAGCATCAACGCGACGGCGAAGTTGGAGTTGCCGGCGGGTCGGTCGGCGGTGGAGCTGTCCAGGTTTGCCAGCGACGCAATTACCGCCAGGCCGATGGGCAACATCATCATGGTGGTGGCGGTGTTGCTGATCCACATGCTCAGGCCCGCACTGGCCAGCATGAAGCCGAGCACCAGGGTGGATCGTCCCGTCCCGATGACCGACACGATCCGCAGAGCGATGTGCCGGTGCAGGTCCCACCGCTGGATGCCCAGGGCAATGATGAATCCGCCCATGAAGAGGAACACGTTGGGATCGGCGTAGGGGCTGGCCGCGTCGCGGATGGGCATGACCCCGAGGATCGGGAACAGCAGCAAGGGCAGCAGGGACGTGACGGGGATGGGCACGGCGGTGGAGATCCACCAGCAGGCGACGAGGGCAGTGACCGCTGCGGCGGCCATCATCGTGCGAGCGCGCAGGTATGCGGCCTGATCATCGAGCGTGCGCCTTTCCGTGAGCTCAGCATCGGCCGTGGGCTCATCCTGACCGGCCGAGCCGGCGCGGTTTGCGGAAGGGCCGCCGGCCAACGACTGCCGGGCGGCCTGAACCATCCCTTCGGTAGGCGGGGCGGATAGCAGCGCGACGAACAGCACCAGCCCCAGCCAGAAGCCCGTACGTTGGGCGATCCGGCGCCCCCGGCCGGCGGATTCTCCTCGTACCTCTCCGATTGCCTCTCGCATAAGGGCTCGTTCCCCCCCGATCCCCGCGAACAACCCGAGGACTTGCGTCCCCGGCTCGCTCAACGCTCCTCACTCAGCACTCATCACTCATCACTCATCACTCGCCTCCCCGATTCCCAACCGGGAGTCCGTTTCGCGTCCACCGGGCGCGAGGGTAACATTATAGGAGTTGGTACGCGCATCGGCCGGTGCGGGGTCGGGGGTTCGGCTCACAGGGGTGTAACCGGCGAGGGTCGGGCGTGCACCAATAGAACAAAGGCAGTCGGGCGGGGCCGGGTGCGGACCTGGCGGCCGGGACGACACGGAAGCGGGCAGTTGCAGGAGAACCGGACGATGAAATCGGCCAGATCGAGGTGGACGGCGGGGGTTTTGGTGGGGGCGGTTGTGCTGGTGGCGGGGATCGCGGTGGCGGAACGGGGCCGTGGAGCCGGTCAGGGAGAGACAGGCAAGCCCGGGTGTTCCGCGCAGGCGGAAGGGCAGCATCGGCCGGTGCTCGATTTCATCCGCAAGCATTTCGCGGGCCTGCGCGGTCTGAAAGACAAACTGCAGGTCACCGACGAGCAGCGTGACACGATCCGGGGCATCGTGGTCGACAACCGTGACGAAATTGCTCCGCTGGTCCGCGAGGTGGTGGCCCGCAAGCGGGCACTCCGCGAGGCGGTGCTGACCGGCGAAGGCGGCGAGACGGCGATCCGGGCGGCGGCGGATGAGCTGGGCAAGGCGATCGGTGACGCGGCCGTGGCTATCGGTGGGGTCGTCGGCGAGGTCAAGGGCGTTCTGACCGATGAGCAACTGGAGATTCTCCGCGAGCATCGCGCCAGCCGGCAGGCCGCGGCAGACAATTTGCTGGACGAGGTTCTCGGCGGGTGAGTACGCCGGCCTGCGGGCAGGTTATGGCTGCGGGCCGTGGGTGGCCCAGGTTCTCTGAACCTGGGGGAGCGATTGCGGCACGCGAGTCAATGCCGCAACGGGATTGGCGTTCTCCCACCGAATCGATCGCTCCCCCACCTCCAGAGGAGGTGGGCCACTCGTCGTCAGGACCAAGGCAACTTGTTGCTGTTCGTCACCTGTGTTTGGTCCGCCATCAACAAGTTGACTCGGTCCTCAGCGAATTGGCACCCTGCCGATTCGGTCGCGGACCTGGGGACGAGTGCATGGAGGTCCATCATGTCGACATCGAGGACCTGCAAGACATCCACGCCAGTCTCGGCGGCGACGGCGAGGCCTACGGTCGGCTCGTCCGTCGGCATCAGCAGGCGATCGCCCGCTACGTGTGGCGGTTCAGCCGCGAGCCCGGCGTCTGCGAGGAGCTGGTGCAGGAGGTGTTCGTGCAGGCGTTCTTCAGCCTGCGGAGCTTTCGCGGGCGGTCGCCATTCGCCCATTGGCTTCGTCGGATCGCCACTCGAGTGGGGTACCGCTACTGGAAAGACCGCCGTCGTGATCGGGAGCGGACCCAGCCCCTCGATGCCGACGCGTGCGTCCTCGCCGCGGCCGGGAACCTCGCGGCCGGCGAGGCCGCGGAGGCCGTCCACAGTCTGCTGGGAAGGCTGGCCCCGCGGGATCGGCTGGTGCTCACGTTGATGCACCTGGAGGGGTTGTCCACTGAGGAGATCGCCGATCTGACCGGCTGGACGCGGACGCTGGTGAAGGTTCAGGCCCATCGCGCCCGCCGCCGGCTGCGGGCAATGTTGGAACAGCAGGAGTGACCATGATGAACAAGCAACGGCGGTTTGAGAAGCTGGTCGCGGCCGCGCAAGCCGATGGCCCACCGGTCGTGGACGTGTCCGAGGCCGTTCTGGCACGACTGGCGGACCGACCCGCGCGCGGTTGGGACTTACCCATGGCCATCGCCGCGACCACCTCGGCCGCCGCGGCCATCGTTGTTGTGGTCTATGCCCTGCGTGCCTGGTCGGGTTTCCAGGATCCTGTGGCCGAGACGCTGTTCTGTATGAACCTGGTGCTGCAATGACCTCGCCCACCGACGAAGCCCACGTTGCCGGGCCAAGCCTGCCCCACCGCCCGCGCCGCCGCTGGGTATCCTGGCTGCTGGCCCTGCTGCTGTTGATGTCCGGTGCGGGGATCGGCTCGGGACTGACCGCCCTGGCCATGGTGCGGGGCGTCCAGCATCGGCTGCGGCACCCGGAGGAGTTTGCCGCCCGGGCGACGGCGCGGCTCCGCCGCTTCCTGGATCTGACGGATCAGCAGGCCATCGAGGTGGAGGCCGCCTTGCGGACGCGCCAGGCCGCTCTCCAGAAGATCCGCCGGGAGGTGCAGCCCCAGGTTGAGGAGGAACTGCGGCTCCTGCAGGCCGAGGTGGCTGCGAGCCTCACCCCGGACCAGGCGGACAAGTGGAACCGCTGGTTCGAGCAGAAGCGGCAGACCTGGCTGGCCCCGCCGCCCCCGCCCGCCGGTTGATCTTCACACGTGCCCAGGCGAGGTGAGCACGGGCAACGCAGCGTAGCCTCTCTCCATCTCAGTCGATCTGCAATGTCAACCGTGGGTTTCTTGTTGTCCGGAGAAGAGAACAGCTCACGCAGAGGCGCAGAGATCGCAGAGAAACCCAGCGATGCCTCTCTCTGCGATCTCTGCGCCTCTGCGTGAGATTTGCTCTGGGCTGTGGACAGAGCCCACGCTGTGTGATCTGTGGGCCTCTCCTCTTCCCTTTCTGCCCACAGATCACACAGATGGACGCAGATCAATGAGCTGGCACCGGGCGGGTGGCATGGGCCTGTACTCAGGCCCGTGGTCTGCCCTGGCCCAGCCACGGGTCGGTGTACCGGCCCGTGCCACCCGTCGGCTTTACCCCTTACCCGTGAATACATGGTGTGTTGTTGGACCGCTGACACGTCCCGGCTTTGCGCCCTGCTCTGGACTCGCCCACCGGTTCCGGTTATCCCTGTTCCAGCAGGATGGGACGAGCGGCATTGTAGCGTGACTGGGCGGGCCGGGCAGCCGCGTCGAGGGGTCGGCGGGCACCCGGTGAGATGGAGGACCACGGCAGATGACGACGATGAAAATCAGGCTTCAGTTGTGTTGGTTGCTGATGGTTCCGGCCTTGGGCTGTACGCAGCCGGCCGCGGGGCCGTTCACCGTTGTGATGTTGCCCGATACGCAGAGGTACAGCGAGTCGCACCCGAACCAGTTCCATGCCCAGACCGAGTGGATCTGCCGGAACGTGCGGCAGGAGAACATCGTCTTCGTCACGCACGTGGGCGATATCGTCAACAAGGGGGCCAAGGACATGCCCCAGTGGACGGTGGCCGACGAAGCCATGTCCAAGCTGGACGGCGTGGTGCCCTGGGCGGTGGCCATCGGCAACCACGATTACGATCAATCCGGTGATCCGAACGGTGTGGCGGAGACGTTCGTGCGTTACTTCGGGCCGCAGCGGTTCAAGCGGTATTCCTGGTTCGGCGGGGCGTCGGCCAACGGGTTGAACTCCTTCCAG
>CAZEEJ010000155.1:0-4788 GCA_964511155.1 uncultured Planctomycetales bacterium | reverse complement strand
CGGCGGCGTGGACTTCGTCTTTCTGCATCTTGAAGGCGACATCCCGGACGAGGCCGTCGCCTGGGCCACGGAGGTCCTGCGGCAGCATCCAGACCGGGCGGCCATCGTCTCGACGCACATCTACCTCCGCGGCCGCGAAGGCGTCGGCCGGAACACCCGGCGTGGGTTCCGCAAGGGCGGCAACTCGGCCGAGGAGGTGTTCGAGAAGCTCATCCGCGTGAATCCGCAGATCTTCCTGCTGCTCTGCGGGCACGAGGGGCGATCGGAGGAGTATCACCAGATCTCGACCAATGACGCCGGCGGCAAGGTGCTCGAGGTCCTCGCCGACTACCAGAAGCGGTCCAATGGGGGCGACGGCTGGCTGCGGATCATGCGTTTTGACCCTGCCAAGGGGGTCATCCAGGTGCGTACCTACTCGCCGACGCTCGATCAGTATGAGACCGACGAGAACAGCGAATTCACTTTGCCGCTCGCACTACCGGCGCTGAACGCCACGCGCCTGGCGGTGGCCCGATGAACACGGACACCCAGGTTGCCAAGACCATCAGGACCGCGCAGATCCTGGTCGGCGCGATGGTCCTTGGCGTGGTGGCTCTGACCGTCATCGTGCTGGTGGTGGGCGAACAGGTGGAAGCCAAGCCGGAGCTGGGCCGCGTTCTGTTCCCCATCCTGGTCCTCGTGGCCGGGGTGGGCGTTCTGATGCCGCCGCTGGTCAACCGGGCGATACTGGCCGGTGCTCGTCAGGCGGCCGCGACGGCCGAGGCGGCAGGGCGGGATATGCTGCCGGTGTTATTGCAGCGTTGGATGACGCGGGTGGTGATCGGTGCGGTGGTGAATGAGAGCCTCGGCACCCTGGCGGGTATCACCTACCTGTTGACCGGTGTCTGGCCGGCCCTGCTCGTGGCGGCCTTGGCCGTCGTACTGCTGGTCGGCAGGATGCCTCATCGCGGCCAGTTCGAGGAGTTCTCGACCGCCGCCCGCGGACGCTGACGCCGGACTTGCCGCTCGCGAGGGCCGTGTGCCACTGCTCTTTGAGCAGTGCGGATTACGCGCAGGGGTGCTGATGGGAACCTCCCGCCAGCGCAGGCATCAGGTTCTCAGCGCTTCACCCACATCAGCAGGCTCTCATCGAACTGCCAGCCGGGGGTGGTGATCGCGAAGCGGTTCAGCGGTCGCGAGCGGTCCTCCATCAGCCGGGTGGTCCCCGGCCAATCCTTCAACCCGCTCAGGGCGTCCAGCTCGGTCAGGTTCAGACTGCCGGTGGTGTTGGCATACTTGAGCGTGCGTTCGATGGTTTCGCCACGGAGGAACGCGGCCAGGAAGCCGGCAATCGACGAGTCACCCGAGCCCGTCGCGCTGGCAATCGGGTCGACGTGATAGGCCGGGCACCACAACTCGCGGTCGGCCCAGTTCCCCACGTCGCCGGGCCGGGCACGCCCCATCTCGCCGAGCCGTGAGGCGTCGCCCGTACGCACATAGAACCCGCGGTGCCCGGACTTCAGCGCGACCACTTTGCTGCCGTAGGTCAGGAACTGGTCGGACAGCTCCGTGTAGTCGGCCGCGTCGAAATGGTCGATCAATTCCCCGCCGCCGTGGTCCGCCTTCATCCGGCGGAAGCGCTCGGGTTGGGTCATGAACACCGCCTCCTCGATGCTGGGCAAGAACACGTCCACGTGGGGGAGCGTCTTGCGGAGAATGCGCTCCCAGGCGGTTCGCCCGGATTCGGAGTCGGGATCGGGCAGCGACATATCCAGCGAGGTCGTGGCCCCGGCCTGTTTGGCCTGGCGGAAGATGGCCGCCAACTCGTCGCCTTCGTTGGCGTACAGGGCCTTCATCAGCGGCGGGTACCCGAGGTGGAAGTGCCTGGCCCGGCCGACGAGCGTGTAGTCCACGTCGCGGCTGTCGAACGTGTCGTTGGTGCCCGGATGGTGGAGGAAGATGCGGTCGATGCCCGGCGGAGCGAGGGCCACGGTATAGGAGGTGTGCCCGCCTTTCTCGACCTTGACCCCTTCGGTGGAAGCGAGAGCAGCCAGTCGCTCGGTTACGGCCGCACCGAAGGCATCGTTGCCCACCTTGGTCATGAACCGGACGCTCATCCCGAGTTTGTGCAGGCCGATCCCCGTGTTCGAGACCGGCCCACCGGTGCAGGTCGCGACCGGCCCCACGTTGACCAGCTTGCCCGGCGTCAGGATCTCCCCGATCGCCCGTGCTCCGGTGTCGTGGAACCTGGGAATAATGTCGAAACAAATATGGCCCGCCGCGGCCACGTCAAACGATTCGTGAGTCATCACTCGTCCTCGTCACGGACTCCGCTCGCTCCGTAGGAGTTTGAACCACAAAGACACAAAGGCACAAAGGCACAAAGGCATAGCGTGGGCCCTGCCCACAACCCAAAACGAATCTCACGCAGAGGCGCCGAGGCGCAGAGACCGCGGAGATCGCAGAGACACTCAGCAAGGCCTCTCTCTGCGATCTCTGCGCCTCTGCGTGAGCTGTTTTCTTCTCAGGACAACAAGAAAGCCACGGTTGGTATTACAGAGGGACAATCACGAACTCCTTTCCTGAGCTGCGATGATATCCAGAATCTCGCCGAAGTCATGGCAGTAGTGGTCGCACAGGGGCCGCGTGCCGCTTTCGATGATGTTGCCGCCGGCCATGCCGATCGTGGCGAAGCCCGCCAGGCGGATCGAGCAGACGCCCGCGCCGCTGTCTTCGATGCCGATGACGTGGTGGCGATCGTCAAAGTCGATCCCCAGCCCGACGCGGCAGGTCTCGGCATAGAGCCACGGATGCGGCTTGGGCGACAGCTCGCCGAGCGTGCCGACCTGCCCCTTGCGAATGGCGAAGCCGGCCGTGATGATCGCGTCGTAGAACGCGCGCGGGTCGCCCAGGTCCAGCGTGCGGAAGGCGGACACGATCTCCGGCCAAGCCTTCTCGTACAGCCCGGAGGTGACCAGCCCGATGCGGATGTCCATGTCCTTGAGGGCGAGCAGGAACTCCTTGAGCCCCGGGGTGGGAGTGAAGGCGTTCGGTCGGCCGCGGCCGTCGAGGATCGCCTTCATCTGGCGGTCCGTGTGCTCGAAGTAGAACGTCCGGGCCTCCTCGACCGTACGCCCGGGACAGTACTTGCGGATGCAGTATTGCAGGTGCTCGGACACGCTGTGCCCCGAGACGTAGGGCAGATCGGCAGGATCGAGTTTGAAGCCGGCATCACCGAGCAGGCTGGCCGTCGTCAGCTCGATGATCCACACCCAGAACTCCTCGCTGCGTACGCTGGTGCCGTCGAGGTCCATGAGCACGGCCTTGATCGGTCGGTCGAGGCGTACGGGGTGGACGGGGTACCAGGCCGGGTAGCCCATGGCCGACCGGATGAAGGCCAGGCTATGATCGGCAAAGGCGATGAACTCGACCTTGCGGTCTCCGGTGGCGGTGATGGATACGACGCCGTCCCGGCCGACGTGGAAGCGGCCGTCGCCGGAGGCTTCAAGGGCAACCATCCCGCCGTCATTCGGCATCGGCCCCAAACCAGGGATATCTACCAGCACCGCCATGGGCACTCCGTTTTTGTCGTCGCGAAGAGGCAAGCCGGATCGTGTGATTCACTCGCTGCCTCGCTGCCTTGCTCCCTCGTTGCCTCGCTAACCTGCCAACTCGCTCACTTGCCAACTCGCTCACTTGCCAACTCGCTCACTTGCTAACTCGCTAACTCGCTAACTCGCCAACTCGCTAACTCGCTAACTCGCTAACTTCCCTCCACCTCCACCGTCACGATCTTGTACGGAGCGGCGGTCACCGGTACGGCATGTCCGGCGGTTACGGAGATCTCGCTGCTCCGCTGTTCGTTGAGGTCGGTCAGCCAGGCCCGGGCGACCGGGGCCAGGAAGCGCAGGTGGCCCTGTTGCGGTCGGTCGGTCGGGTTGTACAGCCGCACCATGGCCGTCTCGCGGTCTTCGGTCTTCTTGAGGGCACTGAACCGCAGCAGGTCGTTGTCGATGGCGAACAGCGACGCCTGACCCGCGGGGAGGTCGCCTTGGCCGGCCCGGGTTTGCACCAGCCGCAGCGGGACATTAAAGCGTTCCGCGGCGAGGGCCACGCCAGCCTCGTCCCATCGTCCGCCATGCGGCAGGATGGCATACCGGATGCGGTGGTGCCCCAGGCATTGCCCGCCTTTTTGCGTCGGCCATTCCGAGCCGCAGCGCATCTCCGTGCACACCCAGTTCCGCACGCTGCGCAACAGCGAGAGTGCCACCACCCGCTCCGGCGTGTCGCCGACCTCGTACTCCGTGAGGCTGTCGTTGAGGAACGCCAGTCCGCAGTCGCCGTCGCTGACGTCGACGAAGTTGTTGTGCGGTTGCGTGGCCATGTCCGGCCAGACGGTCTCTTCGGTAGGCCCTTGCGGTCGGATGGGCCGTTGATCGACGGTGAAATGCCCGCCCGCGTCGGCGTGGGTGGCCCGGCTCAGCCCGGTCGGGAACATCGCTCGCAGGAAGTGGTCCTCGTGGCGATTCTCGAATTCGACCTCGACTTCGACCTGCCGACTGCCCGCCCGCAGACTGACGGCGGTGCGGATGGTCAGGTCCACCAGTCCGTCACCCCGCCGCTGTTCCTCCTTGAGTCCGCGGGTCGGCAACCGCATGCTCACCTCGCTGACCAATGTCGCGTGCAGCGGCCCGGCGGACTCGCTCCAGATCCTTGCCGAGCAGCCCTGGCTGGTGTGCACCTGATCGAATATCGGCCGCCGGTTGGTCCAATACTCGCCATGCTCGCCGCGGTCCTCGTAGTAGTTGA
>CAZEEJ010000154.1:0-14105 GCA_964511155.1 uncultured Planctomycetales bacterium | reverse complement strand
GGGGCGGGGGGGGGGAGGGGGGGGGGGGGGGGGGGGGGGGGAGCCGGCGAGGGCGCGGAGCTGCCGGCAGGGCAGGGGATGCGTCCACACGGGGGTGAAGTCGGCCAGATGCAGGGCGTGCAGGGCGCGGGCGGTGCCGACCACCACGATCGCTTCGTCGCGGGCGGTACGCAGCGCGGTCAGGCAGTGGATCTGTTCATCGAGCAGCGTCGAGCGCGTGACGGACCCGTCGGAAGCCAGGAGGAAGAGGTACCCATCCTCGCGGCCGTAGACGACGTGCGGCGGCTCATTGCCGGAGACGGGGACGATGCCGACGCCGACGGGCGGCGCGTCGGTCATCTGTTCCCAGCGGGTGTGCGGCGGTTTCGCGCTGTACACGCCGAGGCCCTGTTCGGTGACGACGAGGGCCTCGGCCGAGCCGTCACCGTCGAAGTCGGCGAGTTCCATGGCCACGGCGGGGCCGTTGGGCACGGAACATTTCGCGTACGGCGTCTTGAGATCGTCGCTGTGCCAGGTGAGGGGTACGGGGCCGGTCCAGGGAATGTCGCTGCGCATGGCGAGGTGCCCGCTGTTGGCCAGTCCGGGCGGCACGACGCGGGATTGCGTGAAATGCCCGTCGCGGCGGAAGCATTCCACGAATTCGCCATGGGCATCAAACAGGGCAGCGAAGAAGTACCCGGTGAGCAGGAGGGTCTGCCTGCCCGCCGCCGGCGCCTGGCCCAAAGTGACGCCCGGTGGCGGCCAGGCGACCATGCCGTAGATCGCGCTGCCGTCGCTGAAGCAGCGGCCGTCGGTGACGCGGTTCATGTCGCGGAAGTCCGCCTCCCAGCGGATGTTGCCCTGGGCGTCGCAGACGGTGACCCAGCGATCGGTGCGGCTGACGAACACAGCGGGGGAGTCATCGCCGTCGACGTGCCAGGCATCGACCGCCAGGATGCCGGCCGGCCAACGCTGATGCCAAAGTTCGGCCCCTTGGGCGGTGATGGCGGTCAGGTCGCCCTCGGCGGTCCAGGCGAGGACGTCTTCGCGCCCGTCGTTGTCCAGGTCGGCGAAGTGCACGCCAAGGGGCCGAGCGAGGTCGCGCTCCGTGCCGCGCACCTGCACGTCGGCGAAAAGCATGTTGGGGCGCGGTGCATCGAGCACGCGAACGCGGATGGCGGAGGCCTCTTCGTCGAGACCGGCGACGCGGTAGCACTCGAAGACGTAAGCGTGCCCTTTGTAGAGGTTGTGATAGGAGAGGTCGCGGGGGATCGCGACCCGACGGGACCGGTTATCGACGGCAAAACCGTCGCGGGTGAAAGTCAGCTCGACATCCAGCGTGGCCGGCGGCAGGGGCTGCAACACGTTGAAGACCGGGTCGCTGAAGAGGGCCAACTCGCTGATGCGCGTGGGGCCGGGCACATGCACGACGAACTCGGCACCGACAGCGGGCGAGAGGCAGGCCTCGGTGAGCGGTGGGGCGTCGTCGGATGCCTGGGCATCACAGGGACTCGCGGGGGTCTGGGGAGCGGGTCCCAGGCCGCTGCTGCGCGGTGGGGCCAACCGGGGCTCGGCCAACAGGACGGGCAGCACCCCATCGGACGACAGCGCGGTCGGGCCGAGGACGTTGGTTCGCGGCTCGATGCGGACTCCGTCGATCAGCGGTCCGCGCGTGGCCGGTCCGGGATGCGTCCAGCGGACCACCGGCAGACGTTCGGTCTGCGGCGCGGCTTCCGACGAAGCCGGCTCTCGCACCGCGTCGGCCTTGTTCCAAAGGTCGGCGAGCCATGCACGCGCCTGGTCGGCACCGGGCTGATCGAGCGTTACCGTCCCACCATCGGCCTCGATGCGCCGGCCGGCCAGCGCGACATGCGTACCCCCCGCAAGGTAGATCTCCGGAGGCGCGAGCAACAGCACCGACGCATCGCTGCTCAGATTCCCTATCTCAATCCCGCGGGCACCCACCGCGGCCAGATGCAGGCTCGGGCGTTCCTCCGCGGATGTGCCGTCACGAATGAGCAGCGCCCCCGGGCGCGGGCGCCGGATGTCGAACGCGACCGCATGATCGGGTGCGGAGGCGTACAGCAGGCTTTCGATGAACAGGTCGTCGCCGGGCTGAACGTCGAGCGAGCGGGACTGGCGGAGCACGGTGGGTCGAGTCGCTCCGTCGCGCTGCGGGTCTCGCTCGCTGCTCAAATCGACGTCGGGGCCGGAGAGCAGGGTGAAGGTGGCGTCTTCCTGCCGGCTGGTCCATCGGTTGCCGTCCAGTGCGGCGAAGCCCGGCGTGCGCCAGGTGCCGCAGGTGACGTACCGGCCGGGCTCGTGGAAGCGGACCTGGTCGATGACCACGGTGTAGCGGTCATGCAGGGCGACCAGATGGCGGGTCCAGATGGTGCCGTGGTAGTCGGGCAAGCGGCTGGCGGCCAGGGCGGCCCGGTCGAAGTCGGCATGGGCGACCAGTTCGCAGGCCGCGGGGATGGGCTCGTCGTTCAGGCCGCGGCTGATGTACACACCGTTCTTGAAGTACAGCGACCGCCGGGCGGTGTTGTGCAGGAGCCACAGCTTGCCGCGATCGGTGTGGCGGATGACGCTGTTCATGTCGATGGTGCTGAGGGTGACGGCGGCCATGCCCTGGAGGAGGAGGTAGCTGCCGTCAGGCTCCGGCCGGCTACGGATGGCGAGCTTGTCGAAGGCGAGGTCCTCGGTCACCGGCCGGGCGGTCAGGCCGGTCAGACGGTAGCCGTCCATGATCTCGGTCTGGAGGAAGTCGCCGGTGTTGATGAGGTTGAGGCGGTAGGGGGTGAAGCGGACGGCCTGGGCGCCGCGGAGCCACGCGGGCTCCTGCGGTTCGAGTCGTCGGCCGGTGGCGAACTGGCTCAGGCCGAACGGATGCAGTGACCGCCACGAGGAACGCAGGGCGGGGAAACGGTCGAGGATCCACTTGAACGTGCCGTCCTGGTAGACGAACGCGCAGGAGCCCAGCAGCAGGCCGCCGTTGAGGGTGAAGTGTTCCCAGCCGGGCAGGGCCTCGCCGTAGCCCATGATGCCCGCGTACCAGCCGCGGTTGTCGGTCACCGCCAGGAGCCGCTCGGCGGCGCGGCGGGCGAGGCCGTTGGCGAACCACGCCATGCGGCCGTGTTGCAAGGCGTAGCTGGCGGTGTTCTGGATGGAGTCGGCGGACTGGTAGTCGTCGGCATCGTCCCAGTAGTGGCGGAGCAGGCCGTCGAGGTAGTCCTCCGCCTCGGCCCGCCATTCGTGCAGTTGGGCCTGAGCGTCGGGTCCGGGCCGCCCAAGTTCCTGGGCGAGGCGGATGAACGTCCACCAGCCGAGCATGCCCGTCGTATGATGCCGCATGCCGATGCCGCGCTCCGCGCTCTTTTCCCGCCACCACTTGGCGGCCTGGTCGGCGATGGTGGCATAGACGCGGTTGTCGATCCGCAGACGATCTTCGGTGGAGAAGGCGGGGCTGCAGCTCACGCGGCGCCAGGCGGTGGCGAGATCCTGCAGCCGGTAGTCGTCGGAATGGAAGAAGGGGACTTCCGGGTCGTACTCGGCGAGAAAGACGACCCAGTCCCGGGCCCGGCGGGCAAAGACGGGCCGGCCGGTATAGAAGTACAGGTGGGCATGGCGAGTGAACTGGTCGCGGGCGTGGCCGTATTGGCCCTTGCCGGTGGGGGGGGCGAAGGGCACGTCATCGTCCGCGGTCGCCAGGAAAGGGGCAAAGCTGCGGGCCTGCTCCGGCCCGAGCTGGACTTCGAGCGTGTAGGGCAATTCGACTTCGCGGCCGGCGGTTTGTTGCTTGAGCAGGCCGACCAGACGCTCGACGCCGGCGGCCACCCCTGCCGCGCTGCTCCCGCCGACCATCAGGTGATTGACTTCCCATCCGAACGGCCGCACGATAGTCCGCAACTCGAAGCCCGCTCCGCCGGGATAATCGGCATCGCAACAGGTGTAGTAGTTGGCGTAGAGCGGGAAGACGGCGCGGTTGGTGTTGACGTCTCCCAGGAGGATCAGGGTCCGGCCCCGCAGACGGTCGGGGATGGGGCCGAGCCGTTCGGGGATGGCCTGCGTGTCGGGGAGCACCTCGACTTCGTCGGCTCCGAGGGCCGCGATGGCCTCGGCCGCTCGCTGAGCCAGCGACCGCCAGTCGCCCCCGTCGGCCGGGTGGATGATGGTGCAGCAGGCCCGGCCATCCCGGATCAACCGAACGCCCGTCGAATAGTCGCGCGGTTGCATGACCTCGCCGTGGGCGGTGGGCAGGAGGCTCAGCAGGACAAGGGCCACTGCGATCCCCGTTCCCCCGAACGAGCCGCGGGCTTCAGCCCGCGCGGTCCCTCGGCCGGGATGAACGGTTGCCCGCATCGCGGCACCGCGCGGGCTCAAGCCCGCGGCTCGTTGTCTGGAATCGCTCACGATGAGATGCTAAGTCCCGGGAGGCACCGACGCAATGCTGCTGGCAACGCAGAACAAGCTCATCGCGGCCGACTACTTCATCATCATCGCCTACTTCCTGCTCATGCTGGGCATCGGCGTGTACTTCTACCGCTACATGAAGGCGATGAAGGATTACTTCACCGGCGGGAACCGCATCCCCTGGTGGCTCAGCGGCGTGTCGTATTACATGTCCAGCTTCAGCGCGTTCGCGTTCATCGCCTACTCGGGTCTGGCGTACAAGTACGGGTTGGGCGGTGTGACCTTCTATTGGGTGACGGTGCCGGCCGCCGCCTTCGGGGTCATCTTCTTCGCCAAGCGTTGGCGAAGGGCGAGACTGACCAGTCCGGTTGAATACCTGGAATCCCGCTACAACTCGGTCATCCGGCAGCTTTTTGCCTGGCAGGGTGTGCCGGTCAAGCTGATCGACGACGCCCTGAAGCTCGTCGCGATCGGTACGTTCCTGGTGGTCCTGCTGGGGATCGGGGGTGAGTCGGAGGAAGAGAGGCTATCCGCCCTGCGCATGGCCATGTTCTGGGCGGGCGTGATCATGCTGTCCTACACGTTCATGGGCGGCCTGTGGGCGGTGACGGTCACCGACTTCCTCCAGTTCGTGATCATGATGGCTGCGGTGCTGATCCTTTTCCCCCTGGCGATCAAGGCGGCCCTCGATGCGACCGGCGGGCTCGACGCGATGATCGAACGGGCCCCGCCCGGTTTCTTCAACCTGCTCAGCGATGAATACAGTTGGGTCTACATTGTCGTGACCGTCGTGCTCTACTGCCTGTCCTACAGCGTGAACTGGGGGCTGGTGCAGCGCTACTACTGCGTGCCCAACGAGCGCGAGGCCCAGAAGGTCGGGTGGCTGGTGGTGGCCCTCAACGTGGTCACCCCGCCGCTGATGTTCATGCCCGCCATGCTGGGCCGTTACTTCCTGCCGGAGCTGGGAGACACGAACGAAACCTACCCCATGCTGTGCATGATATTGTTGCCGGCCGGGCTACTGGGCCTGGTGGTGGCGGCAATGTTCTCGGCCACCATGTCCATGCTCAGCACCGACTTCAACGTCTGCGCCAGCGTCATGACCAACGACGTGTACCGGCGGCTCATCCGCCCCAACGCATCGCAGAAGGAGCTGGTGCTCGTCGGCCGGTTGATGACCCTGTTGGCCGGGGTGATCTCCATCGGTGTGGCCTTCTGGATGACGGCGGCCGCGGCCCACGGGGGCGACGCCCTGTTCCGCTCCATGGTCACGCTGTTCAGCGTCGCCGTCCCGCCGGTGGCCATCCCCATGCTCTGGGGCCTGATCTCGCGGCGGGTCAATAGCACCAGTGCCCTGGCCGGCTTCCTCGTCGGTGTCGCCGTGGGCCTGGCCATGCTCACCCGCTGGCCGGACAGCCTGTTCGGCTGGGTGCCTGCCGAGGGCATCCTGTGGGGAGCCAAGTGGAAAGCCGAGAACCTCATCTTCTGCGTGACCGCCCTGGTCACGCTGGGGACCATTCTCGCGGTAAACCGTTTCGTCCGACCAAGCGAGGCTGAGCGACGGCGGACGGCGGCGTTCCTGGAACGCCTCGGCGTGCCCATCGGCGGGATGGACGAGGACCTGCACACCGCCGAGGGCGTGCAGACGATCTCCCCGTTCCGCGTCGTGGGTATCTGCACGGCCATCATCGGGCTGTTCCTGTTGGCCATCCTGCCGTGGGTCCGCGGCACGCTGGCGATCGAGCTCAACCTGGGCATGGGCCTGGTGATGATCGTCGGCGGTCTGGCCATGGTCTGGTGGAGCCGCCGCGGCTCGGAAGGGTTAGTGTGACAGTGCTGTTTTGTAGCGGCCGCCGCCTCTGGCGGCCGCTGGGCGGCGATAGAGCTTCATACACCGGCCGCCACAGGGTCGGCCGCTACCGGAAAGCGCCAGCCACCGCTGCCATATGAGGGAGAATCAAATGCACGACGAGCAGAAGACTATCGGCACCGTGCGGACACGGCAGGTAGCTTGGGCGGCAGGGCTGGCGTTGTCGTTGGTCGCGGGTTTGCCGGCGATCAGTATCGCGGCTGCCGACCAGACCGCCCGACGGCCCAATGTCCTGTTCATTGCCGTGGACGACCTCAACGACTGGATCAACCCGCTGGGCGGCTATCCGCGGGTGCATACGCCCAACCTTGACCGGATCGCGGCTCGCGGGACACTCTTCACCCGGGCCTACTGCTCGGCGCCGGCATGCAACCCGTCGCGGGCCAGCCTGATGACCGGCATCCGGCCGTCCACCTCCGGCGTGTATCACAACAACCAGCCCTGGCGGCCCGCGATGCCCGACGCCGTCACCCTGCCCCAGCATTTCACTGCCCACGGCTACCACGTAGTCGGCGGCGGCAAGATCTACCACGGCGGCTATCCCGATCCGCCTTCCTGGCAGGCGTACTTCAAGCAGCCGACGGACCCGATGCCCGCGGTGCGCCCGCTCAACGGCATCCCCGGCCCCGTCTCGCATTTCGACTGGGGGCCGCTGGACGTGGATGATGACGCGATGGGCGATCACCATGTCGCCACCTGGGCCGTCGAGTATCTCAAGGCCAGGCACGACAAGCCGTTCTTTCAGGCGGTCGGCTTCTTTCGCCCCCACCTGCCCTGGTTCGTTCCCCGCAAGTACTTCGACCAGTATCCGCTGCCGGAGATCGTGCTGCCGAAGGTCAAAGCCGACGATCTCGACGACGTGTCCCCCATGGGCCGGGCCATGGCCAAACCCGACGGCGACCATCGGCGGGTGCTCGAAACAGACAATTGGGAGAAGGCGGTCCAGGGCTACCTGGCGAGCATCACCTTCGCGGACACGTGCATCGGCCGGGTGCTCGATGCCCTGGAGGCCGGCGGGGCAGCCGACCGCACGATCATCGTCCTGTGGGGCGACCACGGCTGGCACCTGGGCGAGAAGCTGCACTGGCGCAAGTTCGCCCTCTGGGAGGAGGCGACGCGCGTCCCGCTGATCGTCGTCGCCCCGGGCGTGACGCAACGCGGCGTGCGCTGCGAACGGACGGTCAGCCTGCTGGATCTCTACCCCACCCTCGCGGAGCTCTGCGTGGCTCCGCCGCCCGCCACGGTCGAGGGCCGCAGCCTGGTGCCCCTGCTCAAGGACCCGGCCACGCCCTGGCCTCATCCCGTGGTCACCACCCACGGCGAGAACAACCACGCCGTGCGCAGCGAGCGCTGGCGTTACATCCGCTACAGCGACGGCAGCGAGGAACTCTACGACCACGATCAGGATCCGCTGGAGTGGACGAACCTGGCCGGCCGGCCCGAGCACGAAGCGGTCAAGAAAGAACTGGCCGCCCACCTCCCGACGGTCAACGCCCCCAATGCACCGACCGAAAAGGAAACGCGCCGTCAAGAGGGTACCGACGCGGATGCACCGCGTGCACCCCGCCGACCAGGACGGGCCCGCTGACGCAGCGTTTATGACTTGTTCGTGCCGATCGCAATCCCAAGGGATATAGCTTCTATGTACGGGCTATAGGTACTTGGTGGCTACCGTCAACCAGACCTGCTTGATGGCTACGCTACCAGTTCCGTAGCGTAGTCATGATGGCGGGGACGTTCGTGCACCATTTGTGGGGAGTTGTTCGGCCACATGGCTCTGGATGGCCGACTGCAAGTCGCGAGTGTGATAGCTTTTCTGTGCCGGGATGCGCAGGAGCGGCAGGCCGGCCGCGGCACACGCGTCCTCCAGAAAAGCGTCCCGCTCCCGGCGTTGAGGACGCTGGTGGCTGGCATCGTCGAGCTCGATGGCCATTCGCGGTTCAAGCCACTGCTGGTCGCACAGCAGGAAATCGAGGTGCTTGCGGTCAATGCGGTTGCGGTGAGCCTGGGACTGCTGGGTTCCACGTGTGACTTCGAGCACGTCGGCAAGCCGGACCTTGACGAAAACGATGTAGTCTTGCGGCACCGCTTGACGGAGGACACTGTAGAATGCCTTCTCAGCCTTGCTCAACAGGTAGCGGCGCTTGGCATAGGGCAGCGATGCGCTCTCTCCCTGCGGCCTGAGCCGAAGGGCGAAGGCGGCGAGCGCTACCAATACGAGAATCACCACACAGGTGACTGCAATGTACACCATGTTCATGGCGGCTCCTCACGCGATGTACTCGTTGAGTATGTTCTCCAGCATTTCCTGGCGGCCGGACTGGATGCGGGGCTCGCCGTTTTTGAGGGTGTACTTCTCGAGTTCTGCGAAGGTGGCTTTGCCGCGTGCGATCTTGCGGCCGAAGGGCGTGTCCCAGCCCTTGTAGCGGTTGCGGATGAACTTGGCGAACGTACCGTCCTTGAGCATGCGGGCGGCGATCTTGAGCCCGCGGGCGAAGGCGTCCATGCCGCCGATATGGGCGTGGAACAGGTCGACGGGGTCGATGGACTGGCGGCGGACCTTGGCGTCGAAGTTGAGCCCGCCGGTCTTGAACCCGCCGGCCTGCAAGAGGGTGTACATGCTCAGGGCACAGTCGTAGAGGTCGGTGGGGAACTGGTCGGTATCCCAGCCGAGCAGCAGGTCGCCGCGGTTGGCGTCGATCGAGCCGAGGATGCCGTTGGCGGCGGCGAACTCGAGCTCGTGCTGGAAGGTGTGCGTGGCCAGCGTGGCGTGGTTGGCCTCGATGTTCAGCTTGAGATGGTCCGTCAGATCGTACTTGAGCAGGAAGGCGTAGCACCCGGCCGCGTCGAAGTCGTACTGGTGCTTGGTCGGCTCCTTGGGCTTGGGCTCGATGTAGAATTGCCCGCGGAAACCGATCTTCTTCTTGTAGTCGACGGCCATGTGCAGGAAGGTGGCCAGGTGGTCCAACTCGCGGCCCATGTCGGTGTTCAGCAGCGTGTCGTAGCCCTCGCGGCCGCCCCAGAACACATACCCGGCCCCACCAAGCTCCTTGGTGACCTCCATGGCCTTCTTGACCTGGGCGGCGGCGTAGGCGAAGACCGCGGGCGAAGGGTTGGTGGCGGCACCGGCCAGATAGCGGCGGTTGGAGAACAGGTTGGCCGTTCCCCAGAGCAGTTTCACGCCCGTGTCCCGCTGCAGCTTGCGGGCCAGCTTGACGATCTGATCGAGGCGGCGATTGGTCTCGACGAGGGTGTCGGCCTCGGGGGCGATGTCCCGGTCGTGGAAGCACCAGAAGCCGACGCCCAGCTTGGTGAAGAACTCGAAAGCCGCCCGCAGGGTCATCTCCGCGACGGTCATCGGGTCGCTGGACGCGTTGTAGTTGCGGATCATCGTGCCCGGGCCGAACGGGTCGTTGCCCAGCCCCTTGAACGTATGCCAGTAGCAGACGGCGAAGCGCAGGTGCTCGGCCATGGTCTTGCCCAGCACCTTCTGACCGGCGTCGTAGTGCTTGAACGCCAGCGGGTTGCGGGACTTGGGGCCTTCGTAACGGATCGGGTTCTTGACTTCTGGGAAGAACTCAGACACGGTTATCGCCTCCTGTTGGTCATGCCGGATACCAGCCGAGCGGATGCCGCCCGCTCGCTCGATGCGCGGAACCATCGGTCCGGACGGGGTTGTAATCGTTGGGGGCAGGGGGGTCAACCGGGACGGTGAGGGGCGGGGGGAGATCAACGCGCGAGCGGTGCGAAGCCGCAAGCGGCGGTAGGGGGGAAAAACCGCGAGCGATTCACGCGTGGGCGGGTTCGAGCAGGAGGGGATCGGGCACGCCGGCCTGGAGGAACCCCGCCGCCCGGGTGGCACAGGCCCGGCATCGACCGCACGGCCGATCGTTGTTGCCGTAACAGCTCCAGGTCATCTCGAAGGGAATGCCCAGTCGCTGCCCCAGTTTGACCACCTCGGCCCGGCTCAGGTCGATCAGCGGCGCCTCGACGAAGAGGTCGCGTTCCGCCGGCTTGGCGTAGTGCAGCATGAGGTTGAAAACCTGCACAAAATCGTGGCGGTGGTCGGGGTAGAGTTCCGCGATGCCCGGCCCGGGCGTGCGGTGGTGCTCGCTCAAACCGACGATGATCCGCTTGGCCTTGATGCTGGCGGCCCAGGCGGCGGCCAAGCTCAACATGGCCGGCATCAGCCCCATGGCGAAGGTGGCCGGCGTCGCGGCCCCCAGCGTGGCCGCGTCCTCGATCGGCAGGCGGCGCGACACCCGGCTGTTGCCGCCGAACATCGCCAGGCAGGACAGCTCCGCCACCATCGTCTGCTCGATGCGGAATCTGGCAGCCAACTGTTCAAAGACGAGCAGCTCGCGCTCGGCGGCCCGGTGACCCCAGGCAACGTGCAGCAGCGCGGGCTCGTACTGCTCCCGGCTGACGGCTGCCGCCACCGTGCTGTTGATTCCCCCGCTGAGAAGAATGATGGCTCGGTCCATGCGCGGACTCCTCCCGATCATGGTTTATCGGCACAACCAGGCCCCGGGGCCAGCAATCGGCCGCGGACCCCGGCGAGCGGCCACGCCGTACGCTGCAAACCCCCGACTCCGACACCGGCGAGACGCCGGTGCCACACCTCGCGCCGCACTGGACAAGCGGGGGGCGGGGTCCGAGAATACCGGCCACGAGTCCCGGTCGGCCGAGAAGGCGCCGGCTCGGCCCGGGATCGGCGACCGACCCGGCCACTCACAGGAAGGAGTGACAACCAGCTTATGCCTCTTGCTTTCTCCATGGTCGACTGGTGGATCGTCGGCGTTTATATCGTGCTGGCCACCCTGCCCGGCTTCCTCTGTCGGCGGTTCATCCGCGGACAGGACGACTTCCTTCTCGCCGGCCGGACGCTCAGCATCTTCCTGGCCACCGCCACCCTCACCGCTACCGAGATGGGCCTGGTCACGGTCATGTACATGGCCGAGTTCGGCTACCGCAACGGCCTAGCCGCCATGATGCTCGGCGTCATCGCCGGGGGGGCCACCCTGGTGGTGGGGCTCACCGGGTTCATGGTCAGCGGCCTGCGGGCCTCCGGCGTGACCACCGTGGCCGAGTTCTACCAGAAGCGGTACGGCGGCAACGTGCGCATCCTCGGCGGCTTCATCATCGCGGCCGCCGGCATCCTCAACTACGGCGTCTTCCTCAGGGTCGAGGCCGACTTCGTGCGGATCATCACCGGGATGCCCGACGTGAAAATTGCCTCGGACATGAAGGTCTCCTTTCTGTGGACCGATCCCGTCGCCCCGGCGGAGCAGACCGACACCGAGCAAACCGACGCGGCCCAGCCCGGCCCGGGCGAGGAGAGCGACGCCCTGGCCGGGCAACCGGCGGTTCCCGAGGACGTGTGGGTCATCCCCTCCATCAAGCTGGTCATGACCGTACTCCTCATCGTGGTGCTGCTCTATACCCTGATGGGCGGCATGGTGTCGGTCGCCCTGACCGACTATATCCAGTTCATCGTGCTGTCGATCGGCATGGGGCTGACGACGTGGTGGGTGTTGACGCATCCGGACGTGGGCGGGCTGTCGGGCATCGTGGCCGCCGTGCAGGAGCATCGGCCGGACTACGGCCTCAACCCCTTCACCACGCGGGAGGCGGCCACGGGGGCCCTCGGGCTCGGCCTGGCCTGGGTGGTCTGGCAGAGCATGCATTGGACCGGCACCAACACCTGGCAGACGCAGGCCTTCCGTACCGCCGCGACGGACTCCCCCCGCACCGCACAGACCATGTGGACGCTGACCGCGGTCAACTACTTCGGTCGGGCGATCATCCCCATCTTCTGGGGCATCGCCGCCCTGGCCTACTTCAGCCACCACCTCGACAGCGAGAGCCTCGCCAAGCTCGACCCCCTGCAGGCCTTGCCGCGTCTCCTGACCCATCTACCGGCCGGGCTGGTCGGCTTCCTCCTGGCCGGCATGCTCGCCGCCCTCATGTCCACCCATTCCGGTTACCTGCTGGCCTGGAGCGGCGTGCTCACCGAGGACCTCGTGGTGCCGATTCTGCGGCTCCTCGGCTATGAGGTCCCGCAACACTTCCGGATCTGGGTCACGCGGTTCTTCATCCTCTGCCTGGGAGGTTTCCTGCTGGGCTGGGGCTTGTGGTTCAAGGCCCCGGGGGCCATCTGGAACTACCTGGCCATGACCGGCACGATGTATATCTCCGGCGCAGCGGCCCTGGTGGCCATGGGGCTTTACTGGAAGCGGGCCAACCGGATGGGTGCCTACCTCGGGCTCGTCGGCGGAGCACTCCCCGGTCTGGCCTACCTCTTCCTGCGGATCGTGAGTCTGATCATCGAGCCGCAGGTACGCGAGGTCGGCTACGTCGCCCAGGGGACCATCGCGAGCATGAGCCAGTGGCTGACTGAAGCCTACACCGGCCTGCTGAGCTTCCCGCTGGCCATCCTGGGCATGGTGGTGGGGACGCTCCTCGGCGGGGCGTCGCGGGACGCGGCCAGCGGGCCGCGGGTTGGAACGGGTTCCTTCATGGCAGGGGGTGGCGCATGAGCGGCTGGGGTATGGTCTGGTCGATTGTCTTGATAACGGCCCTGGTCAGTTACTTCGGCTTGGCCGTCGTCATCAGCATCGGCGGGTTCTTCGACGTGAAGAAGATGTTCCGTCGGCTAACCGAAAACCGCGAACCGTGACGCCTCGTTCGCAGATCCGATGCGTTCGCCTCTACCCACTGGTGATCCCGCTGCGCCGCAAGTTCTCCCATGCCGCCCACGTCCGCCGCGAGGCCGACCCCCTCATCGTGGAGATCGAGCTGGCGGACGGCACCCTGGGCTTCGGCGAGACCCTGCCCCGGCCCTACGTCTCGGGCGAGACCGTGGAGTCGGCCGTCGGCTGGATCCGGCGGGAGCTGCTGGACACGTTCGTCGGCTACCACCCGCAGAACTTTCCCGAGGCCCTCGAACAGATCGAGGCCCTGCCCACTCACGATAGCCAGGGACGGGTGATCACCGCCGCCCGGGCGGGGGTGGAGCTGGCCCTGCTCGATGCGTACAGCCGACATTTCAGCAAGCCGATCAGCGAAGCCGTGGGCTGGTTTGGACTGCCGGGCTTCGGGGCACCGGGCAGCTTGCGCAGCGTGCGCTACAGCGGCGTGCTCGGCGGCGACCAGACGAGCCGGCTGCGCCGCTCAGTCTATCTGATGCGGCTTTACGGCCTGCGCGACTTCAAGCTCAAGGTCGGATACCCCGACGACCCCGACCGCATCCGCCTGGTGGCCGGGGCGCTGGGCCGGGGCCTCGGCCGCACCCTGACCCTGCGACTCGATGCCAACGGCGCCTGGACGCTTGATCGGGCCTGCGAGGTGCTCGCCGCCGCGAAGGGTGTGCCCATCCGTTGCGTCGAACAACCGTTCACCCGCGAGGCCGACGCCGACCTGGTCGCGCTCAAGGAGCGCACCGGCGTGCCGGTCATGCCGGATGAATCGCTGGTCAGCCTGGCCGACGCGGAGCGGTTGCGCGCCATGGGCGTGCTCGACGGGCTCAACGTCCGGATCAGCAAAAACGGCGGGTTCCTCCCCGCGCTTCGCCTGGCGCACCTGGCCCGTCGCCACGGCCTGCTGCTGCAACTGGGCTGCATGGTCGGCGAGACGAGCATCCTCTCCGCGGTGGGGCGGCGGTTCCTGGAGAACGTGCCCGGGGTGACGTTTGCCGAGGGCAGCTACGGGCGGCGGCTCCTGCGCGGCGACGTGGTGCCGCGGCCGGTGCAGTTCGGTTTCGGCGGCCGGCCCAAACCGCTCGCCGGTCCCGGTTGGGGTGTCGAGGTCAACTCCGAGTACCTCAAATGGCACGTCCGCCCCG
>CAZEEJ010000153.1:0-14206 GCA_964511155.1 uncultured Planctomycetales bacterium | reverse complement strand
CCACTGCCTACTGCCTCTTCTCATCCGTCAATATCCAACCGTCGCGCAGGGTGACGACGCGTTCGCAGCGGGCGGCGACGTCCGGCTCGTGGGTAACCATGAGAATGGTTTTCCCCTCGGCGTGCAGGCCGTCGAAAATGTCCAGGATGATGTGGCCGGTGGCCGTGTCCAGGTTGCCGGTGGGCTCGTCGGCCAGGATGAGCAGCGGGTCGTTGATCAGCGCCCGGGCGATGGCCGCCCGCTGCTGCTGCCCGCCGGACAGTTCCATCGGGCGATGATGCATCCGCGGCCCCAGCCCGACCCGCTCCAGCAGGGCCTGCGACTGCTTGTGCCGCTCTCGCGGGGGGACGCCCTGGTAGAACAGCGGCACTTCCATGTTTTCCAGCACGGTCAGTTGCGGGATGAGGTTGAAGTTCTGGAAAACGAAGCCCAGCTTGCGGCTGCGGATCTCGGAGAGGGTGTTGTCGTCCAGTCTGGAGATATCCTCGCCGCCCAGCAGATAACGCCCGGTGGTCGGGTGGTCCAGGCAGCCGATGAGGTTCATCAGTGTGCTCTTACCGGAGCCGCTGGCCCCGCAGATGGCCACGTACTCGCCCCGGTGGAACGTCAGGGTGACGCCGCGCAACGCGGTGACCTGCACGTCGCTGCCCGGCTTGCGGTAGATCTTGACGATGCGTTCGAGGTAGGCCAAGGGCTCGCGGCGTGAGCGCGCGGCTCCCGAAGCGGCCGTTGGCAGGTCGGCAGAACCTCTATGCGTCGTCACCATACGCCTCCCTCAGTACGCATCACTCAGTACTCAACCGCCACACCGTCTCCAGGCGAAGGCTGAAGGCCGCGGTGGCCTGTCCATCCGCGTCGAAGGTCACGACGGCCGCGGGCAGGATGGCCTGATCGATCGTGCGGGCGACCGCGGGGTGGGCGGCCAGCACGTCGCCGACGGTCCGGCCGTCGGGCAGCGGCAGGGGCTCGACCTGCAGCCAGAGCCGGCGGCGGGCCTCGACCTCGGCGGCCGCGGCGGCCAGCAGGCGGCGACTCTGCTCGGGTGCGTCGGCCGGCGGCCGGCCGACGGCGGTGACCGTGAGCACCCGCACGGCCCACTCCGGCCCGCGCGTCTCGCCCGCATCCGCGGGCACCGAGGGCCGAATCGCCCCCCGCGGCGGAGCGACCGCCATACCGTCCAGCACCAGCGGGTCCTGAAAGTCCGGGTCGATCGCCTGGGCCAGGTCCGCCTCGATCGGGCGGGCACACGCGGCCGCGGCCCGGGCCAGCAGATCGGCCACCGCGGCGCGTGATACCTCCAGCGGCTGGCGGCAGATGCCCGTCGGCTCCAGGATCGGCTCGGGGAGCGCCAGGCCGACCAGTTGCTGCTCGCAGGCACGCCGGAAATCCGGCCGGGCGGCCCACAGCGACCCCAGCGTCCGAGACGCCGAGACCCGCCAACCGGCCAGCCCCGTCAGCAGCCGCTGACGCAGGTCGATCGAGGCGGCCTGGCGGACCAGTTCAAGCTCGCGGGCATCGCAGTGCCGCCATCCCGGCGGGGCCGTGCCCTCAGGCGGGACCGCATCCGCCCCCGGCAGCGCGACTTCCGCCCCCCCGCTGGGTGCAAGGCCCGTACCGGCCACCGTGGCCGGCAACGACGCGGACTCAACCGCCAGCAGGGCCGGGTCCGCCTTGGGCAGGTACCAGGCGGCAATTTCACCCACCAGCGCGCTCGCCTCCGCAGCCGGCAGGTAGGCCTCGACCTCGACCAGCCCCGCCGCCGGCTCTCGCGGCTCGCTCAGTTGCCTGCGTTCCGCCAGCACCTCCCGCAGGCGCAGCTCCGCCTCCGGGATCACCGCCAACGCCCCCGCCACCGTCAGCCCCCCCGCCAGCCGCAGGGCCATCACCCGATCCACCAGCCCCTCAAACGCCGCATCCGCCGCCGCACCCGCACCCGCGGACTCGCGTCCGCGGCTCGCCTGATCCACAAGCCCCTCAAACGCCGCATCCGCCGCCGCACCCGCGGACTCGCGTCCGCGGCTCGTTTGATCCACCACCCCCGCACCCGCCGCACCGGCACCCGCCGCCGACGTCTCCACCTGCCCGCGCGCAGCCCCCACCAGAACACAAAACGCAAGGACGAAGCTCAACTCGGCGGCCGCTCGGCGCATTCCCCAATCATACCGCCGGTCCGCAGGACATGAAAACCGCGGGCGTTCACGCGCCGTAGCGGTCGCCCCCCGTGGCGACCGGCGTGTGAGCGGCCGCGCGGCACAACAGAGCTGTCCGATGATTCAGCCCCGTGAATGCAGCACAACGACGCGACCCGATGTGCGGTCCCATAGCAGCAGCGTTGAGTTGACCCCGTAATTCCAATAGAACATCTCAGGGTCGTGCAACGGTGTGATTCGCTTCCAGGTTCTTCGCCCGATTGCGTGACCGGCGCCGCCGAAAAGCTCATATGCCGCCAGCCAGGAACGGTTCTCCCGCCATTCTCGTTCCAGCCGTTCCATGTGCGGCACATCGGGCGGCCTATCCGATTGACTTGGGCGTGAGGCCGTCAGTGCCCGAACAGCCGCTTCGTCCGCCACGAATTCCAGAATCAGCGAATGTTCGCCCGGTCCGCCTTCGTAGTGTCGCCAAATGTGCAGATCATGAATACCCTCCGGCTGATCGATTCCGAACGCTTCGTTGAACGCCCAACCCGGAATGACGCGAAACACGGCTCCGCAACTCAGGCCGATGACGACGGCAAGCGCGAGACCAAGGTATCTCAGCGGTGGCCGATCCAATCGAGACATGAACGGAATGGATTTGACGACGATCCAGAATACAAAGGCCCCGAGGAGCGAGGATGGTACGATGTAGAAGCACCAATCATTCGAGAACACGAGCTGACCAACGACGCCGCACGCGGCTGCTAGCCAAATGAGCCGTCTGCAGTTGCCAGGTTGTGTGCCATGCACGGGAGCTTCCGAGGGGGTGGTGAACGCGTCGCTCGACATGTCTGACGCGGAATCACCCACGAAACATCGCCTCCAACACTGCCTCGGCTTATGCAACCAAAGCATCATCTTCTATTGTCAGCGCAACATCGTGACGCGCCAAGTAAGCAGTTGTGCAAAGCGCAGAAGGACTTGGAAACGGTCCAGGTTCGCTTGTGGTGGCCGAAGCATACGCCGGTCGCCACGGCTCGGCTGCCTTCGGCTCTGAGGCTCGAAGAGAGCTCGCCGAAGTCGGGGGGCGACCGCTACGGCGTTGCCATCCGCTCGCAGGCGGCCGGCGAGCTGCACCTTGTTCGATAAGCGTTACAGCCTACTCGACGACCTCTTGGCCGGGGGAGACGGTTTGCGGCTCGGATTCTTCGACGCGTTCGGTGCGCTCGACGGTGCGGACCTCGGGGTCGCAGCCGGCGGCGGTCAGCAGGACGAAGGCCGGGGCGGCTAGGACGATGAACGACAGGAATGCACGACGCATCGGATAAACCTCCAGCAAGCGCCTTTTCAACCCTCTCCTGATTACGACGAGACCACTACACGCGACCGCAAGCCCATGGGCTGCAACCCATGGGCTTTGCAACCTCGGGGTTTTGCACCTCATGGGCTTTGCGACCGCTACTCGCCGCCCATGCGGGTGATGCGGATCCGCTCGTGGATCACCTGCCAGACCTGCATGCCGGGCATGCCCACCGTGACCGTAGCCATGTCGCCGTCGAACTCGGTGCTCTCGATAGTGACGCCGACCAGGAAGGCGTTCATCTGGCTGTGGATGTCGTCGTATTGCGTGACGAAGTCCCGGACGGTGGTGGTGGAGTCGATCTGGAGGCCCTGGATGTCCTCGGCGAGCTTACGCTTGGCGTCCAGTTCTGCGGCCCGGGCGGCCAGGAGCTTGCCCTGGGCGGTGCCGGCCTTGTCGGCCGGGGGTACGCCGTTGCCCTCCTTGCGGATCGGGTTCAGGGCCCAGGGCGGAATCGGCTGCGAGGCGGATGCCTGGGCGGCATACTGCTGGAGGGCCTGCGGTCGGGGGACCCCCATGCCGGTGGCCTCGAAGGTCTGCCGCCTGATCGAGCGGGTGACCTCCTCGATATCGGTGCCTTTGATCCGGCTGCCCTGGATCGAGCGGGTGTGGATCTCCTTGATCATGGTGATCACGGACTCGACGGGCACCGTGCCGGTGACCTCGACGATCGGCTCGTCATGGTGCAGGTAGACGCGTTGGCGTTCGTATCCCCGGAGCATGCCCTGGGCGGCGGTCTGGATCACGTCGGACTCGGTGACGAAGTCGCGGACCAGGGTATCGGAGGTGATGCGCAGGCCGTTAATGCGTTCGAGGAGTTTGCGTTGGGCGTCGCGTTCGGCGGCCTGGATGGCCATGAGCCGCTCGCGCGGGCCGATCTGTCGCCACAGAGCGGGGATCGGCGGCTCAGGCAGGGCGGGTGGGGCGGGGGTGAGCACCGCCTCGATGCCCTCGGGCAGCCCCGGCGGCAGGTCCACACGTGGGGCGCCCATGCCGATGACCTTGATCACCTTCCGCTCGACGGTCTGCGTCATCTGCTCGATGTCGGTGCCCTTGACGCGGTTGCCCTTGTAGTGTCGGGTGTGGATCTGCTTGCGCGTCTCGACGACGCTGGCCACGGTGACCTCGGCGGGTACCTCACAGCTCATGTCGTCGTACCAGCGGGCTTCGCCCAGCCGGACCCCCTTGATGAAGTCGTCGAGTGCGGTCTGGATCACGTCGCTCTCGGCGACGAAGTCTTTGACGTCGGTCTCCGAGGTGATCTGCAGGCCCTTGATGCATTCGGCCAGCTTACGGTAGGCGTCGGCCTCGGCGGCCCGTTTGCTGAGCAGCTTTTGTTGGGCCGCCGGAATATCGATCTCCTGGGCCCCCAGCGGGCTCAACAGCCCGGTCAGGGCAACGGCGATGACGGTGTACGTGACTGTTCGCATGGGCTTCTCCTTGGTCAGCACGACAGATGGGTGATCCCGACCTCCGAGCCATATACGGCGCAATGGTCTGCCTGGCCACCGCGCCGGCTGTTGATCCAGACACGGCCGCCCCCTTTCGGGTTGGGGCGCGCCCGCAAGCCCATGGGCTGCAACCCATGAGCTTTGCGACCGGTGCCGTGTGCCACTGCTCTTTGAGCAGTGCGGCGCGGTGCCGGCGTCCCACGGCCCCGGTCGCCACGGGGGGCGACCGCTACGGATACGGTCCTTACTTCTGCCTTCTGCCTTTGTGCCTTCTGCCTTTGTGCCTTTCTCTTAGCCCTTGCGGATACGGTCCTTATGGGCGGCGACGCGGTCTTTGGCCGCGATGCAGACGAGCTGCTGCTCCTCATCGAGTCCCCGCATCCCAGCCGCCTGCCGGTACGCCTTCAGGGCGCCGTCCCAATCCTTCATCAACTCGCAGGTCACGCCCAGTGCGACGGCCGACCGGTGGTCGTCCGGATTCTCCGCCAGAGCCGCCCGGAACGCATCCGCCGCCGCTTCGTAATCGTCCATCCGGAGGTACCGGATGCCCTGGGCGGAGAGCTTCGAGTTGCTCGACTCCAGAGAGAAGGCGTAGTCCACCTCGCAGGGGATGAACATGCTCACAAACTCGCGGGTGCCCTGTTCGACCAGCTCGCCGATGATCCCATCCACCGAATCGAGGTCTTCCTCGCCTTTGCTGCTGCCGAAGATGGGCCCGGGCGACTCTTTGTCGTGTTTGCGGAAGGGCTTGGGCGAATACTGGAAGATCGCCTCGCCGGTGGTGGCGTCCATGAGTCCGAAGGAGCACTGGACGGTCAGGTTGCGGCTGATCTCGCTGACCTCTTCGGTGCTCACCGATCCGCTGCCGCCGCCCCAGTAGCGCCCGCCCCAGGCAGCCACGCTCATCCCGCTCATCGTTCGGCCTCTGCCCTCCTTCACCTCCACGCGGATATTGAGCTTGCTGGCGATGATGCCCTGGACGTTGAGCAGCCGGGCGGCCTGGGCCGCGGCCCCGCCGTCGACGAGACCGGCCATTTGCATGTCCCGCTCAGTCAGCACCTTGGTGGTGTCGCGGCGTTTGGCTACCAGCAGGCCCGTGTTGAACCGCGCCGCGGAATCCTGGATCATCTGTTCCATCATGTCCGCGGCGATGGTTGCCCACTTGATGGAGCGGTCGGTGTCCTCCGAGTCGCCCGCCTTCGACTCGACGCCCGCATCCAGAACGGCCACCGAGGCCAGACCCTCCGGGAGCTTCTGTGTGGGTTCCAGAACGTAGGTCACCGTCAGGTTGCACGTCTCCTTGCTGCCGCAGCCCGCCAACAGAGCCGACAGAACCACACCCACAACCTTTGCTACGCCACCTGTGTTCAACCTCATGCGTCATACTCCTTCTCATCAGACGCCCATTGATCGCGCACTTTCTCTCCTGGTGAAACGGTATGTGCCGTCGAACATGATGATAATCTGCCCAAGCATATCGGCGACCCCCGGACAACACCTTATCCGCAATTATTCGCTTTTTTTGACCCGGTGGTTTGCGGCGCCGGCCGCCTGACGGTAATCCGCCACGGGGCACTGTCCATCGCTTGCAGCGTATGGTAGAATGCCGCGGCGATGAGTGGGATCGAACCGGAGTCTCCAATGATACGTCACACGCTGACTGGTCACGCACTTCTCAAATATCCGCCGAGGCTGCTGGTTCTGTTGGCGGCGTCGGGCCTGATGGGCGGGTGCCAGTGGTTCGTGAATGACGCGGACCAGGAGGTGTACCGGCTCATCGAGCAGCGACAGCAGGCGGCCCTGGGCAAAACCGAGGATGTGGCGGTGGGGCAGGAGGAATGGCCGGGTTGGCGCCAGCCGGCCCACGAGGGGGCGGGTGACCCTTATGCCCTTACCCCGAACCCTGCCGATCCGGATATTCCGGCCTCGTTCCAGACCACCGCGACGCAACCGGCGGACACCCAGCCGACCACCGTGCCCGCCGCTACCGCCGACGCCTCCCCGGTGGACGCCCTGCCGAGCGAAGAGGGGGCTTGGCTGATGTCCTTGACCGATGCGTTGAGCTATGCCTTCCGCCATTCCCGGGAATACCAGACGGCCAAGGAAGACCTGTACCTGGCGGCCCTGGCCCTGAGTCTCGAACGGCACCTGTGGACGCCGCAGCTCATGGCCCAGGTCAGCAGCCAATACGCCAACTACGGGCAGATCAGGAACTTCGACCACGCGATGGACATGGTCAGCCAGATCGCGGTGGAGCAACGGTTGCCCTACGGCGGGGAGGTGACCGCCCGGGTGGTCAACGTGCTCATGCGCGATCTGACGAACCACGTGACCACGGGCGAGACGGGGGCGATGATCCTGGAGGCCAATCTGCCGTTGCTCCGCGGGGCGGGGCGGGTGGCCCGTGAATCGCGTTACCAGGCGGAGCGCAACCTGATTTACGCGGTCCGCAACTTCGAGCAGTTTCGCCGGGACTTGGCGGTCGCGATCGCCGCGGACTATTTCCAACTGCAGCAGTTGCGGCAGGCGATCGTCAACGCGACGGAGAGTATCCGGTCGTTCGCCCTGGAGGCGGAGCGGGCGCAGGCCCTGGGGCGGACCGGGCGGCTGCTGGAGCTCGAGGCCCAGCGTGCGGAACAGCAGCGTCTGCTGGCCATCAACGGCCGAGTGGACGCGGTGGAGGGCTACGAGACGGCGGTGGACGCCTTCAAGATTCGCCTGGGCATGACCACGCAAACGCCCATTCAGGTGGAGTTACCGACGGATCCGGAGGGGGATCTGGCCGGTCCGGAAGGCGAACTGAGCGCGCGGTCGCTGGAACAGGCGATCCAGATGCCGGCGGTGGTCGAGGCGGAAGCCGTCCGCGTGGCCTTGAAGTATCGGCTGGACCTGCTGAGCGAACTGGACCGGGTGGACGACAGCCGGCGGGGGGTGGACATTGCCGAGAACAATCTGCTGCCCGATCTGGCGGCCCAGGGCAGCGTACGAATGGATAGCGACCCGGGCAGCCTGGGGGTGCTGAAGTATAACAGCGAGCGGACCACGTGGCGGGGGCAACTGGTGCTCGATGTGCCGTTGGACCGCAAACAGGAGCGGAATGCCCTGCGGAGCGCGTTGATCGAGCAACGTCGGGCGGAGCGGCGTTACCAGGAAGCCCGCGACCGGGTCGAGTTGCAGGTCCGGCGGGCCATGCGCCGCGTGGTCCAGCAGGAAGAGTTGCTGCGGATCCAGAAGCTGAGCCAGGATCTGGCCCTGTTGCGGAGGCGGGGAGCCCGGATCCGGTTTGACCAGGGCCGGGTCAGCAACCGCGAGGTGGTGGACGCCGAGAACGACCTGCTGGACGCCCGCAACCGGTTGGCGCGGGCCCAGGCGGAGTACCGGGTGGCGATTCTGGAGTTCTGGCGGGACACGGGGACGCTGCGGGTGGACGACGAAGGCCGCTGGCCGCAGCGGGATGGCCTCGGCGGCTGAGAAACTGTACAATGGCTGGCGTGGGTCAGCCGCGTGGAAGTGGGTGGGGAAGGATGCGTGCGAACGGGGCGGTGCCGTGAGTGTAAGTCCTCCTGAACTGGAGCCCTTGCTTTCGCCGGTCACGGCGGACGAGGCGTTGATTGAGGCGTCCGAGTCGGTCGAGGCGGCGTTCCCGCCGGCCGCTGAGCCTCCCCATCGCGCGCGGCGGCGACGCTGGCCGTTGATCCTCCTCCTCGTGTTGGTGGCGGTGGGCGCACCGGCGGGGTATTGGGGCTGGAGTCGGCTGGCCGCTCCCAAGGACAGCGGGTCGATCCAACTCTTCACCGTTGCCCGGCGCAGCTTCCCCGTGACGCTCAACGAGCGTGGCGAGCTGAAGGCTGCCCGTTCGCTCGACATCCGTTGTGAACTCGAAGGCCGCTCGACGATCATCTCCCTGGTCGAAGAGGGCACGCAGGCCAAGAAGGGCGACCTGCTGGTCGAATTGGCCAGTGACGAGATCGTCGAGAAGATCCGCGACGCGGAGATCCGCGAGGCCACCGCCCTGGCGGCGTACGAGGCAGCGGTCAAGGAGCTGGAGATCCTGCAGGATGAGAACGCCAGCAAGATCCGCAAGGCGGAGTTGGACTTACGCCTGGCCGAACTGGCCCTGGAGAAGTACCGCGAGGGAGAGGCGGTCGAGCTGCGCCAGGATGCCACGCTCGACAAGGAGAAGGCCGACTATGTCTACCGACGTACCCGGGACACGCTTAAGGATTCGGAAGAGCTGCACGAGCAGGGGTTCCTGACACGGATCGAGTTGGATAACGACCGTTTCGCGCATTACGAGGCCGGCCTGAACGTCAAAAAGGCCGACCTGGGTAACCAGGTGATCGAGAAGTACACCATTCCCATGGCCCTGCAGGAGAAGGAGTCCAACGTCACCGAAGCCCGCAAGGAGCTTGAGCGGACACGGAAGGCGGCGTTGGCGTCGGAGGCCAAGGCGACGGCCGACCGGGCGGCCAAGAAGAGCGAACTGGAGTTGATCCAGGAGAAGCTCGCCAAGTACCGCGACCAGAAGGTGAAGTCCAGGATCTACGCTCCCGCGGACGGACTGGTGGTCTACGCCCGCTCGCAAAGCTGGTACCGGTCGGAGACGCTGATCGAAAAAGGGGCGCAGGTTATCGAGCGGCAATCGCTGATCGAGCTGCCGGACACTTCGTCCATGAAGGCACGCATCCAGGTGCACGAGGCCCAGATGGAGAGGCTGCGCGTGGGGTTGCCGGCCACGGTGGATATCGAGGGCTTCAGCGGGCAGCAGTTCCGCGGTTCGGTGTCCAGGATCGCCGTGCTCGCGGACTCGCAGAACCGCTACCTCAACCCCAACCTGAAACAGTACGAGACGGAGATCCTGCTGGAGGGCGAGTTCGAGAAGCTCAAGCCGGGACTGACCGCGCGGGTCGAGATCCTGGTGGCCGAGCTGACCGACGTGCTGGCGGTGCCGGTCCAGGCGGTCTTCGCCAAGGCGGGCCGTTACTATGTCTTCGTTGAACGTGGCGGCCGGACTGATCCCGTTCCGGTCGAGCCCGGCATGTCCAGCAACGAATTCGTCGAGATCCGCGCGGGTCTCGACGCAGGCGACCGCGTCTACCTCGCGGTCACCGAGCAGATGAAACTGCTGCTGCCGGATGAGGACGCCGAAGGCCGCCGGGCCCGACATGGCGGTTGAGCGCGTCCCGCTGACGGATCATACTTCCCATGATGGATATTCAGAGCCGCGACCGTAAGGAAGCGGTTCTTGGGTGTCGAAGAACCGCTCCCTTACGGTCGCGGCTCTGATACTACGGCGGGGATCCCCGGTCTTTTGGACGATGGCGATACTTCTTTTGATCAGCATCTGGCTCGGCGACGCGTATGCCGCGGAGGCGGTGCCGCCGGCCGAGCTGGTCAAGGACGGTGCCACGGTCTGGCGGATCGCCCTGCCGCCGGCGGCGGGCGTCGTCGAGCGGTTCGCGGGCGTCGAGCTGACCCGGTACCTCGAGCAGATCTCCGGAGCCCGCCTGGGCACTGCGCGGCAAGGCGACGATGGCCACGTCATCCATCTGGGGCTGCGCGAGCATCTGGTCGCCGCCGGTCAGGATCTGCCCGAGGCCAAGCCCGGCTACGACGGCTACAGCATCTGTATTGCCCCGCGGTCGATTGCCATTGCGGGGGACCATCCGCGCGGCGTGCTCTACGGCGTGTACGACCTGCTCGAACGGTTGGGGTGCAGGTGGTACGTTCCCACGCTGGACCCCAAGGACCCCGAGGTGGTGCCGCGGCGGTCGGAACTGTCGTTGCCGGTCGGGCAGTGGTCGGAGTCGGGGCGGATCGAACTGCGGATCTACAACGGCAGCGCGCTGTTCTTCGAGATCATCCCCGAACGGTTGCTGCCGCAGATCGACTGGGCGGCCAAGAACCGCTACAACGGCGTGTCCTGGCAGGCCCATCATGAGCCGGGCCGCGTCGGTCTGGAGATGGAGCAGATGCAAGCGTGCGGCGCGTTGGCCGCGATGCAGGAGCGCGGGCTGATCCTGCACGGCCCCGGGCACTGCTTTCCCTACTTCCTGCCCACCGAGAAGTATTTCGAGGAACATCCGGAATGGTTCGGCCTGCACGACGGCAAACGGCGGCCGCACGGCGGCAGTTGGCCGATCATGAACTACTGCTGGAGCAACCCCCAGGCCAACGCCGAACTCATCCGCAACGTCGAGGCCTTCGTCCAGCGCTGGCCGCAGTTGCGGATCCTGTACATGACCGGCATCGACGGAGGCCAAGTCTGCCGGTGCGCCGATTGCCAGAGCCGGGGCGGGCCCAACCTCATCGTGGATCTGTACAACCGGCTGTCCGACCGGCTGGCGGAGGTCGCCCCGGGCGTAGTGCTCGAATCGGTGATGGGCTACGGCCCCCTCGAGCAGCCGCCGGACCGGGCCGTACCCAACGGCAAGTGGCAGGCCATTTACGCCCACTGGGGCCGGAACCATCGCCAGGCGTACGGCGACGCCGATTACGCCCAGCGGGAGAACATGGAGACGTGGTCGGCCCATTTCCCCCGCTACCAGATTTGCGCGTACTATGCCGCCGCCTCCCACCAGCCGTTCCACGGCCCACCGTTTCTGCACGCCCTGGCGGGTGACACCGAGTACCTCATCCAACACCGCGTCACCGGGACGCTGCCCCTGCAGTATCCACACGGCTTCTGGTGGAACTTCTCGTTCAACCTGGCCATGGGCGGGCTGTATCCCTACTACCATCCCGAGCGGCACCCGCGGGCGGCGTTACGGGACTACGCGATGACCACCTTCGGGCCCAAGGCCGGCCCCGTCCTGGCCGAGTACCTCGAAACGCTCGGCGACAACCAGCATATCGAGGTCTCGTATCGTGCCAGCCGGGGCGAGGCTACGGAGGATGACGTGCGCTGGCTCGGCCGAATGCGCAAAATGATCGACCGGGCCGCGGAGTTGGCGGCCGACGAACCGGTGTACGCCTACCGGGTTGGAAAGCTGGCGGCGGGCATGGACGTGCTGTTGCACCTGGCGCCCGGCCGATCGCGGATCATCGCCGCCGAGCAGGCCCTGGCGGACTACCACGAGGGGCGGGTCGAGCGCTCGGTCGTCGAGCAGTGTATTGCCGAAGGACGGGCGTATCTCGCGGCCCTGCGGGCCCACGCCGCACAGGTGTCGGCGGCGGACAACGGCGTCCTGTCAGCCGAGTGGCTGGACGGCTGGACAATCAACCGCACCATGGGCCATCCGCTCGATGAAGTCGAAAAGAAACTGGCCGACAAGGACGCACCCTGAATCCGTCCCGGTTCCGTTTATCAAACCGAGGTTTATCTGCGTCCATCTGAGTGATCTGTGGGCCAACTCTTTTTTAAACTTCATATTAGTATTTCACTCTAACGGGCGGTCCGGGCGGCCCGGCGGAACCCGCAACCCCGGCCCACCGGGCGGCGGTCCGCCAGGCGGCGCGTCTTGGGCGTCTGAGGGCGAATCCCAGGCCGGGCGACCTTCCATCTCGTCGATGAACCGGTCGATCTCCAGATCGACGATCTGCGCTTTGCTCTCCTCCTGCTTGGCCAGCCGTTCCCGGGCCGCCAGTAGCCGTCGCTCCAATTCGCGGATCTCCAGTTCCAGCCGTGCCTGCCGCAGGTCAAACCGCGTCTCCATGAGTTGCCGGATCTTGGTCTTGATCGTGTCCCGGGCGGAGGCGGTGGGGAACTCCACGTAATCGCGCCGCAGTTCCATCAGCTTCATCTCGATCTTCTGCTCGGCGATCAGCTTGTCCGCAAGCTCGGGATCGTGGCGCTGCAGCCGCAGGAGCTTGAGCATCCGCCAGCCGACCTGGTGGAAGAAGCGGCGGCGGTCGGCGTATGGGGCATTCGTCAACCGCTCGTGAACCTCGGGAAAGTGTTTCTCTGCGAAGGCGAGCAGTTCCTCCCGCTCCTCGGGCGTCAGAAAATCGAAGCTTTCTTCGCGGGGTTCGCCGCCAAAGCCCGGTCCGCGTGGACCGAACCGGGGGCCCTCTGAGCCATCGGAACCCTCGCGGCGGTCGCGCCAGGAGCCGGACCGGCCTCTGCCGTCAAAGCGTCCCGGTCGCCCTTCCCGCGATTCTTCGGAGCGATCCCAGGTGCTGTCGTCCTCCGCACCGGCGGGCGGAGGTGCTTCGGGCTCCTGGGCCGTCACCGGCACGGCGGCCAGGGTCCAAGCCCCCAGCACGCACCACGCCCACAGCCGCCATCGTGTCATCATGCTGCCTCCCGTGATCATCTCGCGTCTACGAGTAGCTCTCCGTCCAGCCATTCGTCGGCCACACCTCGTCCGCATTCCGCTCGTCGAACAGGCCGTCCAGCCGGTCGCCGATGTCTTCGAGCATCCGCTCGACTTCCGTCGCGGCCGGCGACCAGTCACTCAGGTTCTGTTCGAGCGCGTCGAGATCCATCCGCAGTCCGGAGGTGAAGCGGTCGTCAGCCCAGGCCCGGCCGGCCGCCTGTACAAACAGGTCGATCGTGTCGTCTCGGGGCTGGGCCTCGACGACCAAAGACGACTCGCTCGGTGCCCGCTGCCGCACCAGCCCGATCACCACGAGCACACTGGCCGCCGTCGCCAGCGAGGCCCAGACATACCGCTGCGGCCAAGCCCGCGGCCGAACGCGGACCCGATTAGCGTCGTGGGCGGCGGTGGCTGGTCTGGCTTGCGCCAACTCCCGGCGAACCGCAGTGCGCACCCGATCCACGGCGGCTTCAGTCGGCAATACGGTCGGCCGGTCGCCTAGCCACTGCTGGTCCAAGGCCGCGCGCACCACCGCTCGGGTCCGATCCTGGACCGCCGAGGGTACCTCCACCGCCAGCTCGGCCGACCAGCGGGCCAGCTCCTGCTCCACCTCGCGTTCCCAGGTCTTCTCGTCAGGCGTCATGGTCTACCATCCATCAGTTCCCGCAACCGATTGAGCCCCCGGTGCGCTCGGGCCAGGGCCGTTCCCAGCGGCGTGCCCATCAACGCGGCAATCTGGCGGAAGCTCATCTCCGAGAAGTGCCGCAGGAGGACCACTTCGCGCTCCGCCGCGGACAGGCAGCCCAGCGCCCACTGGAGGCGATCCGTTTCCTCGGCCAGCTCGACCGGATCGTCCGGTCGGCCCTGGAGGCCGTCCGGTTGCGGGGCGAGGGCTTCGATCTCGTGCCCATCCTCCGCCGGGTGCATCTCCACCTCCCGGCTCCGCTTGGCCCGCCGACCCCGGTCCCGGACCAGGTTGGCGGCAATGCGGAACAGCCAGGC
>CAZEEJ010000152.1:0-14234 GCA_964511155.1 uncultured Planctomycetales bacterium | reverse complement strand
CATCACCGAGCAGCCGACGACCGCCAGCACCGCCGTCCAGAGGGCCTTGTCGCGCACCTTCAGCCGCACGTGCACGAGGATGAGGAAGATGATCCACGTGTTGAGGGCGAATACCTCCTTGGGATCCCAGCCCCACGGCCGGCCCCAGGAGTGGTCCGCCCAGATCGCCCCCATGATGATGCCCGCCCAGAGCATGACGAAGGCCAGTTCCATCAGCAGCATGGTGGCCTCGTCAAGCACCTTGGCCAACCCCTGCTCGCCGACCCGCGCTTGGCCCGGCCCGGTTCCGCCGGATAGAGCCAAGCTCGCAGATTCGGGCGATGGCGTTTGCAGGTTCGCCGCCGGGTGAAAGACGGACTGTTCGACTCTCCCTGCGGTCAGAGGCATCACCCCCATGGCGGCTGGCTGACCAGACAGGCCCGTCCAACTCGACCAGGTGCGGGCCGCCAACGCCCGCCCACCGATCGTTCGTACCGCCAGGCCGATCATCGCCAGGACGGTGACGGTCAGGAAAGGCAGCCACGCCGGCAGGATCATGCCCAGTGCCACACCCGGCAGCAGGGCCGGCAGTGGAATCAGCAGCGTCGGCAGGAGCATTGCCAGCCACAGCCCCGTCGTCGGCCGCGTCAGCAAACGCCCCACGACGTACATCGCCGCCGACACAAACGCAATCCCGATCACCGCGTAACTGGCGATGATCATGTTCACGTGGATATACAGCCAGAGGTCCAGCAGGATGGGCATGGCCGGCCCGACGTCGCTGTTGAGGGCGACGGTCATGAACCGTCCGCACATCATGACCACCATGCCCACCACGGCCGCCCCGAGCATGGCCAAGCCCGAGCCGGCCCCCTTACGCCGAGCCACGGACACCGCCAGGAGCGCGGCCAAGCCCGCCGCCATCACAAGCAAAGCGGCCGTTGGCAGCGGCCCCCACGACTGCCACGTGCCATAACTGGCGCCCAACGCGGGCACCGCGATCAGGAACAACAGCAGCCCCCCCACCGCCGCCAGCCAGCCGCCGATGCGCACGACTGACCGCCGCCCCAGGGACGGGGCCAACTCCAGCAGCAGTGCGAGCGCCCCGCCCAACCACGCCGCCGCGATAATCGCTTCGAACATGTTGGTGTTGGGGATGCGGCCGGCCAGGTACCAGCGGATACCGATCGCCACCGTATGCAGCCCAAAGGCCAACGCGAACAGCGCGGTCCCGGTCCGGCGAGCAGCCCGCCAGCGATACACGATACCCATCAGCAGCGGAATGACCGCCGCCAGGTAGATCAGCCAGACCCAGGTCATCTTGTGCGAGCGGTAGTACCAGTGTTCGAGGGCCAGCTTGTGGTGAGGCGGATAAGCGTGCGGGGCGATGGCCGCCAGGTGCCCGGCCAGCGCGCTGAGGGCCTCGCCGGCCTGCCGCGCATCACCCGTCCGCCAGGCATCGCGAGCCCCCCGCCACTCGTTCGCCAAGCTCGTTCGCACCTCTGCCGACAACCCACCCAAGCCACCCAACGGGGCATGGATCGTGTCGTGCGGCATCGCCGTCTGGAGCTCGGCCAGCGCATGCCAGCGATGATCGGCGGAGGCCTCCTCGCCGGGCGGAATCATCTGCATCCGCCGAGCCAGCGCGTCCGGATGCAGCAGCACCGCCACGTCGAGCAGTTGATCGACCGCCTGCGCCGTTCGCAGGATGTCGCGGCTGAGCACCTCCAGTTGCTGGCGCACCGCCGGCATCGCCAGAAACGTCGCGGACACCCGACCGTCGGCCCGAATGGCCGCCAGAACCTCGTCGTCCACCAGCTTGGCCGCCGCATCGGTCAGCGCCTGCCGCACCGGCCGCATCTTGATATACAGCAGCCGCTCCTGCCGATAGACCTCCGGCCGAAATATCAGGTCCAGGTAGGTCAGCACCGGGTCCTGCACCAGGGCCTCGCCGCCCTCGCCCACCATCCGCCGCAGGTACACGGTTCCCGTCACTCGCCGCACCGTCTCCCGGGCCAGCGTATCGAACGTCTTGATCCGCCCGTCATGCTGCACGGCGACGAGGCGAAACGCCTCCAGGTCGATCTCGCGGGCGAACGCGACCCCATGCGTGTCCGCGGGCGAAATCGGTTCCGCGGACGAAGGCGCGTGCGGTTGCGCCTCCCCCTGCTGCGGCCACCCAAAGGCAGCGGCTGCCAGCACATGAACCATCAGCAGCGCAGCCGCCCCGCCCGGCTTGCCGCTTCGCGGCCCCGGCGTGCGGGTCATCACCGCGCAAACCACATGCCACGGCACCGAGCATCGCCGCTCACCCATGGCCGCCCTCCCCGACCTTCGCCAGCCGTTCGCGTTTGCGACGGGCCAGCACCGGCTGCACGTAGAACGCCTGAATCAGCCCGGCCACCGAGATCATCGCCCCGGCCAACATGCCGTGCACCGCTCGTCGGTTACCCACCCCCAGCACCGTGTGGCATTGGTTGCTCGGGTCCCACTGGGCCTGGAAAAACCACAGATCCGCATGTCGCACCGGCTGGTTCGAACGCACCTCACGGATCGCCGACCAGTCGCCGTTCTCCTGGAAACGCACCAGGCTGATGTAGTCCCGCGGACGGTCGCCGCCCGGATAAGTCTGCAGCATGAAACGGTCCAGCACCACCGCCGCCGGCAGCGGGTCCCGCCATCGCGAATAGAGCAACTCCACCGCTCGCCCATCCGGCAACGTCACCCGCCCCGTCGAGTGGAAGAATCGCTGCGGCTGCGCCCGCTGATCATCCGGGAAGGCATACTCGCAGAACGGCAGCCACACGCTCCGCATCTCATGGCCCTGCTGCACCTCCACGCGCACCAGCGACCGCGTCTTGCCCACCTGACTGAGCGACAAGCGTTGATGGCGCGGCACGAGTGCCGGTCGGCCTTCCTGGCGAGCACGCGGCCACCACTCGGTGACCGTCAACTCGACGCCCTCGACCAGCTCAAACGGCTCGCCGGTCCGCACCCGGCGATGCTCGTAGCTGCCGCTGCTCAGGCTCATGACCACGTCCACCTCGTCGCCGTCCGGGCCGACCACGAACCGCAACCCCTGCGCGATCGGGTCGTGGTACGCCAGTTCGAGGTCCTCCGCCTCGGACCGCCCCGTCGGCCGTAACCGCTCATCCAGGTCCGGCCCGGTGTTCGGCGCGTCCGCCAGCAGCACACGCATGAAGCTCTTGAAGTCCTCCCCGTCTTTCTGCACGTGCACCAATGCCAGCGGCGGGCTCCGACCATTGTCCAGCGCACCAGCCGGCACCACCTGTCGCAACTCAACCCGATATTCCGTTCCCGCGATTTCCGTCGCCTTACCCATCAACTCGCTGAGCGGGAAGCTGATCGCCTCCTCCATCTCGCCGACGCGAACGGTGATGTGCGGGTCCGCCCGCCGCAACAGGGCCTCACGCTCCGCCGCCCCCGAGGTCCAGATCAACTCCGCCGGAAACTGGTCCGTCAGCAGCCTTCGCTGGACCGCCGGGTCAAACGCCCGCAGTTCGTAGCTCTCGTCGACCGAGCCGCTCCGCATCGTGAACCGCAGCAGGGGATTCACCTCCGAGCCGCCTGACACCCAGCGGGCGCTGAACTGCGCGTATGGCAGATAGTCCGTCACGCGAAAGCTCAACCCCGCCAGAGCTTGGGCATCCGCGGGGACCTCCGCGGCCAGATCGAGCGGGCGCGGCGGCGGCCAGTCCTCACCGACGGCCGGCCAAACCTCCGCCCGGTGCGTCAGCCACTCGTAGTAGTGCGGCATCCCGTGCACCCGAAGTTCCGTCCACTGCCGCGCGCCCACCGGCCGCGCGTAGATCGCCCCCACGCTGCGCACCGGCGGCTGGTGGCTGTGGTAGAAATACTGGGCGGGATCGTAATCCAACGCGATTTGCAGGTCCGTGTCCACCAGGCCGCCCGCCGAAGCCGCGTCCGATCCGCCCGTCGGGACGTCGAACGCCTCCCCCTGCCCACCGAGATACAGCACTCGCGTGAAATCCTGATCCGGCCCCGTGGACCGCACGCGCAGACGGATCGACAAATCCTGCTGCCCCCGCCGTGGTCCGTGCGCGACCACGTCGTCAGGTATGATGCGCGCCACGCTGATGGCATACCGGCGACCGCCTGCCTCAACCATCGTCGAGGCCTCCGGACGAATGACCAGCTCGGCCGGCTCGGTCATCCCCGGCGCCAGAATGAGCGCCCGGGACGCGAACACCACCGCGTCACCCTCCACCTTGGCCCCGAAGTAGATCGCCGAGCTGACCACCATGGTCAGCATCCCCCCGTGGGCCAGCCAGACTCCCGCCTTGGCCCGCTTGAACGGCACCCGCCGCACGCTCGCCGTCACCAGCGCGAAACAAAAAAGCCCAATCAGCAGACGGAACGGCCACCAGCAGAACCACTCCATCTCGCTCTTCTCGAAACGCAGCAGCTCGATGCCCAGCCAGTCGGCCAAGGCCCCCTGCCGCACCGGCGGCACCGCCGAGCCCACCGAGCTGTACAGGAAGATCAGCAGCAGAAGCGCCGCCGCGAACGGTATGCTCCCCACCCGATCCAGCAGGCCCACCAGCCCCCCCCGCTGCCCCGGCCGACTCGCCGTCCGCAGCGCCGGGGCGCGGTCCTTCCCCTCGTCCCGGTCACCGGGCGTCAACTCCCCCGGGTCCAGCCCGGCGGCGGTCCGCGCGGTCACGGGTAGGGAGGCGTTCGCATCGTCCAGGGTAACGTCGTCTCGTACAATCATCGGCACGACATTATAGACACCCCGCCGCCCCCGCCCAGGACGTAGTCATGGCAAGCGCAGCGCGCGGCTGACTTCGTTGACCAGTTCAGGGTACCGGCGGCGCTGGCGGGCGGATTCCAGGACATTGTTGATCGCCTCGACAACCTCCGCGTTCCAGCTTTCTTCCGGTCGCAGCAGGTTGTTCTGCATGAGCCAGTAACTTACCGCGCACCACGCCCAGAGCGGCTTGCAGTCGGACAGGTGACATTCCGGAGGGGGGAACCCGCCAGGCCCCCGCTGCCCGGTGACATACTGATGAACCAGTTGCCGGCTGCGCCCGATGCGCCTGGCGATCTCCGACGCCGTCACCAGATTGCACTCATCCACCCGCAGCACGTCAGCGCCGATCCGGGCCTTCTGCACGTCACGGATCGCGCTGAGGATGGCATCTTTGAGCGACGTTGCCGACCGGCTGAACTCCATGTACAACAACCCGTAACGGATGCTCAAGGTCGCGTCATCGCACCCCGCCTTGAACAACGCGTCCTCAGTCGCCCGCGTCAGCTCCTTCACGCCGCCGACGATCAGGGCAAAGTCGTACTCCTGTTCACGGACCTTCTTGGTCGCTGCACTCATTCGCCTGCCTCCGCTTCGCCCTCCGCATCGAACCGGTGAGGACACGCATCCACCAGCCTCCTGTGATAACTCGTGAGATCCATGCTGGGTAAGCCATCCATAACATCTTTCCACATCCACCGAATTCTAAGCAAGCCCGGCCGGTGAATGCAAGGTGCACATCCGGGAGGGTTTGCCCGCCCTCACGCGGTAAGGGTGATGTGTGATACGACGCGGCCAGGATGCCCCGGATCGCGCTTCAGTCGCCGTATTCCACCACGATCGCCACCGCAGCGGCGATCTCGTCCATCAAATCCGGTGACAGCTGACCCAGCCGGCTTACAAACCGCCGCAGATCTATGCCCCGCAACTGCAGCGCGTCGGCTGCCGATCTCTTATGCAATCCATTGCTAGGATCGGGCTCGATCCGAACAAGCCACGCACTCTCCCCGAATGCGTCCTTCCACTCGGTAAGCGGTGCCACCAGCTTCACCGGCAGGCGCCCGATGCCGTCCGAGCTTACCACGACTGCAGGACGCGTCTTCTTGATCTCCGCGCCGACGGTAGGGTCGAAACTGACCAGCCACACGTCGCCGCGCAGTGGGGCAGATGGATTACTCAACGATGTCACCACCCTGCCAATCGGTGGCGTCGGGATCGGACTCGTAATGCCCGGCAAGACGTTCGGACTGGCGCATCAGCAACGTCCGCCGATGTTCCAACGGCAGCTTCAGCATCCGGCGGCGATAGCTCTTGCGTTCCTCGATGAGGTCGACGTGGACACGAGCGCCTTCCGGCAGTTCGACTGGCTCGTCAAGCATGATCCGGCCGTTCCTGATTTGCCCGCGGTAGGTCATGGCCTTTTTCCTTGCATCGAGTACATTCTAAGCAAGCCCGGCTGTCGAATGCAAGGTCCACAGCCAGGTGCATCTGCCCGGTTGGTTCCCCGGACGCCGAGGCGGTATAATAACGGTAACGAACCGAGGGCTTGCGACGCGCGGAAGTTCGTGGCGGCTTGGAGGCTTGAGGATTATGCCTACGTCGGTAGCTGGCAGGTGCAATCAACCGTTTCTGAGGCTCCTCTGATCATGGAACCGCGTATCAGCCTCATCACTCTGGGCGTGAAGGATCTCGAACGGTCGTTGCGGTTTTACCGGGACGGCCTCGGCTTGCCGACCACCTGGACGGCGGACAAGGGCGTCATCCTCTTCCAGACCCGCGGCGTCTGCCTGGCCCTCTATCCCTACGACAAGTTGGCCCAGGACGTGTCCGAAGCGTTCCGCGTCGAGCGGTCGAAGTTCACCGGCATCACCGTCGCCCACAACGTCCGCACGCGCGAGGAGGTGGACCGCCTCCTCGCCCAGGCCCAGGCGGCCGGAGCCACCATCGAGAAGCCCGCGCACGACACGTTCTGGGGCGGGTATGCCGGGTACTTCTCCGACCCGGACGGCTATCTCTGGGAGATCGCCTGGGGAGCCTTCGAGATCCGCGCCGACGGCAGCCTGGCGATCCCGTAGCCACCGCGTTCGTCCACCTCACCGCGACAACACCCGCCAGATCATCTCGGCGACGATCACGTAGGCGTTGCCCCAGGTGTCTTCGCGGAAGAAGCGGACGGGCAGGTCGGGAGAGCCGACGAACGGGCGGAGAATCCAGGCCATCTGGATGCCGACGAAGGCGTAGAGCACGATCCACAAGCGCAGCAGCAGGCGATGGCGCGGCCGGCGGGCGATCAGCGGACGGTAATAGCTTCTCATCCGATGCTGAGCGGCCACGCTGGCGACGCCGAACATGACCAGGTTGAACAGCTTGGCCTGCTCGTAGTCCGCGAACGAGCAGTACCAGAACGCCGTGTACGGCGCCAGCGACAGGAGGACCAGGGTCAGCGTCGCCTGCGTGGCCAGGAGGCTACGCAGAACCTCGCCGAAATCGTCGCGCACGCCGAAGAGCGTGTTCAGCACGAAAAAGCTCGGCAGGCTGATCAGGAACGTCGCGGTCAGCAGCAGCGGCACCTTGAGACCCGAGTAGACCATCTGCACCGGCCGGTCGCCGCCGAACCCGCCGAAGGTCCCCATCACCGCCCCGTAGCCGATGCCCGCCAGCACGGCGCAGCACAGCAAGCCGAGACTCTGACGCACCGACAGCCCGGAGGCCGACAGGTCGAGCCTGCCTCGCAACACGTCTTGGGCCTGTCGCATCAGGACCACCATGCCGGTCCAGCCCATCAATTGGCGCCGAGTACGGTCAGCAACGCGTTCCAGACCGCGACGAAGAAGTTCGAGCCCCGCGGGCGCAGCCAGGTGAACGGCTGCGCGGGGTTTCCGATGAACGGACGCAGCACCCAGGACATCTGCCCGCCAACCAGAGCGAAGACGATCACCCAGCAGCGAAACACGCTTCTGACGTGGGCCCCGAGAATGTGACCCTCGATCCGATCCAGGGCACCGAGCGCATTGGCATCGGGTGCGGCCGGGGGTGCCGTCGGCGGGACGGTCGGCGGGGTCAACGATGCCGGAGCGGGTGTCGGCCCATCAGAGGCGCCGCCCTCCGCGCCCGGATTGGTGGCCGCCGCCTTCGGCGTCCCGCCGGGCTGCGAACCGTCAACGTCCGCGTTCAACTCCAGGATACTGAGGCGCTGCATCGTCTGGAGCAGGAACCCGAGCCCCAGGAACCCCGCGGCGGCAAACAGCAGCACGTTCAGCAGGATCATGAACGGGTAGCTCGTGGTGGTCACGGAGAAGAACGCCACGATCGGCCCGAAGGACGCCAGAACCGCCAGGGTCACCCCCAGAGCGGCCATCAGCAGCCGCATCAACGCCGGCAGCATCAGCCGCGAACCCACCAGCGCGTTGAACACATACAGCGAAGGGAAGGTCACCACCAGCGTCAGCAGAAACAGAGCGGGCACCTTCACCGTGCTGGCCAGCAACTGCTCGTAGTTGGGCGTCGCCTGATTGAACAGGGCAAACCAGCCCATGCAGAACCCGTAGATCAGGCCGAGGATCAGCGCGACGACCGCCAGCCCGCCGGCGGCAATCTCGATGGTCCCCTCGCGCAACGCCGTCAGCCGGGTCGCCTCGCCGCGCAGTATCCGATCGAGATCCCTCAGCCATCGCCGCATGACGTGCCTCCCGCAATCCACCGGCCGGACAAACCGGACAGGTATCGCCCGGGACAGAATCGGCGGGGTCCGTTGTCAGGACCAAGGCAACTTGTTGCGACAGGACCAAGGCAACTTGTTGCTGTTCGTCACCTACGCTTGGGTACGTCCATCAACAAGTTGACTCGGTCCTCAGCCCGAGCCCCGGACGCGTCGCCGTGCGTGTTCCGCCAGACCACGCCTCCCGGTACAGTTTCACGACAGCCATCCACGGCAGCCTACTTCGCCAGCCCAGGCACGTCAATCGCAAGTGGGTGTTTCGTACCCGTTCACGGCAGCCGATCGCCCTGGGGGCGTACACGGTCGCAGGAAGAGTTGGTAACGCAAAGGCGCCAAGTCTTCTCCGGCCGTGAAGATTCTCCGCGACCTGGAGGACTCACCGCGGAGACACGGAACGCACGGAGGAGAAAGGAACTGGGCTTTTCTCCGTGTTCTCAGTACCTCCGTGGTGCCCTCTGCCACGCGAGCCGGGCTGTCCGCCTCTGATCGGCGTTCATCGGCGATTGGCCACTCTTCGGGTTGCGGGCAAAGCCCGCGCTGTGTCTTGGTGCCTTCGTGGTTCGAGTTGTGCACGATTACAGTCCTCTCAGTCGTCGCAGCCGGGCACGGCCGGGATCGCCGGACCCCTGACGCACGCCAGGATAGCACAAGCCAATACAAAAGGCGCCCGGGCGGGCGCCTTTTGTCGGAGTGCGTACGTCTACCTCTGCCTGAAGGCCGGATAACGGCAGGGGCCGCTTACGGCTCCGGCCGGAATACGTCCCGGCCGTGCAGGAAGGCCAGGTCCTGATCCTTGACCTGGTACACGCCCATGCTCATCGACTGAATGGCCCCGCGGGACACCAGGAAGATCTCCACCCGCCGGTTCTTGGCCTTGCCCTCGTTGGTATTGTTGTCCGCGATCGGCCGATGCTCGCCGTAACCCATGATGCCCATCTGCGTCATGGATACGCCCTGCTGGCCAAGCAACTCCATCACCCGGATCGACCGGCCGGCCGACAGGTACCAGTTCGTCGGGAACCGCGACAGCGTCTCCGCCCGCCGGATCGGCGTCGTACACGTGTGACCCACCACCACCACGTCAAAGTCCGCGGCGTGGGCGATCACGATCTCAGCGAACTTCCGCAAGGCATCCGTCGCCGCGTCGGCCCCCGCCATCTCGTCGCTGCCCAGCGGGAACAGCAGGTCGGACTTCCAGCGAACCGCGCCCTTGTCCGGCAAATACTCGATCTGGTCCGGGAACTGATCCGCCAGCGCCTGCAGCGCCTTGTGCAGCGGCTCGGGCAGCGCCGCCTGCCGCACGATGGTCAGCGGCTGCAACCCCTTGCCCGCCTGAGCCTCCAGGATCGCCTGCGCCTGATTCAGGGCCTGGCGCAGGTGTTCCGCCTCCGCCGTCAGCGTACCGATCTGCGCATTCTGCGTGGCGATCTGCTTGTTCAGCGAATCGATCATCGTGTCCTTCTGCGCATTCATCGACTCGCAGTCCGCCAGGTCCTGCTTGGTCCGCGACAGGTCTTCGCGAAGTATGCGGTTGTCCCGTTCCGCGTTCTGCCACTGGTCGTAGTAACAGCCGAGGTTGCCTGCTCCCATTACCAGAGCGATCGCCCCAAGCATCCAGTACCGTGTCATGGAGGTTCTCCTTTACCGTTTCGGTCTTGCCGACTGTGCACGCCGTCGATGCCACGCGGGCCGCGCCAGCCCACCGTGCCGTAGTATCCGCGTTTCCCCGCCCCATGACAAGAGGGGCCGGCGTCGAGGCAACTCGTTGTGGTCTGTGACAGCTTGGGCGGCCTGTTGGATTCGACAGGGGAGGACGGTTCCCGTAAAGCAGAGCCGCGACCGTCAGGGAGCGGTTCCGACGGGAACATGCCGCGTACGCTCAGAACCGCTCCCTTACGGTCGCGGCTCCGCACGGTGACAACTCAGCTCAGGGGCTCGGGCTCGCCCAGTTCCAGCGCCGCCTCAGCCTCCGGCTCCGGCTCGCCCTTCTTGCCTTTGCCCTTCTTGGGCTTCTTGGGCTTCGGTGGACGGGGGCCGGCCGTTGCCTGCCGGCCAACCAGGTAGCCCACCCCGGCAAACAGCCCGCCGGCGACCAGCGTCCCGCCCAGGAAGAACCAGAACTGCCCGGCCAGCACGTTGAGGTAGTCCGGCCAAGCCTGCATACTGGTCGCCACCGCCATCGCCCCCGCCAAGGCCAGTGCCAGCGTCGCCGCCGCCAGCAGCCCGGTGCATGCCGGCGACGCCGCCGGCACCGTCGACAGCGTGATCATCCCCACCCGCACGTCCGGGGCCAACTCCGCCTCGCCCAGGTCCGCCGCCGGCTCCAGGGGGGTCTCCGCCTCCGCCGCCTCGGTAGGCATCACCGTCTCGCCCGTGTCCCCCATGTCGATGCCTTCGAGCAGTTCCGCGCCCAGGGAGGTGTCGTCGCTCTCCCGCGTCAGGTCCAGCAGCCCCGACCCCGCCCCGCTGCCTTCCAGTCCCAGATGCTCATCTCCCCCGGTCAGGACGGTTTTGGCCATCGGATCGGCCGCAATCTCCAGGTCGTCGTCGTCGAACACACTGATCCCGATGTTCGTGATGACCGTGTCGTCCTTCTTCATGCCCTCGACGGCGGTGTGGTCCACCTCTTCGAGGCTCAGGGCGTCGCTGCTATCCGTCAGTGACTTGGCGGCAGCGCTGTCCTCGAGCTGCAGCTCGCCGCTGCCCGAGCCCTCCAGGCTGAGCACGCCGCTATCCGAACCTCCCAGGTCGATCGGTGCATCGCTGCCCGCCATCCCCGTCGAGTCGCTCGCGTCCTTGGGGGCCAGCGGGAGCTCGGCGCTGTCCTCGAGGGTCAGCTCGCCGCTCCCCTCAAGCCGGACGTTGTCCCCCGTCGAGGCCGCCAGCATGTCCACCTCGTCGACCCGGTAGTTCACCCGGCCGGCGTCGCGGAACTCGCGGAGTTTGCCGTTACGCACCAGGGCACGCAACTGCTCCTCGCTGCACCCGAGCATCTTGGTTACTTCTTCCAGGCTGTAGTACATCTTGGCCATGGCTGTTGTCCTTTGGGCCCTGACGGCCACCGCTCCGCGGCTGGTTACGGCGAAGGGGCGGGAGGGGCGAGTTGCCCGCCGCCGGGCGGCTGGGCTTGGGCCCGCTGAGCCGCCTGTTGCTGCTCCACCAGCCGGCGAACTTCTCCAGGCGTGGGAGCCGCGACGTTGAACTCCTCCAGGTAGCGGTCGAAGATCCAGCTTCGCGCTGCCACCAGCTTGAGGTGGGGCTCGTCGAACGTCCCCCGCGCCATTTCGTAACACCAGATCGTCCCGCTGTCCACATCCAGCATGAACAGGCCGTAACTGCGACTGCTGATCTGCCCGGCAAAGGCGTAGATCCCCCGCCCACCCGGCGACGGCCCCGCCCCGGTCACGGCCGATTGCGCCCAGGCGGACTTCGACAACGCCGCTTCGTCCCACCGCAGCACCAACGCCGTGGCAATCACCGCCAGCAGAATCGCGATGACCCACAGGACGGTCTGCCGACCCTGGCCGGGCACCACCACAATATGTGGCACCGCTTGGTCTGGCCCCGCTTGGTGTGGCACCGCTTGGTGTGGCACCGCTTGGTGTGGCACCGGCGTCTCGCCGGTGCTGGCGGCGGCAGCCGCGTTGGCGTCGGACTCAGGCAAGTGGCTGAACATGAGGGCTCCCGGGCGGATGGCCGGTTCGCCGGCCCCGTGGCCGTAGCACCTTGCACGGCAAGAGGTTACGGTGCCACGGCGCTTACCCTCAGTATTATAGTTACCTCGGCCGGGGTTGCAAGACGGGAAGCTGACCGATCAGGCGAAGAGGATCCGCCGGACCACCTCGACGACCGCCTCCATGTGCTGGAACAGGTACCACATGGGCAGGCCCAGCAGGCCGGCGCCGATCACCACGAGGCTGGCACCCGTCGCCGAGGGCAGCAGCGCCTCGCGGGCCATCTCCGCCCGCATGACCGCCAGCAGACGGTCCCGAGCCGTGATGGCCTGCGGCGAAGTCGCGCCGTCGATCCGGAGAGTCACGCTTCGCAGCCAGGGCAGCGACGTGCAGGCGATCACCAGGCCGGCCGTGTGCAGGTGGATCGTGTCGGGGCCAGAATTCCCTTCCGTGCGCCAACCCAAGTGCCCGACGGCGTGGCCGAGGAGGCGACGGCACTGTGCAAGGCTGCAATTGTAGATCACCCAGCTCTCCCCCCGCTTGGGCAGCATGCCGAAGAACAGGGCCAACACGCCGGCCAGCACGGCACCGACCACACCCGGGTGGCCATACTCGATCAGCACAAACGAAGGGAGCAGGATGACGGGAAAGAACGCAACGGCCAGAAGGGCGAAGTCGGCCCGGGCGTTGACCATGCACGGGCGCGCCTGGCTGTTCACCAGCCCCAGCCCGAGGAAATAGATCGCCAATGGTCCGACGGCCAGGACCATGCGGAGCACGAAAACAGCTTGGTCAGTCGTTTCCACGCCGGTTCGCTCCCCTGTCTGCCGACATGCGAACCCATCAGGACAGTCCGTTGTGGCACCGGCGTCTCGCCGGTGCCCGGCCGCCACGGCTCAGCTGAGCTCGCCGAAGTCGGGGGGCGGCCGCTACCGTGTGCCACTGCTCTTGGAGCAGTGCGAAACGCGTGCAAGCTCCCGCACGCGGGCGATCCTCCTCAATCGTCCTCGGCCGGAGGTGTGGCGTCCGCGGCCGGAGAACGCTCGAGCTGCACACGATTGATGTGTTCGCCGCGGTCGGCCACCTTGCGGTAGCCGAGGAACTGGATGAGCTCGAACACCTCGCTCCAGGTGGGGAACGGCCGGCTGTTCGCCCGCTTGTACTCATCCACCGCCAGGACGAACTCCAGGAGCTCGTCCGCCATTTCACCTTCTTCCGCCTGGCGACGCAGGTCGCTGCGGCGTCGCCCGGGGCCGCGCCGCCGGTCCAGTCCCGTTCGCCGATCCGCAACCCCCCGCCGGTCTGGGCCGCGACGCTCCGTCCCTGAGTAAGACTCCGGCACATTCAACTCCAAACAGGTTTCAGGTACGCCCATACACCATCCTGATCGACAGATGCCGGTCTCTGCCGCCATCCTGGCCCTCAACTCCGTGACGCCGCCGCGGGGTCAGAAGTCGTCGTCCTCTTCGCCTTCCTCGTCGAGGTCGTCGTCGAGGTCGTCGTCGAGGTCATCGTCGAGGTCGTCCTCGTCGTCGTAGAGGTAGTCGAAGTCGTCCTCGTCCTCGGGCTCGTCCTCCTCGTCCGGGTCGCGAGCGCAGAGCACCTGCGGCGTCCCGCGTGCGGGGGAGTCCATCTCGTCGGGCTGGTCGCCGACGGCGGGCGTCACCTCGCCCGGGACCAGAAAGCGGTCCGGAACGCTCGGCTCCAATTCGCGGACCTCTTCCTCCTCCTGGGGCTCGGGCTCCAGAACCATTCCTCGACGTGCGTCATCAGTCATCCAGTTGACCCACTGCATATCAGCGCTCCCATTAACAGTCGCTCTCCGCGTCCAAGCATAGTCTAGGACCGACAATATCGGGCTGCTCGGGCCAGCGTCCGCGGAAAGTGTATACCCCATTTGAGGCCCGTCAAGGACTTTTTTCAGGTTCCGCAGCGGTCTTATTTCAGGGCTGATATCGGCCGGGTCAGTGGACCTGGATGAGCAAGAGCGGGGCTTTTTGGGCATCGGGCGTCAAGATCTGGAAATCGAGGATGCCCAGCATCCGAGCCCCGTCGAGGACCTCCAGGACGG
>CAZEEJ010000151.1:0-14299 GCA_964511155.1 uncultured Planctomycetales bacterium | reverse complement strand
CCCAGTCGCTCTCCCCGCGCGCCAGCATGCCATCGATCAGCCGCTGCAGCTTCTCGGGGTCGATCGCCTTGCACATGGCCGCCTCGGCGGCGACAACGCCCCGGTTTACGAGGTTGGCCAGTGCGCGATCCAGCGGACACATGCCGTACTTGGCGCCCGTTTCGATCATTCCGGGAATCAGGTGCGTTTCCCGGTCGCGGATGGCCCGACGGACGGCGGGCGTCATGGTCATGAGCTCGACCGCGGGCACCATGCCTGTTCCCTCGATCCTCGGCAGCAAGGCCTGGCAGATCACCGCTTGGAGCGTGTGAGCCAATTGGATGCGGATCTGGGCCTGTTGGCCGGCCTCGAACAGGTCAATGATGCGTTCGATCGTCTGGGCGGCGGTGTTGGTGTGCAGGGTGCCCAGAACGAGGTGGCCCGTTTCCGAGGCGGACAGGGCGGTCGCGATGGTCTCGTGGTCCCGCATCTCGCCGACGAGGATCACGTCCGGCTTCTGGCGGACCACGTGCCGCAGCGCCTGCGCGAAGCTGGGCGAGTCTTCCCCGATCTCCCGCTGCTCGATGATGCACTTGCGGTGACTGAAGATGAACTCGATGGGGTCTTCGAGCGTGATCACGTGCCGCTCGAGGTTGCTGTTCATGTACTGGATCATCGCGGCGAGCGTCGTACTCTTGCCCGATCCGGTGCATCCGGTGACCAGCACGAGCCCGCGCGGCATACGGGCGAACTCCGGGAGGCAGGGGGGGAGGTGCAGATCGTCGAAGGTCGGCACCTCGTTGGCGACGAAGCGGACGGCGGCGGCCAGGGAGCCGCGCTGCTTGTGGGCGTTGACGCGGGTGCGGCCGGTCTCCGGCGAGCCGTAGGCGAAGTCGGCGTCGCCCACCTCGGCGAGCCGCCGGCGGTGGGCCTGCGGGGTGAACTCTTCGAGCAGGCGGTCCAGCTCCCCGGCGTCCAGAATCTGCTCTCTCAAAGGCTGGAGCCGGCCCTGAACGTAGACGCTGGGCGGCTTTCCGGCCACGAGGAGCAGGTCGGAAGCCCCTCGCTGACGGGCCTGGGTGAGCAGGGTGGTGATGGTCATGCCTTTCTCCCGGCTGTTCTTGTGTCCGTGCGGGGCCGCAAGCGGCCGTGCGGCTACCCTACGGTGACCCGGAGCACCTCTTCGATACTGGTCATGCCCTGGCGAACTTTCTCAAATCCGTCGGCCACGAGCGACTTCATGCCGCCTTTGCAGGCCAGGTCGCGCAGTTGGTGCAAGGTGGCACCGCTGGTGATGGCATCCCGGGCTTCGTCGTCAGGGACGAACATCTCGTAGAGTCCCACCCGGCCGGCGAAACCCGTTCGCCGACAGCGCGAGCATCCCGCGCCCACATAAATACGTTCCAACTGCTCTCCCAGTCGCTCGGCGGCGTGGACCGCGTTCGACGTCGGGGCCATTTCCTCGGAGCAACCCGGACAGAGCCGCCGCACCAGCCGCTGGGCCAGCACCCCCACCAGCGATGCGCTGATCAGGTACGGCTCGATCCCCACGTTGTACATGCGGGTGACGGCACTGGGCGCGTCGTTGGTGTGCAGGGTCGAGAAGACCATGTGCCCGGTCAGGGCCGCCTGCACCGCAATTTTGGCCGTGTCCGCATCACGGATTTCGCCCACCATGATCACGTCGGGGTCTTGGCGTAACAGTGACCGCAACGTGGCCGGGAAGGTGAATCCGATCTTCTCGTTGACCTGGAACTGGTTGATGCCCACGAGGTTGAACTCGATGGGATCTTCGACGGTACAGATGTTGATGTCCACGGAGTTGATGTCGGAGAGTGCCGCGTAGAGGGTGGTGCTCTTGCCGCTGCCCGTGGGCCCGGTGACCAGCATCAGGCCGTGCGGCTGGTGGACCTGGTGGCGGAACTTGGCGAGCGTTGCTTTGTCGAACCCGAGCTGCTCCATCGACACGGAGACATTCTTGTTGTCGATGATGCGGAGCACGACCTTCTCGCCGAACTTGTTGGGCAGAGTGGAGACGCGCAGGTCGATGGGGCGGCCGTCCATCTTGACGTGGATGCCGCCGTCCTGGGGCAGGCGCCGCTCGGAGATGTCCAGGGAGGCCATGATCTTGATCCGCGAAACAAGCGCGGGTTGCATGGCGGCCGGCGGCTGGAGCTTCTCGATCAGCCGGCCGTCGATCCGGTAACGCACGCGGAGCTGGTTTTCATCCGGCTCGATGTGGATGTCGCTCGCCCCCTCGCGCACAGCATTGAAGATGATGTAGTTGGCCAGCTTGATGATGGGCGAACCGGCCGCGTCCAACTCGAGCGAAGCGAGGTCCAGCGACGGTTGCTGCAGCTCCTCGATTACCTCGGTGGCGACGTCCTCGAGGATCTCGTCAATCACAAAGACGTTGCCGGAAGGCAGGTGCATTTGCAGAACGGCCTTGATGTCCCCGGCGGTGGTGGCGACCGCCTGGACGGGACAGTTGGCCAGCTTGCTCACCTCCTCCATGAGGAACACGTTGGCCGGCTCGTGAATGGCTACGGTCAGGACGTTGTCCACCCTGAACAGCGGCAGGACGCACTGCTTCTCGACGAACTCCCGGGGCAGCTCCCCCATCACCTTCGGGTCAACGAGCTTGGGCGTCAGCTTGGCGTACGGCATTCCGTAAGCCTCGGCCAGCGCCTCGACGACCTGGTCCTCCGTGGCGAAACCCAGCTCGACGATCATCTCGCCGAGCAGCTTGCGGTGCCCGCTCTGTTTCTGTTCGGCCAGGGCCTGCTGGATCTGGGCCTCGGTGACCAGACCTTTCTCGATCAGGATCTGACCGACCTGTCGGGGAGGTGAACTTGTGGTACTGGTCATGTTCGTGCTGCTCATGGATTTCTTCGGCGACTCCAGATCGCGTTTCTCCGTAGCGATTAGAACTAAGGCAACTTGTTGCTGTTCGTCACCTACACTTGCTCACTTCCATCAACAAGTTGACTCGGTCCTGGGCGGCCGTTACCCCGCCGGGGCGAAACTGCTCATCGCGGCTTCCACATCCGTATGCAGCGCGAAGCGTTTGTCCAGCCGCGTCATCTCGAAGATCTTACTCAGGGTCTGATCGGCACCGCAGAACTGCACCATCCCGAGTTGCTCTTCGCATTCCTGCTGGAGGCGGACCAGGCACTCGAGACCTGCACTGTCGGCACTGGTGACTTCGGACAACTCGACAATGAAGTCCCGCGCCGCCTGCTCGCGGGCCTGCGCGACGGCTTCCTTGAACTTGCCGACCGAGTCGGCGTTCAGCTCGCCGGCGACATGCAGGATGACCACATCATCGCGGATGTCGGTTTGCACTTTCATGGTTCGTCCCCCGTGAAGAAGCCCGCCCCGATGGCCGGGTGGCTGCCGATCGGCAGGTTGCCGAACTCGGTGACCTCCCGGTGCATGGACTGGATGTTCTGTTGCAGGAAGAGATCGGCCAGCGCGGGGTCGAACTGGGTACCGCTGCAGCGGCGGATCTCTGCCAGGGCGATCTGCAGAGGCCGTGCCTGCCGGTAGGTGCGATTGGTGGTCATGGCATCGTAGCTGTCGGCCAGCCCGATGATGCGGCCCAGGAGGGGAATATCGTAACCAGCCAAACCAGCGGGATAGCCTTTACCGTCCATCCGCTCGTGATGGTGGAGGACGCCCGGGACGGTATGGGCCACTTGCGGAACGCCTTCCAGGATCCGCGCTCCGATTTCCGGGTGCCGCTTGATCTCTTCAAACTCCTCGCGCGTCAGCCGTCCGGTCTTGCACAGCACCGCCTCGGAGATGCCGATTTTACCCACATCGTGCAGCAGGCCGCTCAGATAGACCCGCTGACACTGCATCTCGGACATCCCGTTGAGCTGGGCAATGCGGTGGCTCAGCCAGGCGACGCGCTGCGAATGGCCACAGGTGTATGGATCCTTGGCGTCGATGCTGCTGACCAAGGCGTGGACCAGGCCGCTGAAAAGGCGCTCCAGGTCGTCGTAGAGCTGCACGTTCTCGAGGAACGCGGCGCTCCGCTCGGCGAGGGCGTTGATGAACTGGATTTCGTACGAGTTGAACTCGCTACCGTCAACGTGGTTGATCGCCAGGATGCCGCCGAACAGCCGGTCCCGCTTGGCCAGGCGATAGAAGACGAATTGCTGCAGCCACGTGGACGCCCAGCTCAGCTCCGGGTCGGCGGAGGTCTGGTCGACGACCAGCGCCTCGCCGGCGTTCGGTCTGCGTTCCCGGATGAGCTGATAGCAGCGCAGAAGATCGCCCGTGTCGGCCTCCAGCGGGCCGACCTGCACGATGGTAGGGGACTCGGTGGTGCCCTTGGCGGGTTCGAGGATCACGGCGAAGCTGCGGACCACGGTGGTGTGCAGCAGCTCCTCGCAGAGTTCTCGGAAGTGGTGCACCGGCTTCTTACTGACGCTCAGCCCCGTGCTCACCTGGTAGAGCAGGTGCAGTTCCTCGTAGGTGCGGTCCAGGTGGGAGGACATGTCGCAGATATCGCGCCGGGCGGCGCTGGCCGTACTGCACGCATCTACGTGATGGGCCAGGATGCTGGCATACGCCTGCAAGTGCTCGAGCTGATGTCGTGGCTGCTCGGCCGCGAGCCGGCTGAGCACCGTGCGGTCCAGCGCGTAGGTATCGCAGAACCGTGCGAATGTTTCTTCGTCGAAGAAAGCGTCAGCCAGCCCGCACGCGAGTACGGATCCTGCCGTATGATGCCGATGGTGGACCGGTAGGGCCACGATCAGGGTTCCGGCCAGGGCATCCAACTCGCAGACCAGCGGGTTCCCGTTCTGGGCTCGTCGGGCGAAATGCCTTAGCCGCTCGCGGAATCGCGGAGAATGGCGAACCAGAACCTGCCAGAAGGTGCCCTGTGGTCCCAACTCGCCGGTCAACTCCGCTTCTTCGTTCCAGATGGACAACCACAGTCCCAGGCGGGACCACGGCTGAGCCCACTCGGTGAAGTCCGACAGGGTCTGACGCCTGCTCTCGTTGGCGTTAGCCGTCTGAATGGCTCGACTCCTCGATGGTTATACCGACGCGGCTCCAACCGCGGTGTTGCTTACCAACTCATGGACGCGGGCCAGCACCTCGCGCGGACTGAACGGCTTGGTGATCACCTCCCGGATGTTGTGCGAAGCAATGTCCGCCTCCGACATGGAAAAGCCGCGGGCGGTGAGCAGGATGGTCGGCACGTGCCGTGTCTCGGGGTCATTCAACAGCTTGCTGCACAGTTCCAGCCCGCTGAGCAGCGGCATCTGGTAATCCGTGATCACCAGGTCCGGATGGTGCGCACAGGCCAGGGCGTACGCCTCGGCCCCATCCTCAGCCGTCACCACGGTAAAGCCGGCGTTCCTCAGCTTGATGGACAGCACATTCAGGATGTGCGTCTCGTCGTCCGCGATCAGGATCGTCTTCTCCGCCATGACTGCTCCTCTCGCACGTTTCAGTTCGCCAGGTAGGGGAATCGCAGCACCATGGTGGTGCCCACGTTCAACTCGCTGGCGACCGAGATTTGCCCACCGTGCACCGTTTCCACGATGTGCTTGACCAGATTGAGTCCGAGCCCGGTGCCCTTGGCCACGGCGGCGCTCTCCGGGGCGCGGTAAAACTTGTCGAAGATCCGCGACAGATCCTGGGCGCGGATGCCCATGCCGTCATCCGCAATGGTGATGACCACGTGTCGGGTGTCGGGCTCGGCCCGCGAGCAGACCTGAATATGCCCGCCGGCCTGCGTGTACTTGACCGCGTTGCTGATCACATTCATGACCGCCTGGTGCAGAAGATCACGGTCCGCCCAGACCGGCGGCAGGTTATCACCCAGCTCGCAGGCGATCTCGATGTTCTTCTCCCGTGCCTGCGGCAGCATCATGTCCACTACGCTACGGATCACATCATTGGCGGGGATGGACTCCTGGTGGATCTCCACCACCCCCGACTCGATCCGCGAGATATTCAGGATGTTGCTGATCAACCGCTGAAGCCGGTCGGTCTCCGATTCGATGATGTCGTAGAAGTGGCGGCGGGTAGGCTCATCGTGGGCCTCGCCGTCCACCAGCATCTCGACGTAGGCTTTGATGCTCGACAGCGGAGTCCGCAGCTCGTGTGAGACCGAGGAGACGAAGTCGGTCTTGACCTGAGCGATCTCCCGCTCTCGGGTGATGTCGTGGAAGACGGCCACCACGCCGCGCGATTGTCCGTTGGCGTCCACCACGGTCGAGAGGGTGATGTTGAATGTCTGGGCGCGTCCGTCCCGCAGGGTGCTGTACTCGACCTGGCGTCGGATGCTGCGGTCGCCGGCCGTCCGGGCGTCCTTGATCAGACTGATCAGCGAACCGTCATCGAGTACGCGTTCGATCGGCCGGTGCCGCCACGCCGACGATCGGAAGCCGAACAACCGCTCCGCGGCGGTGTTCGCCAGGATCAGCTCTCCGAAGGAATCGATGACCAGGACGGCATCCGAGATGCTGAAGATGATCGCCTCGGTGTTCTGCCGTTCCGCGTCGGCGACGCGCATCTGAATGTCGAGTTCCTTCTTCTGCATGCGGAGTTGGTCCACGCGAGCGCGGACCTTGGTCACGTAGCCGCTCAGAGCGGCCATCACAGGCTGCAAGTCGCCCGGCACCGGCGAGTCGAGGTGTGCGAGTTCATCGTCCCGCGTCAGGTGATGCAGCCGCTGCTCGATGATGCGCAGCGAACGCTGGGTAATGGAACGCCCGAGGAGCAGGATGACAATGGCCGTCAGCACCAGCATGCCGCAGGCGGACCAGGCAACATACTGACTCCGCAAGGGGGCCGCGCTCACCACGCTGTACACGCCGAAAGCCGCAACCGCCCCGATGATCAGCAGCAGGGCGATGGTCAGCGACGTCGTACTGCGCAGGGAGAGCGCCCGCGTTGCAGAGGGGCGGACGGTCCGCGGACCATGCAGCAGCGGCAGGGCGGTCTTGTGACTGACCGAAGCACTCATGGTGACCGTGCCCTCCTGCTCAGGTAGGTCGTGCGCATGGCTCCGATCCGGTCTTTCTCTTCATCCGGCCACGTCCCCGTCAGGCTGCCTGCCGCCGTTCGGTCGGCCCCGTTGGCGGCCAGCGGGGAGGCATGCTCCCAGACGTATGACAGTCCCTGTTGTGTGCTCGCCAAGTGGAGCAGGTGAAGCGCCAGAGGGTCTTGTGGGTGGTGCCGGAGAACCACCTGGATGGCGGTTGTCGCTGCCGGATAATCCTGTTGCCGCAGGCAGACGTAGGCCAGCAGCAGGTGATGTTCGTCGTTGTCCGGATCGAGACGAGCGGCCTCCTGGGCCGACCGCCGGGCGGTGGTGAGATCGTTACAGGCTAGTGACGCGCGGACCAGCCACAGCCAGCCGCTGACCAGCGTCGGTTCCTGGCTGACAGCTTGTCGCAGTACCGTCTTGGCGTGATCCGGTCGCCCGAGTTCCACAGACGCCTGCCCCAGATCGAGCAGGGCCGTCGCCGGTGGATCCTTGCCGCGCTCGCTGGCACAGGCCAGAACCTCGGCGGCCTCCTCGTAGCGTTTGGCCAGCACGAGCGCCGAGCCCAGCCGCCAGCGCAGCACGTCGTCTTCCGGCGCCAGGCGGAAGGCCTCGCGGTAGGCGTCGGCGGCTTCCTCGTATTGGCCCAGCAGCATCTCGATGCTCGCCGTCAACGAACGCAACGTCGCGTTGTGCTCGAAGTCGGTCCATCGGCTTCTGGCGAGTGCGAGGGCTTCCGTCGGACGGCCCAGGGCCACCAGCGTTTCTGCCACGGACACCACGTAGTGAGCATTCATCGGCTCGGCGAACGCGGCCTGTCGATACCAGCTCAGGGCCTCATCCAGCCGCTCGTACCGTTGGGCGATCAGGCCGCGGAGGTAGGGTACCTCGCCCTGTCTGGCATCGCCGTACTCCGCCGCCCGCTCCAGGGCCTGTGCGGCGGAAGCAACCTCGCCGCGTTCCAGCAGGATCTTCCCGAGCAGCGCATAGGCCGGCGCGGCCTTCGGGTCCAGCGCCAGGGATTCCTGTAACCGCTCGTACGACTGGTCGATTTGACCGCTCTTGAAGCTGTCCACGGCAAGCTGGTACTTCAGCCGCCCGCGGATGCTGTCCCAGTGTTGGCGCACTTCCTTCTTGCTGTCTGCGGGCTGCAACTCGGAACAGGCTGCCAGCCCCAGGCCCACGACGACGAGACCGAAAGTCTGGATGAGGCATCGCATCAGGTGTCCTCCTTGACGGCCGAAGTGGAATCCTTCCGCGGGTCGATAGGCGATGCTCCGCCGGCGGCCTGGGGGTTTGGGCCGTCGCCATCGTCGAAGCCACTGGGGCCTTGAATGGGCAGGTCATCGAGCGCGGGCTCGGGTCGGCCGAAGAGCGGGGCGACGTCGCCCGTTTCCTGCATGATTTGCCGCCGTACAAAGTTTCGCACCGAGCTGCTGTCTTCGTCATAGTCGCGGCGGCTGGTGATCCGTTCTTTGAGCCGCATGGCGGGCACCAGCTTGGGGTTGTTGTTGATGGCCAGTTCGAGGTCCCACAGCGCCCGGCCGCGATGCCCGTTGGCCAAGTGCTCCTGTGCCCATCGGTAGTGGGCCTGGGCCAGACGTTCCCGGCCGTGCAGTTGCAGCCCCTGGCGCATGCCTACGCGGTAGCGCTCGACGTCTTCCATGGACGCCATGCTGGCCTTGTCCGCCTCGACGTCGTTCTTGACCACGTGAACGGTCAGCAGGATGATCACTTCCTCGCGTTGCGTGTTGTCGCGCGAGTTGCGGAAGAGGGCACCGGCTACGGGGATGTTGCCCACCACCGGCACCTGGCCGCGGGCGGCCGATGAGACCTCGCGGAACAGCCCGCCAATCAGGATCGTGTGGCCATCCCGGACGACCACGCTGGTCTCGACCTCAGTGGTCTGCTTGAAGGGCAGGTTGGCGCCGGTCAGGCCGCCGCTGCTGTCTTCCGGGCGGACCTGCATACGCACATATCCATCGTCCCCGATGAACGGCCGGAATCTGAACTTCGTGCCCGTCTGCAACTGCTCGACCGTTTCGATGGCCGCCGTCTGGGTCACGATCGTATTGCGGTAACCGTCCTCACGTCCGACGAGCACCTGGCCCTCCTGCTTGTCCAGGACGAGCATCTTGGGGTTGGCCAGGATCGTGGTGTCGGTGATCTCCTCGAGGGCCCGGACGAACACGCTGATCGAGCCTTTGACCAGCCCGAAGGTGAAACCGCCGGGGGGGAGGGTGTCGTTGAAGTCGGTTCGCGTGGTGACGTTCGTGCGCCGCATGAGGTCGAGTGGCAGGTCGCCGGTGACGAGATCGGTGATCCCCGGGGACGTAGACCCCAGGGCCTGGAAATCGACGCCGCCCACGAAATTGAAGTCGATGCCCAGAGCGTTATTCTCATCGAGGCGGGCGCGCAGGATCGTGGCCTCAACCAGCACCTGTCTGGGGCGGGCGTCGATTTCGGCGAGCACCTCCGCGATCTTCTCCAGGTTGTCCTTGTAGTCCCGCACCAGCAGCCAGGCGTTGTCCATATCCTTCGACCCGACGCTGAACGCAGCGGACTCCGCCTGGATCGTCTCGGTCAGTTCCTTCTCCGCTGCCGTGGTGGAGCTCTGCCCCGTCGGTTGGAGCTGTCGGGAACGCAGCAGCGATGTCGCCACGCCGTCCGATTGACCGCCGGGCGACACGCCCGACAATGTGGACGAACTCTGGAGCTGTTGTTCCTGGGCGATGTTCCCCTGCAGATCAGCAGCGCGGTTGAAGGCGCTCACTTCCCCTTCGACCGTGCTGAGCAGGGGGGTGATCATCTTCTCGGCCTCTTCCGCGGTGATGTAGTGCAGGCGGAAAAGGCGCGTTTCGAGCTGAGTGGCTTCCTTTTTCTCGATGTTCTTGCGCGCCCAGACCTCGGGCGAGTAGACGTAAATCAGGTTGTCCTGCTCCTCCCATCCGCCGCCGTGCTGATCGAGGATCGCGGTCAGCGCCTGTTCGAAGGGCACGGCCTTCAGGTTGGCGGTCACGCGGCGCTCCGCGGCCCGCGGGTCGGGCATGATGTTCCGGCCGGCCTGAGCGGCCAGGGTCTGCAACACCGTGCTCAACGGCTGCTCGTATGCCCGCAACGTCACCCGCCCATCGAGGCTGACCTGGATATCCAGCGGCCGGGCCTCGCTCTCCTGGCTCGGGGTCGTCGGGTAGGCGTAGACGAACCCGTCCGCCTCGTGCCAAGTGCAGTTATGACTGACCAGCAGGACGTTTAATGCCTCCTCAAACGTCACGTCGTAGAGGTTGGCGGTCACCTTGCGGCCCTGGACGCCTTCGGTCGCGACAATGTTGCGGCGGCTGTGCATCGAAAGCATCTGCAGCACCGCGGCCAAGTCCAGATCGCGGACGTGCAGTTCGACGCGGCCCTGGCTGTCCACGCGGATGTCACTCAGCGGGGGCTCGGCGGCGGGCTCCTCCAGTTCGATCGCCGGCCCACCGAGCTCCGGTGCGAGCGCCTCGGCCGGCGGGGCCGTGGCCGCCGTCTGTCCCCAGCCCGCTCGAGTCGGGAACGCAACCAGGGCCAGGGCGAATACCACAATCACCCATCCCGGCGGTGTGTATCGCTCGTGACGCATCATCCCTGACGTCTTGCTCATCATGACGAGCACTCCCTCATTTCAGCGGCAACTTCACGCGAACGCCCGCCCGCCGAATCACGACACTGGTCGGCTCGATCTGTTCGAGCACGAATCCCTCAATCTCATCCCCCGGGCTGAGCACGCGACCGTTGATGGTCGCCAGCGGCACCCGCCCGGAGATGGTGCTTTGCAGGACGAGTTGCTCCGCCCCCGTCCGGATCTCCCGCTCCAGGGCCGGTCCCGTCAGGCCGCTCGGCTCTTCGTCTGTCGAAGCGGGCGTTGCCTGGGCATAGAGCGACGGCACCACAAACGGATCGCGGGCCAGCTCACGAATCGCGGGCTGAGGCAGCAGGGTGCGCGCAACCCGCGGACTCGCCTGCGGCGCCTGGTTCTGTGCGGCACCTGAGGCTGCGGCTGCGGGCACCACCAGCGCGGGGTCCGCAGCCACCGCCACCTGCGGCGTCTCCGACGAGGAGAACATCCGCACGTAAACGATCACCATCACCACGGCCAGCAGGACCAGCACGGCGGTCTTCTTCGGGTCCGCCTGCAGGTGAGCCCGGATCAGCACACGGATTGGAGGCCTGCCGCTCCCCATGGTCATCCTTAATCAATCACCGGCCGCCCTCAGGAGGCCCGGAAGAACACCCTGAAATCCAACTCCGCCGTGACCGCGTCGCTCTCTGCTTCCGCGGTCACCGCACACCGTTCCATCTGCGTGAGTCGCGGCAACTGCTCGATGTCCTTGACCCAATCGAAGATCGCCTGGAAGGGGCCGCGCACCCGGATCGCGATCGGCAGCCCGGTGACCTCGGCATAGGCCACGGGTACGCCCGGCTTGATGCTGTCCGGGCGTAACTGATGCGCTTGGGCGAATTCGGCCAGGCTTTGCAGGAAGCCGCCCAGGTCCGCATCACGCGGGATCTGCCGGTCGAACTGTGCCGCCCGCCGGGCCAGTTCCTCCACCTCCTGTTGCAGTTGGGCAATCGACTGGGGGCTGTTTTGGCCCACGGTGATCTCCGCCTGCTCGCGATCGATCATGGCCGACAAGGTGGCCAGACGTCCGAGTTGCGGCCGGACGACCAGCCCGCCGAAGGCGGCCGTCGCCACCAGGATCCCCGTTGCCCACAGGATGGACCGGCGGTCAATACTGATTCTGATCGTGCTCACGGTTGGATCTCGATTCGCTTGACCTCGAAGGTCAACTGGAACTCCCGCATCGGCTGCTCGTCCACCGTGGTCTCCTGCGAGAAGACCATCTGTACGTTGTCGAACATCGGCGACGAACTCAGCCGCCCGAAGAACACTCCCACTTCCAGGTCGCTCGCCGCGACGCCTGTAAGCCGCACTTGGGTAGGCTCGCGGTGCGGCACGGTCACCACTTCCGGGGCCTCCTGGGCCTCGGGCTGGCTGCGGTTGCGCGACCGTCGGACCTCGACGGCTTGGGGCACGCTCTCCCGGCTCTCGGTCTGCATGGCTCGCAAGCCCATCGCCTTGGTCATGTACCGGGTTATTTCGGCCAGCACCGCGTCAGGGGGAGCGCTGTCCTCGAGACGATCCAGCAGGTCGGCCTGCTGCTGCAGGACGGTTTTGCGTGCCCGATAAGATTCCGCCAGAGCACGGGCGTTCTGAAACGACCCGGACGCGGATCGCAACGATGCCAATGCCGCCTGCGCCGAACTGATTCGCCGGTGGTTGACGATGTGCAACATGCTCATCGCGACCACCAGGGCGATCGACAGCATGACGTTGCGGCGATGCTCACGCCGCCGCGCGATCGCCTGGTGAAAGCTCTGGGGCAAAAAGTCCAGTTCTTTCATGATGCCACCGCCGCGTTCTCAAGGGCCGGTTTCAGCGCCAGTCCCAGAACCGTGGCCCACTCCGGCTGCCCGGTCCGTCGGTCGGCGCTGCCGTAGGCCGATTCCAGGGTGATGTTCCGCATCGGCTTACCCACCCGAAAGGGCACGTGTACCTGGTCGGTCAGCAGTTGCAGCATCTCCGCGTTGCATGCCTCGCCGCCCAACACGGTTACGGAATCCGACCGCGGCCCGCGGAACGTGACCGAGCAGTACCGCAGGCACAGGGCGATTTCCTTGCTCAACTGTTCGAGGGCCGGCCGCTGAGCATCCAGGATGGCCCGCCGCATGTTCTCTCCCACCGCGTCGTCCGGATCCATCCGTTCCTGTTGCCCGGTGAGCAGGGCCACGTGATAGCGGTGCAGTCGGATGCGCAACTGGGCCGCCTCGGCCGGGCTCAAGTCCATCTGCTCGCTGACCAGCTCGTCGAACCGTCGGCCGCCGATCGGGATGGACTTGATGAACGTCAGTTCCGCCCCGCGCGACATGATCACCCGCGTGCCGGTGAAGCCGATGTCCACGAAAGCGTTGACCTGGTTGCCGTCCTCGTCGCGTCGCAGGAACCGCTCAAAAGACCGGAAGAGGGCACACGGCTGGGCGTCAACGGCGATGGGGTGGAGTCCCACACGCGTCAACCGCTGCACGTGGTTGTCCACCGCCTTCCTGGAGGCTGCGAGGACGATCACTTCCTGCCGGATATCCGTTCCCTGGCGGACGTCGCCGGCCACCACGAAACGTACCTCAGCGTGAGCGGTATCCATTCCGAAGCGGTCACCGGCCTCAAATTGAATGGCGGTTGCAATCTCTTCTTCGGGCATGGTCGGGATGCGAACATTCCGAATGTGCAGGTCGTCCCAGCTCAGGGCTGTCACCGCGTTGTGGCCGGCGAAGGGCTCAGCCTTCAGCATGTCCTGGACGGCCTGGATCTGCAGCCCCTCGCGGTCTGCGGGGTCGGTGGTCCCCTCGGGCAGTTCACGCTGCGCGTAGCAGGTCATCGTGAGCTGGCCCTTGTGCCGGGCCAACTGGAGCATGCGCACCACGCGCGCGCCGAAGTCGATTCCGATCGGACCGATGTGACGCGGTACCCAGGAAAATGAACGACTCACGATATCCCTCGCACTCCTCAGGAGCCCAGACGGGCGGTCAGCGTATTCCGCACGCGGCCCGGCAGGCGGAGAACCTGCCCGCCGACAACCAGGCGCTCGCTTCTCTTATCGGTACCCCTGAACCCGACCTTAACGGTCCCGTTTCCAGTCGGTTGCGGCGACGGACTGCCGGCCGCGGATCCTCGGACGGCCAGGTCCGGTAACCTCGTCACTTGGAGCGGGACGCGTGGCGGTCCCCACTTGGCAGCCAGATGCCGGTCATCATTCCCGTCCCGGCAGGGGGGAATGTGCGGGCGAGGTGGTGCCGACGCTGGGCAGATCGTGTGCTGCGGTACCGGCGACATGCCAACCCCCAAGTGCCGCGAGAAAAAAAGAGCGGGTTCGCCAGCCCCCCCATGGTCTGACGAACCCGCGTATCGATGAGGTGGTGCCCGGTGGGCTCAGGCCGCCCCAGCCTTGCGCTATGACGCGGGCGATCAACTCGGGGAGTGGTTGTCCCGGAATTCGCCGGTCGTCTCGTTGTAGTACCAGGCGCTGGTGCCGCGAGCCCCCGTGCCGACCGTGTTCGTCCCGGTGTAGGGGTTGTTCGGAAGCGACTGGAGATACGGCCCGAGGTCGAAGCCTGCCGTCCCCAGGTCCGCAGTCGTGCCGTCGATCTTGCTCGCCTTGGTCAGTTGATCGACGAATGTTTTCTCCAGCCGGTACTCGCCGTCGTACTAGAGCTTGTAGA
>CAZEEJ010000150.1:0-14458 GCA_964511155.1 uncultured Planctomycetales bacterium | reverse complement strand
TCGGGCACGATGCGGGGATCGGTGGTGTACACGCCGTCCACGTCGGTGTAGATCTCGCAGACCCCCGCCTTGAGGGCCGCCGCCAGGGCCACGGCGGTCGTGTCCGACCCGCCCCGGCCGAGCGTGGTGATGGCCCCCTCCTCGGTGACGCCCTGGAACCCGGCGACGATCACCACGTGGCCGGCGTCCAGTTGGCTGTGAATGCGGGCCGCGTCGATCGAGCGGATGCGCGCCTTGGTGTGGGCCGCGTCGGTGATCATGCCGATCTGCCCGCCGGTGAAGCTGATCGCCCCGTGACCCGCCGCCGCGATGGCCATGGCCACCAGCGAGATGGAGACCTGCTCACCCGTCGTCAGCAGCATGTCCATCTCCCGCTTGGGCGGATTGGGATTCACCTCCCGGGCCAGGGCCACGAGGTGGTCCGTCGTCTTGCCCATGGCTGACACGACCATCACCACCTGGTGACCGTCCAGTTTGGCCTTGATGGCCCGCCGGGCGGCCCGCGCGATCTTCTCCGCGTCCGCCACACTGGTCCCGCCGAACTTCTGTACGACGATACTCATGGCTTCAAGAAAAACTCCATCAACTCGTGACCGGGGTCAATGTGCAGATCGCTCTCGACCCCGGCCGCCTCGCTGAACCGGGTCGCACGATCCGCAACGATGCCGGTGCCCGCCATTACGAACGGGACCGGGGTATCCGTATGGGTCTTGCGGGCAACGGGCGTGGGATGGTCGGGCACGCAGAGGATCCGCCAGGCATCGAAGCTCCGCAGTTTTTCCAGCACCGGCCCGACCACATGCTCGTCAACACGCTCGATCGCCTTGACCTTGGCCAGGGCGTCGCCGTTGTGGCCGGCCTCATCGGGAGCCTCGACGTGCACCACCACCAGATCGACCTCATCCAACGCCGCGACCGCCGCCTCGCCCTTGCCTGCGTAGTTCGTGTCCAGGTAGCCGGTGGCCCCCTGAACGGCGATCAACCGCCACCCCACCGCGACCGCGATACCGCGAATCAGATCCACCGCCGTGATCGCCGCCCCCTGCAGGCCGAACCGATCCTTGAAACTCGGCAGCCGCGGCAGACCGCCCTGGCCCCACAGCCAGATCGAGGTCGCCGGGTTCTCCCCCAGGTCGCGGCGAACCTGGTTCACCTCGTGGTCGGCCAGCACCGCCTGCGACCGCTCCATCAGCTCGCAGAGAAAATCGCTGCCCTTACCCGTCGGCAGGTTCCCGAGCACCGGTTGACCGGGGACATCGTGCGGCGGCGTGCAGCGCACTTTCATCCAGTCCGCATCCCGGATCTTGACCAGGTGGCGGTAGCTCACCCCGGGATGGAAACTCACCCGCTCATCCCCCAGCGCCGCCTGGAGATCGGCGATCAGCCGCTCCGCCTCGGGCTGGGAGATGTGCCCGGCCGAAAAGTCCTCCATGCACCCGTCCACGATGGTCACCAGGTTGCAGCGGAACACCAGCTCGTCCGGGGCCAGCGAGATGCGCTGGGCCAGGGCCTCCAGCGGCGCCCGGCCGGTGTAGAACTTTTCCGGACCGTAGCCGACCACGCTCAACGTCGCCACGTCGCTGCCGGGCGTGAACCCTTTGGGGACCGTCCGGACCGTGCCCACACGCCCCTCGGTAGCCACGGCGTCCATGTTGGGGATGCGCGCGGCCTCCAAAGGCGTCCGGCCGCTCAGTTCCGAGAGAGGCTCGTCCGCGGCGCCGTCCGGCAAGATCAGTGCGTATTTCATCGGGAGTACTCGGGATGCTCTTCCACCAGTCGGATGGTCACCGGCTTGGCCCGGACCACGTCGAGCCCGGCGATCTCGGACAACGCCTGCCGCATCCGCCCCTCCCCCGCCTCGTGCGTCAGAACCACGACGGAAACCGTGTCGCCTTCCGCGGCGCCCGCCGATTCATGCTGCGTCACCGCCCGAAGCCCAATGCCCCGATCACCGAATACCCGGCTGATCTGGGCCATCACGCCGGGTTGATCCGCCACCAGCAGGCGCACGTAGTACCGCAGGCACAAATCCTCCATCGGCACATAGACCGGCTCGCGTGACTGGTCGTTGAGCATCTGCAACCGGCCGAACGTCCGCGCCTGGTTGCCCAGGGCAATGTCCACCAGGTCCGCCACCACCGCGCTGGCCGTCGGCTTCTGCCCCGCCCCGCGACCGTAGTACAGCGTGTGGCCCACCCAGTTGCCGTACACGCTGATGGCGTTGAACGAGCCGCTGCTGCCCGCAAGCGGATGCGTCCGCTTCACGAACGCCGGGTGCACACGCAGACTGAGCCCCGCGTCGGTGCGCACCGCGATGCCGAGCAACTTGCAAACGTAACCCAGCTCGCGACCGGCGGCCAGATCCTGGGCGTCGAGACTCTCGATGCCTTCGATGTGCAGCCGATTGAAGTCGATCGCACTGCAGAAGGCGAGGGATGCGAGGATGGTCAGTTTGTGAGCGGTGTCGGTACCGTTCACGTCCAGCGTGGGGTCCAACTCGGCGAAACCGGCCTGCTGGGCCTCGGCCAGGGCCTCCGCGTAGGTCTTCCCCTTCTGGTCCATCTCGCTGAGGATGTAGTTACAGGTGCCGTTGAGGATGCCGTAGAGAGCGGTGATCCGGTTGGCGATCAGGCCGGTGCGCAGCGGCAGGATCAACGGTATGCCGCCGCCGCAGCTCGCCTCGAACGCCACACAGCGCCCCGCGGCCCGGGCAGCCGCGTAGATCTCCCGCCCGCACTTGGCCAGCAGGGCTTTGTTCGCGGTCACGATATCCTTGCCCGCCCGCAGCCCCCGCAGCACGAACTCCCGGGCGATCGTCGTCCCCCCCACCAACTCGACCACCGCACTGATCGCAGGATCGTCGAAGATCGCGGCCGCATCGGTGGCGATCCGCTCCTCGGGCACCCCCGCCTTGCGGGCCTGCGCCGGGTCTTTGTCCACTACCCGGGCCAACTCCAGTTGGATACCCGTCTTGCGCGCGATCTCCTCCCCCTCGGTCCGCAGCAGGGTCACCACGCCCTGCCCGACGGTTCCGCACCCGATCAACCCGACTTTGAATGCCTCTGCCATGCGCGCTGATTCTCCAGGGGCCGCGGCACCCGGCGCCGCAAAAACCGGTCACCCAATGTAGGGACACGTCCCCCACGATGCAAGAACCCCCGTGGAATCCGCGAAACCGGGATTGAAATCCTCCACCGGGCTTGCCGCTTCGCGATCACGACCAACCTGGCCTGCCTGCCCAGGCGCCCTTACGGCTGGCTCGGCCACAGCTTGCGCAACTGGGCCAGCACCGCCCCGAAGTCCTTGGGCACCGGGGCGGTGACCGTCTGCCGCTCCCCACTCCGGGGATGATCGAAGGCGATGGACTCGGCATGCAGGGTCAGGCGGGCGATCAGCGGTCGCTCCGCGTGCCGCCCGCTGGGCCGATATCCCGGCTTGACCGCCGACAGCATGAACTCCGTGGCTCCCCCGTAGACTCCATCGACCAGCAGCGGCCAGCCCCGATGCGCGAGGTGCACGCGGATCTGATGCTGACGGCCGGTGCGCGGACGAATGCGCAGCAGAGCGAAGCCCGGCCACTGCTCGAGCACCTGCCATTGGGTTTGCGACGGTCGCCCTTTTCGCCCGGCCACCCGCATCCGCGTCGAATCCCGCGGGTGAGGGGCAATGGGTACGTCGATCAGTCCCTGTGGCTCATCGACGTACCCTCGGACGATCGCCAGGTAGGTTTTCTCAACGGTCCGCTCGCGAAACTGCCGCGACAGCACCCGCTGGGCGGCCAGCGTCCGGGCAAGCAACAGCACGCCGCTGGTCTCGCGGTCCAGCCGATGCACCACCCGTAGCCCGGTGCTCGCCGGCAGCATCAGCGCGAGCACGTCGCGGACGGCATCCCCTTCCTGCCGTCCGGAAATGGTGAGCAGGCCCGCCGGCTTGTTCACCGCCAGCAGGTCCCCATCCTCCCAAAGGATCTCCAATCGCGCTCGCACGATAGCCCCTCACGTCTGGCACCGCTGCTGCCATTCTACCCCCTACCTGCTCCCCACTGCCCGCTGGCTACTTGTCTCCCCTCTCACCGACTGTCCCACGGCAACGCCCAGTCCGTCTCGTTCAGCCGCTGGGGCTTCTCCAGCGGACAGATGACCAACCCGGGAGCGATGTTCGACTCCGGGCAAGCTTCGCGCAGGGCCGTGATGCCCCGCGTATCCCCCCTACCCGGTTTGGTCGTCAGCTTCACCTCGATGGGGTGGAGCCGGCCATCGCGTTCCAGCAGCAGGTCCACCTCGCCCCCACCATAGCTCCGCCAATGGTACAGGCTTGGCGGCGTGGCCAGGGTAGCCGCCAACTTGCGGATTTCCGCGACCACCGCCGTCTCAAACAATGCCCCAACCAGCGGGTGCCCACTCAGCGCACGCGGCGAAGAGATCATCTGCAGCGTGCACGCCAGCCCGGTATCTGCCAGGTAGCCCTTGGGCTTCAAGCTGATCCGCTTGACCGTGTTGCCGTGATAGGCGGGCACCTCGAACCACTGGAACGTGGCCCGCAGCATCGCCAGCCATCGCTGGGCGGTCTGCGGCGTGACTGCGATTTCCCGACCAAACTGCGAGTAGTTGACCTCCTGTGCCGTCAGCGCCGCCGCCAAACGCACCAGGCGCCCAAACTGCTGCCAGTCGCTCACGTCGGCGAGCAGCCGAACGTCCCGCTCGATGTACGTCCGCAGGCAGGCCCGGTAGAACTCGCCGATCCACTCGGCTTCCAGCGCGTCCGTCTCCGGGAGGAACCCCCACCAGAGCTGCTCGTAGACCGTCCGCGGAGCGTCGATGCGCTCCGGCAGGTCGGTTCCAAACCGCTCCGGATCAGCCAGGTACCGTTTCAGCCAGTGGTCCTCGGTCGTCGCCTCGGCGATCTCCGCGAGACAGAAACTCTCGAGGTCCAGGAACACCGCGCGCCCCGCGAGCGACTCGCTGGCCGACTTGAGCACCGACCACTGTTGCGAGCCGGTCAGTACGTACTGCCCCGGCTCCCGTGTCCGGTCGACACGCCGCTTGATCGCCGCCACCAGTTCAGGGGCAAACTGGATTTCATCCAGAACCAGGGGGGGCGGATGGTTGTCCAGAAAGAGGTCCGGATCCTCGCGTGCGTTGCCCACGTCCACCGCCGGATCGAACACGACCGAATCCCAACCCGCCAGGACATGCGCGATGAGCGTGGTCTTGCCAACCTGCCTGGCACCCGACACCACCACCACCGGAAACCGCTCGACCATCCGGCGGAGACGCGAGCCCAGGAGTCTGGCCTTGTACCGCATTCCACGAATTCTAATGATGGCATCATCAGTTTTCAAGCCAAAGAACCATCCTCGGCCCCGCAAGGGGTCCACCGAGGCGGCGGGTCCGAGAACGAAATCCGTCCCCCCCGCGGGCACCGGCTTTCAGGCCCCCCCCTTACTCCGTCGTCAGGGTCTCGGCGGTCACCAGGTCCGTGGGCACGTCGATTTGCGGAGGCAGGGATTCGCCCTGAATCAGCTTGAGGGCGGCCTCGACGCCCATGCGGCCCATGAGCTCCGGATGCCGCTCGATGGTCGCGTGCAGGGTGCCCGCGCGCAAGGCTGCCCGGGCCGCCTCGATATTGTCATACCCGGTCACGATCACTTCGCCGATCCGCCCGGCCGCGGCGATCGCCTGGATCGCACCCAGAGCCATCAGGTCGTTGGCGCAGAATACACCCCCGATGTCAGCGCGGGTGTTGAGGATGTTCTCCATCTTCTGCCGGGCCGACGAGGTGGTCCACTCCGCAGTGTCCATGGCCACCAGGTTGACCTTGCCCCCGGTCTCCTGCACGGCGGTCATGCAACCGCGTTTGCGGGACTCGGCGTTGTCCACTCCACGGACCCCCTCGAGCATGGCGATACTGCCCTCGCCGCCCATCCGGGCAACGACTGCCGCCGTGCTTTTGCGGCCCCCCTCGACGTTGTCCGGCCCGATGAAGGCCTCGACCTTCAGACCCGTTTTTCTGGCCGCCTCCGCGTCGATACGGTTGTCCAAGTTGATGATCCGAATGCCGCGGCTCTGGGCCTGGAGGAGGGGGGTGACGATGGCCTTCGCGTCCACCGGGGCGATGAGGATGACCTGCACACCCCTGCCGACGGCGGTCGCCACCCCGGCCGCCTGGCCCGCAGCGTCCGTCTCCTGGTCTACGTCGAGCACGAGCAGGTCAACCCCGAGTTCGCTGCCTGCCTCCACGGCCCCCGCAGCCATCCGCTCGTTAAACGGGTTGGCCCGATCCGTCAGGATCAGGGCCACTCGCGGCGGGCCGTCGGGCTTCTCTCCAGCCCCACCCGTCCCTTCGCGAGAGCAACCGGTCACCAGCGTCAGCACCAACGCATAAACACCCGCCGCCGCACATGCCGTCCACTTCATCGTATGCGATTCTCCCGGTGAGAACCCTCGGAGCGAAAGGTGGTCCGTTTGCCCCGCGAAGCAGCAAGCCGGATCGGATGCCAGATTCGTGAGCCGATCAGAGCGACGCCGGGAGCACCTACAGCCCGCTGCCTGAGTTCCGGGCCCGGTGCACCGCTGCTCTGATCCGCTCGTGCACCTCGAGCGGATGGTTCACGTTCGTCCACGATGCCTCGAACGTCCCGGTCCCGGCCGTGGCGAACGCGATGCTGCCCAGCCCGACCAGCCGCTCGTACCAGGCCAACGTCAGGCACGTGTTCTGGATGCGCGTCAATGGGCACTCGAACAGGTCGATGTTCAGAATGCCCCGCAGCCGCAGCACCCGCCGGTTGGTCAACACGTACAGTCGCGCTACCCATTGCAGCAGGGCAAAACCCACCCGCACCGCGCCCACGGCCACCGCCCCCTGAATGACCGTTGCAGCATCGCCCCACGGCAACCTCCATTCAGAGCCGACGGCCAACAGGATCACCAGGGCCATCACCGCCAGCCACCGCGCCGACAGGAACAACACAAACCACAGCGACGGCTTGATCGCCAGGATCACCACCTCGTCGCCGTCCAGCAGATGGGCCGGCAGGAGAGTCCTGGCCGTGTCCAACTCCTCCGGCTTGGCCCCCACGTCCGGGGCATCACTGAACGGCACCGGCAACGTCCGCTCGCACCCGCAAGGGACTGTTCCCTCGAGCTGCATCAGAGAGGCCAGCCGGGGGAATCGAGAATAAGGAATCGAGAATTGAGAACCAGTCGACTTCCGGACCTGCCGTTCCACCTCACCACGCGTGCGGTTCGCTGACATCCACGGGAGATGAGGTGTCTCACTTCTCACTTCTCACTTCTCACTTTTCCACCGTCGCGGGATGCAACGCCAAGGTAAAGAGAGCCGCGACCGTCAGCAGAGCCGCGACCGAGACCGCTACGCATACAGTTCCTTCCGCAAAACCCCGATGTCCGGCAGATTGCGGTAGTGGTCGTCGTAGTCCAGACCATAGCCGACCACGAACTGGTCCTCAATATCGAAACCGACGAACTCGGCCTGCACGTCGGCCGGAGCCTTGCTCGGCTTGCGCAAGAGGACGCAGGTCCGCACCGACTTGGGGCCGTGCCGCGCCAGCTCAGCCCGCACCAACCGCAGCGTGCCCCCGGTGTCCAGGATATCATCCACCAGCAGCACGTGCCGCCCGGCCACGTCCACGTTCAACGCCTCCCGCAGCCGGGCCTCTCCTGCCTGCGTCGTCGCACCGCGGTAGCTCGACACCGTCACCCGCCCGAGCTTCATGCGGATCGGCATCTCGCGGATCAGATCCGCCACGAAGATCAGCGAGCCCGACAGAATCATCACCAGCGTGAGGCCCTCCTCTTCGCTGCCGGCATAGGTGCGGGCGATCGCCTGGGCCATCTCGCGAACGCGGGCCGCGATCCGCTCCCGCGGGATGAGGATACGTTCCAGATCTGCTTTCATGCGGCCGGATTATACCCGCTCCCCGCCGCAAGGGTAGTCTCCGCGCACCCCAGGATGGCTAACTTGCCAGTGTTGCAGCAAACAGCACGCAGGCGTACAATTGTGAGTAACCGGTTACGCCGTTGATTGGAATGAGGTTTGACCATGTCCTCCGCTCCCGGAAAAACGATGACGGCCGAGGAACTGCTCGCGCTCGGCGAGATCGGTCCGTGCGAGTTGATTGACGGAGAGTTGGTGCGCATGACTCCCTCAGGTTTCGAGCACGGCTGGATTGGACTGCGTATTGGTCGGTTCCTGGCCGAGCACGTCGAGCGCAAACGTCTCGGCTATGCCACCGGCGCAGAGACCGGCTTTCGAATCCGTCGCCACCCCGACACCGTCCGGGCTCCCGACGTGGCCTTTGTCGCGCGGGAGCGGTCGCCGGGCAGACCCACGCGGGCCTTCTTTGAAGGGGCACCCGACCTGGCCGTTGAGGTGGTCTCACCCACCGACCGCTGGTCGGACGTGCAGGCCCAGGCACAGGAGTGGCTCGCCGCCGGCTGCCGGATGGTCTGGATCGTGGACCCGGCCACCAGCTCCGTCACCGTCGCCCTGCCCGACGGCAGTAGTCAGGTGCTCAAGGGGGAGGATGAACTGACCGGCGGCGACGTTCTGCCGGGCCTGCGCCTGCTCGTTTCAGAAGTCCTCGCCGATCCGCAGCCGTGACGGTCGCTCCATGTCCCATCCACCCGCCCGCCCCCTGGCTGGCCGCTGGGGCAACGATGAGCTGCACGCATTCGGCACTGCTCCAAGAGCAGTGGCACACTGTAGCGGCCGCCCCCCGACTTCGGCGAGCTCTCTTCGAGCCTGAGCCTCAGAGCCGAAGGCAGCCGAGCCGTGGCGGCCGGGCACCGGCGGGACGCGGCTCGACCGAGCTCGCCGAGGTCCGGTGCCACACCGCACTGCTCACAGAGCAGTAGCACACGAGGGATTACTCGCAGGCGTACTGCTCGACCGCTGGATCCTCCCCCGTCGTCGTCCGCGACTGACCCTCTGCGGCGGCTTGACGCGGGGCTGCAATTGCCTAAGATGGTTTCCTTACGAGGGTTGGCGTCCGCGGGATGTGCGGTGGTGGCCCTGCGGCCGGGATGGCCGAGGGCGAGTCCAGGATGACCGGCATGATGCGTAAGCTGTTGTCCGCTGCATGGTTAACGATCGGCGGTGTGGTGTTAGTCTCGGGGGCGGCCGCGGTGCCGAGCCTGGGGCAGATACCGGAACCCGCCGTGGCCCCGACGACGTGGGAGCTGAAGTTCCGGTATCACGACCCGCAGCGGGTGTCCGTGCTGCTGCCGGGCGAGACGACGCCGACGCTGTATTGGTACATGCTCTACACGGTGGAGAACGCGACGGACGGCGAGGTGGACTTTCTGCCGCAGTTCACGCTGGTGACGGATACGCTCCAGGCCCGGCCGGCCGAGGTTCGCGTCAGCCCGGAGGCGTTCAAGGCCATCCAGCGGCGGACGGGCGACCCCCTGCTGGTGCCGCCGGAGAAGGTCATCGGGCGACTGCTGCGGGGCAAGGACCAGGCGAAACGTAGCGTGGCCATCTGGCGGGATTTCGACCCGCGGGCCAAGAGCTTCAAGGTCTTCGTCGGGGGCTTGTCGGGCGAGGTGGCGAGGCTGCGTAACCCGACGTTCGATTCGGCGCAGCCGGAAAGCGACGACAACCCGCGGCACTACGTGCTGCGAAAGACGCTGGAGATTCCCTACCGGCTGCCGGCCGGCGAATCCATGCGGCACCAGGCGGTGCCGGAACGGCGGCCGGAACAGCAGAAGTGGATCATGCGATAACCGCGAGGCGACGTTTGCAGGCATACACTGCTCACAGAGCAGTGGCACACGGATGAATGGCAGGGCGGCGCTTGCAGGGATGCACTGCTCACCGAGCAGTGGCACACCGGGCGAACCGAACAGCAGAAGTGGATCGTGCGATAGCGAATTGGAGAGACTTGCGTGGCACATAAAAAGGGACAAGGCTCGACCCGCAACGGACGCGACAGCAACCCGCAGTACCGCGGCATCAAGCTGTACGGCGGTCAGTACGCGAAGGCGGGCTCGATCATCGTGCGGCAATGCGGTACCCCGTTCAAGGCGGGCCGGTTCGTCGGCCGGGGCCGCGACGACAGTTTGTTTGCCCTGATTGAAGGCACCGTCGTATTCAAGGGCCGCCGCGTCGAGATCCAGCCGATCGCGAACTGAGCCCCGTCTGGAAACCCCATCCCCCTGTCGTGGATGCGCGGGCGTCCCGTGGTGCGCACCTGCAAGGGATCTGACTGCGGAAACGGTGGAGCGTGCGCCACGAAGCGGCAAGCCGAGTCGTGGATGGTGGTCGCGAAACATCGTTGGAGTGGCAGTCGGCAATCGGGTTCAAACTAGCTCATGCCTCCCAAGGACCTGTACAACTTCATCACGGCGTCGGTCGTCCCGGTGGTGATCATCTCGGCGTGCGGGCTGCTGTGCCTGGCGTTTTACAACCGGCTGGCGTCCATCGTCTCGCGACTGCGCGGGTTTCAGCGGGAGCGGCTCCATGAGCAGGAGAAGTACGCCCGCGACCGCGTGGCGTATGGCCTGGACGCGGAGGCGCTGCATCGGCACCGGCAGTTGCTGGAGATGCTGGAGGTGCAGACGCTACGTGTGTCCCGGCGGGCGAATCTGATCCGCCTGACACTCCTGTGCCTGTTGGGCACCATCGCGTGCCTGACGGTCTGCTCGATGGCCATGGGCTTGAGCACCATCTGGCCGGGCGCGATTTATATCGCCGTGCCGCCCTATATCGCGGGGGCGCTGCTGCTGTTGGCCGGCGTGATCCTGGCCATCATCGAGATGAAGGCGGCGCTCGATCCCGTCAAGCTCGAAAGCCAGTTCGTCAGCAAACTCTCCCACGAGATCGAGAACGCGGAAGCCGAGTCGTTCGGCGAATACCCGATGTGAATCTCGGGGCAAGTGAGAAGTGAGAGGTGAGAAGTGAGAAAGCTTCGCGGGCAGACGCTGCCGGGGAAGCTCACCGTTGGAGTGATTCATCGGTTAGGCGGCCTGATTCTATGTACGGGGCTGGCTGCAACGGCGGCGCAGGGGGCGGAGACCCGGCCGGCAACGGCGGCGCCGGGCGGAGCGAAGCCCGTGCCACTGATCTTCGACACCGACATGGGCAACGACATCGACGATGCTCTCGCCCTGGCGATAATCCACACACTGGCCGACCACGGCGAGGCGGAGCTGCTCGCCGTCACGGTGACCAAGGACAACACCTGGTCCGCACCGTACGTGGACCTGGTCAATACCTTCTACCAGCGGCCGGACGTTCCGATCGGCACGGTCCGCAGCGGCAAGACGCCCGAGCCCTCAAAGTACACGGAGCCGGTAGCTCGCGCCCGGGCCGGCGACGAACCGCGGTACCCGCACGACCTGCGCCGCGGCGAGGATGCCCCGGAAGCGGTGAGCCTGCTGCGGCGCACGCTGGCCGCCTGGCCTGAGGATGGGCGGATCGCCCTGGTGGTCGTCGGCTTCTCGACAAACATCGCCCGGCTGCTGGACTCGAAACCGGACGAGGCCTCACCGCTGGCCGGGCGAGCCCTGGTGGCCAGGAAAGTGGGCCTGCTATCCATCATGGCCGGGGCGTTCGGCCCGGAGCCCAAGCCGGAATACAACGTGGTGGAGGACATCGCGTCGGCCCGACGGGTGTACGAGGCGTGGCCAACACCGATCGTCGCCAGCGGTTTTGAGATCGGTCTGGCGATCCAATATCCGGCCGGCAGCATCGAGAAGGACTTTTCTTACGTGGAGCATCACCCGATCCGCGAGGGTTACGAGGCGTACATGAAGATGCCCTACGATCGGCCATGCTGGGACCTGACGTCGGTGCTCTACGCGGTCCGTCCGCGGGCGGGCTACTTCGGCCTGTCGGGCCCGGGCACAATCCGCGTGGACGATCAGGGTATCACCCACTTCAAGCCCGACCCGGCCGGCCGGCACCGGTACCTGACGGTGACCGAGGAACAGATCCGACGGGTACGGGATACGTGCGTGGAACTGGTGCGCAAGCCACCCGGTAAACGGTGACGCGGGGGCCGGAGATGGGGGATCGGGGAACACACGAGCCGGGGACGCGGAACACACGAGCCGGGGACGCGAGTCCCCGGGTGCGAACGGGCGATCGACAAGCGGCGAACGCGTGCAACGCCGCCGTGTGCCACTGCTCTGTGAGCAGTGCGAACGCGTGTAACGCCACCGTGTGCCACTGCTCTATGAGCAGTGCGAGCGTGTGTAACGCCGCGTCGCGCATCCTTTTACAGTCATCACGTTTCCGTTTGCGCCGCGAAGCGGCAAGCCCGATCGTGGGTTTGGCTCGCGAAGCGGCGATGTCATTCACGGACTCGATCGTCGATGGGGTTGCCGGACAGAACCTCGCTACCCGGCTGCCTCGCCGAGGTCCGGCGACATGTCTATAATGGTACGTCCCGCGGTTGGGGTGTTGTATCCGTTCCGGTTCCACGATTGGGGTTGCGCCGTGATGACGCTTGCCGAGCGAATCAGCGAGGAGTTCCTGCCCTTCGTTCAGCAGCCGGGGCAGTACATCGGGCGCGAATGGAACCAGCTCGTCAACACCGGTGACTGGGAGCGGGCGGACGTGCGCGTCGCCGTCGCTTTCCCGGACACGTACTCGATCGGCATGAGCCACCTTGGCTGCCAGATCCTCTACTGGATGTGCAATCACCTGCCGGGCGTCTGTGCCGAGCGGGTGTACGCCCCGTGGATCGATGCCGAACAGGTGATGCGGCAGCGGGGCATTCCGCTGTTCACCTGGGACACGCGGCAGCGGGTGAGCGACGCGGACATCTTCGCCATCTCCCTGCAGTACGAGCTTTCCGCCACGGCGGTGCTCATGATGCTCGATCTGGCGGGCATTCCGTTTCGTGCCGCCGACCGTGAGGAGCATCATCCGCTGGTGATTGCCGGCGGACCGCAGGCCGACGCCCCCGAGCCGTTCGCCCCGTTCGCCGATCTGATCGTCATGGGCGACGGCGAGCACAGCATGAAGTCGCTCATCGAGCTGTACCGCCGGATGAGGCGCGAAGGCGCGTCGCGGCGAGACGTGATCCTCGAGATGGCCCGGCAGTTCGAGTGGATCTACGCACCCGGGTTGTACGAGCCCGAGTACCTGCCCGACGGCACGCTGGCGGGGCTCAATCCTTCCAGTGCCTGCCCAACCGGCTTCGTGCCGCGGATGACCATCGGTCGCTGCCAGACGCCGGATTTCCAGGAAGCCCCGTTCCCGCTCCGGCCGCTGGTCCCCTACACGGAGGTGGTGCACGACCGGATCGGCATCGAGATCATGCGCGGCTGCCCCCAGCGTTGCCGGTTCTGCCACGCGGGCTTTACCAAGCGACCGTTGCGGTTGCGGACGGTCGATCGCATCATCGAGATCGCCGAGGAGGCCTGGGCGGCGACGGGACAGGAGGAGATCGGCCTGCTGAGCCTCTCGACGGCGGACTACCCCAAGCTGCGCGAACTGGCCGAGCGGCTCAACGAGCGCTTCGCCGGCCGCCGGGTCAATCTCTCGATGCCCTCGCTCCGCGTCGACAAGATGCTGGCCAACATCCCCTGGATGGCCAACAGCGTGCGCAAGGGCGGGCTGACCATCGCCCCGGAGGCGGCGGCGGACGACATGCGGGCCGCCCTGAAGAAGAAGGTCACCGACGGCAACCTGTTCGAGGGCCTCAAGCAGGCTTACGCCGCCGGGTGGAACTCCGTCAAACTCTATTTCATGTGCGGCTTCCCCGGCGAGCGGGAAACGGACATCACCGGCATCTTCGATCTGGCCCGGCAGGTGAGCATGGCCAAGAAGGGCGTGCGCGGCGGGCCGGCGGCGGTTACCGCCAGCGTGAGTTGGCTGGTGCCCAAGCCGCATACGCCCTTGCAGTGGGCCGCCCAGCCCACCGCCGACTACTTCCACTATGCCCGCCGCCTGCTCCGCGAGACGGCCAACCGAACCCGCTCCGCCGTACGCATCAAAACGCACCGCATCGAAAGCTCGGTCCTCGAAGCGGTGATCGCCCGCGGCGACCGTCGCATTGCCTCGGCCATGGAAGCGGTATATGCCCTCGGCGCCCGGCTGGATGCCTGGGAGGAGCGCTTCAACTACGACCTCTGGCAGCGGGCCTTCGATCAGACGGGGATCGACCCCGCCTTCTACGCCCACCGCGAACGTCCGATCACCGAGGTCCTGCCCTGGGACCACGTCCGCAACTCCCGCGACCGCGAGTACCTCGCCAGCCAGTACGACGACCTCTTCGTGCAGCTCCAGCGCCCCGTCGCGGTCTGAGAGGATCTGTGAGGACGGGTGGCCCACCTCCTTTGGAGGTGGGGGAGCGATTGCCCCCGCCTGCGACGCTGATTCACGTTGCAGGACGCACACGCTCGGATCAATCGCGCCCCCAGGTCCAAAGGACCGTACGTGTTTAGCGTTCGGGGACTGGCTCTTTTTTGCCGGCGTGAGGGCTCTC
>CAZEEJ010000149.1:0-14484 GCA_964511155.1 uncultured Planctomycetales bacterium | reverse complement strand
TGTTGTTTCCTCACGAGGAACGGGTTGGGGATAAGACCGTCATCAAGGTTCTGGTTCCGGCCAGTTCGCAGGTCCACGAGGCGGGCGGCGCCGTCTTTCTGCGCAGCGAAGACGGTGACTATCGCATCCGAGGGGTCAATCGGCTTGCGGGCCTGATGAACCGCAAGCTCAGTTTCTACACCGAGCAGCGGGTCTATCCCTACCTGGGCATGGCCGATCTCGATCCCGCCTTGTTCGAGAAGGCAAGAATGCTCATGCTGGGCCGCCAGCCCCAGCACCCCTGGGCCAACTTGTCGCCCGAGGAGTTGCTCAGGGTCTCGGGGTTCATCCGCCAGGACTACACGACCGGCAAGCCCGGCTACACCCTGGCCGCCGGCTTGATGTTCGGCTTCGATACCACCATTCAAAGCCTGGTGCCGGGCTACAAGTTCGACGCCCTGCTCCGGCGCCGCGATACCGAGCGATACGACGACCGGCTGACCGTCCGCGGAAACCTGATCGATGCCTTCGACCTGCTGATGGGCTTCGTCGAGAAGCACCTCAACGACCCTTTCTACATGGAGGGCACCACGAGCATCAGCCTGCGCTCGATCATCTTCCGCGAGCTGGTGGCCAACATCATCGCCCACCGCGAGTACACCAGCGCCGCCCCGGCCACGATGATGATTTACCAGGATCGGGTCGAGTTCAAGAATCCGAACGTGCCGCACTACCACGGGCGGATCGAGCCGGGCAACTTCACCCCGTTCCCCAAGAATCCGACAATCTGCAAGTTCATGATCCAGCTCGGGCGGTACGAGGAACTGGGCTCCGGCGTCCGCCGCGTCAACCAGTACCTGCCGCACTACGCCCCCGGCGCCGGCCGCCCGGTGTTCGAGGACGGCGACATGTTCACGGTGACGGTGCCGCTGGCGACGACCGCCGCAAAGACCACCCCCGAAGTCACCGGGGAAGTCGAAGCCCGCGGCACCCCACAAGTCACCCCCGGAATCGAGGGACAAGTCGAGGAACAAGTTGCGGGTGAAGTTGGAGCACAAGTCACCGGGGAAGTGACCGGGGAAGTCACCGGGGAAGTCACCGGGGAAGTCCTTCGGCTTCTGGCCGCCTGTGAAGGCGTTCTAACGCGACAGGAATTGCAGTCCAGGGTGGGTATCCGGCACGACGAGCATTTCCGGTTGGCGTACATGGTGCCGGCCCTCACGGCCGGGTTTGTCGAAATGACCATCCCCGACAAACCCCGCAGCCGACTGCAGAAATACCGGCTGACCGACAAGGGCCGGGCGATCCTGTTGAAACGGAAGGAGTCCTGATGGCCCAGAGCGCTGGCCGAGGGCCACCGTGACCAGGAACTCGAGGCCCTTCGCCGACAGACGCACACCGGCAGGCCCTGGGGCGGTGAGGCGTTCCTGGCCAGGATCGCAAGCCGCACCGGACGGTACGCCCCCGTCCGGTAGGCCGACCCCGCAAACTGCCGGCCAGCGAAGCGGCACGGGAAAAGAGGAGACCATGCACGAGAGGTAAATAGGGGTGACTGTCCCACATTTGCCACATTTGCACGTGCACTGTGATGCGAGCGTTTCTCAGACGTCAACTGTGGCCCTCCTGGCAACAGCGCAAGCGGATGATGGCAGCCCAGGCGACGCTGTGCGTGCCGGTGTTGTACGTCCTGCTCGCTTTCGCCCGGTTGTGGCCGCCGGACTTTCGCAATACCTCACTGGCTTACGTGCTCGCGGCGTGGGCGGCGTTCATGGTCCGGACTTTCACCTTTCACCTCGGCCTGCTGGCCGCGATGATCACCGCCTTTGCCTGGGCGATTCGCCGCCGACGGCTGGCTCTGGCTTGTGTGCCGGTGGTGCTGTTCACGCTCGGGCCGGCGTGCTGGCAATACCGGCCGAGATCGATCCAGCCCGCGGCTGGGCCGACGCTGAAAGTGATGAGCGTCAACCTTCTGGCGGTCAACTGGGACACCGCGCCGATCATTGCCGAGATCCGCGAGGCGGATGCGGACATCCTCCTGCTCCAGGAGTACACGCCCCACTGGCACGAGGCCCTCACGCAGGCCTTCGAGACCAGCTACCCCCATCGCGTAGATGTTCAGCAGGATGACAGCTTCGGCATGGCGATCTATGCCCGGCACCCCTTTGTTGGGGAGCCGAAGACACGCCTGCCACTGGGCGAAGGGCTGGACCCGCAGATGCGGGCGGTCATCGACTGGTCAGGACAACCGATCGCGGTCTACAACATCCACCTGCTGCCGCCCCGGCGGCTGGACTACATCGTCGAGCATCGCCTGCAATGGGCCGACCTGCTCGACCTGCTCAACGACGAATCCCTGCCAACCATCATCGGCGGCGACTTCAACTTCACCGAGCACAGTCCGCACGCTGCCGCGATCCGCGACCTGGGTTACCTCGACGCCCACGCCGTCGCCGGCTGGGGGCGCGGCACCACTTGGCCGGTCAACTCCGCCCTCCGCTACCTGCCCGGCCTGCGCCTCGACCAACTCTACTTGAGCCCCCAATGGCTGGGCCACCAATGCCAAACCGGCATCGGCCGCGGCTCCGACCACCGGCCGCTGAGGGTGCGGATGAGTCTTGACCAAAACAGTAGGCAAGGCGAGCCCCCGTAGCCGCAGCACCCTGCACTTCACATTGAAGCATCTTCACCCGGTGCCCCCGTCGGCGCCAAGGCGGCGTACATATCCTGCCGCAGGGGATCGGTGCTACCCAGGTTGGCCGATGCGCTCTCCTCTGGTGGAGTGGTTTAGCCTGTTTGGACCTCATATCCCCTTGCCGGTTTGGCCGTGTCGCGTGCGACACGGGCTGGTGCCGCATGCGGCACCGCTAAACAGGGGGCCGAGGACGCGCACCACGTACATGCCGCACCGCTCAACGCGGGCCCGAAAAGCCACGACGACGCTGACTCACCACGTCAGGGCATACGCGGATACGCGCCATCGATCTCCCAGAAGCTGGCCTGCCTTTTGATCAATGGCCGGCCGTTCTCGGCGCCGGGGTCGCGGTTGTCGCGGAGGAGCAGGACGACATCCGAGCTGACGGCAGGGTTCTCATGGAAGTAGCTGTGGCCGAGAAAACTCGTCCGCTCAAGCACGCTGACGATGTGCATCTGCGGCACGGCCCCCAACGCCTCCTGGTGTTCCGGGGTCAGGTCGCTCCATCGCAGTTGGCCAACACGAAACTTGCTGCCAAACAGCCATTTCACCACGGCGATCGCCCGATCCTCCTGCGAAACATACACGGTCATTCGTTCCGGAATCAGCGGAAGCAGCTCCGCGATGATTCTCTGGCCGGCCACTTCCAGGTCCAGGTCGGGTGCCGCCAGCACAAGATTGCCCAGTTTGAGTTGGGACCGGGTCTCCATGCCGGCGGCCCGATACTCGAGGTTCAGCTCGCGGAGCGCCGTCATCAGGACATCCGTGCCGCGGCTGTGGGCAACGAGATGGATCTTTTCGAGATCCGGGCAGGATGCGATCGTCTGGAGGAAATGCCTGAGGTGATATCCGGTGAACTGGCCGGACTCGCTGTCGTGCGAGTAACCCCCGAGGGCACCCTCGGGGGACCCCGCGGGCCACGTGTAGACGATCGGAATGCCCGTGCGCCCGATGAAGTGCCAGAGTTGGGCCATGACGAACGCCGCGTCCTCGAACGTGTTGTTGAAGCCGTGGATGTAGACGTAGGCCTCCCGCCGAGGGGTGTGGGCAAGACGCTCCGAGAGCAGTGCGGTCAACCGTCGCTCGGCTGCGAGACGGCTCTCGACCACCTCCCGACTCTCGGCGAAGGTGCCGCGGCTGAAGCCTGCGAGGTCCGGCACCGCGGGAAACCGTCCGAGTTCCCGTATCCGGCGCATGGTCAACAGCAGGCTTCTGCTTCGCCGCTGTGTCCGGCTCTCGCGAACGAGATCATCCCAGGACACGTCGCGACCGATCTCGACCTCGCACACGCCGAAGGCCAACGAGCCGGACCTCCCGTATCCGTACCGCAATCCGTTCTTCCTGTTCTGTGCCGCCGCCCGGTCGGTGGCGTAGATCACCTCGACACGGTTGCTCTGGAGCGATTGTGGGACCGCCTGAAACGGATTGTCGTTCGATCGCATGTAGAGGTTCGGGGTTGTCATCAGCGCCGTCCGGCAGCCGACAATCGGCGCCCCCGTCAACAAGGCGAGCGAGATGGCCACCGATGCGACGTAGCCGTTCATATGCGTCTCTCCATCCCGGGCACACCTTCCCGGATGAGGCTGTACGGGACTCCAAACCTTGATCCTACCGCACGCAGGGGGCCTTCCGCGATCCCATCCCCCCAGGCCGATCACGGCGACGGGCTGGTTGCTTGTGGGCGGGATTTGGCTACAATGTGTGCGGAGAGCGAAAATCGTTCCTTTAATCGGTGAGACATGCCCATGAAAGCGTCAAACGCGTTGTGGATGGTCGCTATTCTGCTGGCCGCCTGCGGTCTGAGCGGCTGCGGCGACAAGGAGAAGCTTGAGGCCCTGGAAGCGGAGCATGAGGCCCTGCAGGAAGAGCACACGGCCCTCAAAGCCCAGGAGCTGACGACCCGGCGAGAAAGCTCCCACCTGAAGGCGGATCTCGACCAAGCGAATAACGAGCTGGCCGAGGCCCGCGCCCAGCTCAAGGCTGCCGAGGATAACACCGAAAAGCTAACCGCCTTCGAAGAGGCTCTGACGAAGACCCAGTCGGAGCTTATCGAGGCGCAGGGCAAGGTGCGGGAGCTCGAGCAGAAGCTGGCGGATAGCGAGCAACGGCTCAGCCAGGCGGAGCAGCAACTGGCGGAGGCTCAGCGTCAGGCGGATGCGGCGGCGGCCCAGGTCGAGGCGGCGACGAAACAGTTGGACGAAACGACCGCCAAGCTGACGGCCCCGGCCACGGCTCCCGCGGTGACCGACGTCGCGGCGGCTCCGGATGAAGCGCCCTTGCCGAATACTCCGTCCGAGGAAACAGCCGCGGCAGCTCCCGCAACGGCCCCAGCCGAGGCTCAAGCCGCCAAGCCAAAGCCCGCCTCAGTCGAGGTGGCCCGGCGACTGACCGGTCACAGCGGCAAGGTGCTGGCGGTGGCCTTCTCGCCCGACGGGCAAATGCTGGCCACGGCGGGTGACGACCGGCTGATCCAGCTCTGGGATGCCGCAAGCGGTCAGCCGCGGCACGTGTTGGCGGGGCACACCGAGGAGGTGGACGCCATCGCCTTCGTACCCGACGGTCAGACGCTGGTCAGCAGTGCGGGCATGAAGGATCCGACGGTCCGGGTCTGGAACGTGGCGACCGGCGAACTGGCGCGGACTCTGGAAGTCACGGACCGGATCTTCGGGCTGGCGTGCTCGCCGGACAGCAAGACGCTGGCCCTGGCGGGCAAGGGAACGAAGGTGGACCTGTGGGACCTGCGTGAGGGTACCCTGACGGCACAACTGGAGGGCCACACACGGTCGGTATACTGCGTGGCCTTTTCGCCAGACGGCAAAACGCTGGCGAGCAGTGGACAGGACCGGGAGATCATTCTGTGGGACGTGCCCGCCGGGAAGGCGAGACACACTCTGACCGGCTCGCAGGACTATGTATCGTGTCTCGCGTTTTCGCCGGACGGTCGCACACTGGCCAGCGGCGGGTGGGACCGGATGATTCGTCTGTGGAACACGGAAACGGGCGAGATGCTGGCGGAGGCGAGTTTCGGAGCGACCCTGCGGTCCCTGGCGTTTTCGCCCGAAGGCAAGACGCTGGCCGCCGCGGGCGATATCGCCGCCCTGGCTTTGCTGAATGCCACCACCGGCGAGCGCGTCCAGACGGTGAACAAACACATCGACCGGATCTTCGCGGTGGCGTTCGCCGCCAACGGCCAGAAGCTGGCGACCGGCAGTTGGGATAAGAGCACCATCGTGTGGGATTTCTCCGAGGCGGTGCCCGCTCCGCCCGCGACGCAGCCGGCCGAAGGCGGTTAGGAATCTGAGATTTGAGATTTGCGATTCGAGACTCGATATCCAAGATTCGAGATTTGAGATTCTCGGTCAGACATGAACCGCACTCAAACATGAAGAACACTCAAACATGACGCACATTCTGGAACCGGTGTACAGCCGGCGTTTCGTGCCCCCCGGGGCGGACATGGGCGATTGGGCCCAGCTTGAGCCGATCTTCGATGCCCTCGACGCCCGGCCGATTGACACGCCAAACCAACTCGAACAGTGGCTGCTCGATCAGAGCGATCTGGCCGCGTGCCTGGCGGAGGAATCCAGCAAACGATACGTCGCCATGACCTGCCACACCGACGACTCGCAGGTCGAGGCGGCCTACCTGCACTTCGTCGAGGAGATCAGCCCGCGCTGCAAGCCGCGCTGGCACCGGCTGCGGGTGCGTTACGTGAACGCTCCCGCCCGTGCCGGGCTGCCCCAACCACGGTATCTGGTATTCGACCGCAGCACGGTGTGTGCCGTCGATCTCTTCCGCGAGGAGAACGTCCCGCTGCAGACCGAGGACGAGAAGCTGGGCCAGCAGTACCAAAAGCTGTTCGGGGCCATGACCGTCGCGTACGACGGGCGGGAGCAGACCCTGCCGCAGATGGGCCGCTACCTGGAGGAACCCGACCGGCGGGTTCGGCAGGAGGCGTGGGAACTGCGCACCCGGCGCATCCTGCAGGAGGCCGAATCATGGGAGCGGATCTTCGATGAGATGGTGGAGCTGCGCGGCCGGATCGCCGCCCGGGCGGGGTTGGAGAGCTTCCGCGACTACCAGTTCCGGGCCTACGAGCGGTTCGATTACGGCCCGGCAGAGTGCATGCAGTTCCACGACGCCATTGCCGCGACCGCGGTTCCCGCGAAGCGACTCATCCAGGAGCGACGCGGGCGATCACTGTCGGTGGACCCGCTCCGGCCGTGGGACTTGGCGGTGGACCCGGAAAACCGGCCGTCGCTCAAACCTTTTTCGACCGCGGCGGAGCTATGCGAGAAATGCTCGGCGATCTTCCACCGACTGGACCCCTTGCTGGGCGGGCATTTTGACGCGATGGTCGAGGCCGGCTGGCTGGACCTCGACAGTCGCAAGGGCAAGGCCCCCGGCGGGTACCAGGCGACGTTCGACGAGACCCGGCATCCGTTCATCTTCATGAACGCCGTCGGATTGCATCATGATGTGCAGACCTTGATCCACGAGGCGGGGCACGCCTTCCACGCCATCGCCTGCCGGGACGAGCCCCTCATGGCCTACCGCCACTATGGCATGGAGATGGCCGAGGTGGCCTCGATGGGCATGGAAATGATCGCCCAGGACCACCTCGACGTTTTCTACCAGGGCGAGGATTTGGCCCGGGCACGCCGTGAACACCTCGAAAGCGTCATCAGCGTCTTCCCCTGGATCGCCACCATCGACGCCTTCCAGCACTGGATCTATACCCATCCGGGGCACACCCGCGAGCAGCGGGCGGCATTCTGGCTGGAGCTGTTGGGCCGGTTCGGCGGGATCGAAGACTGGAGCGGGTACGAAGCGGCACAGGCGACCCTGTGGCACAAGCAACTGCACCTGTTCGAGGTGCCATTTTACTACATCGAGTACGGCATCGCCCAGATCGGGGCCCTGCAACTGTGGCTCAACGCTCGGCGCGACCCGGCTGCGGCGTTGCGGAAGTATCGGGAGGCGCTGGTCCTCGGCGGAAGCCGCCCCCTGCCCGAGCTCTGGGCCGCCGCGGGCCTGAAGTTTGATTTCAGCGAAGCGACCCTCCGGCCGCTCATCGACGCGGTGATGGCCGAGCTGCCGTGACCGGCACTCGCGGGCGCCCTGCTGTGGCATGATCTCGTTCCCACGCCTTCGGCTGGGCTGACAGAACGAGCCTTTCAGGCTCGAAGATCCTGTGCGTATCAAGCTCAGCCAGCGAGTGACCGCTTCCTGACGGTCGCGGCTCCGATTCGTCATGCACTTCTCGCGCATCCTCTCAGTCCGAGGGGCCGGTGTCGGACGTCACATCGAGGGCACGCAACCGCAACTGGCAGGAGGTCGGGGGCTTGGGAGGCAACGCGGCCAGGATGCCCGCAATCTCCGGCGGCATGGAGATTTCGTTCCGCTGGTAGTACGCCTTGATCATCCACAGCGCGTCGGTGGCGCCGGGATAGGCACGGAAGTGCTCGTCAACAGCCAGGGCGTACGTCGGCAGACTCCGCTCGATGCCGTCGAGCAGCTCCGCCTCCTTACCCGCCCGAATGTGCAGGGCCACATTGGCCTGGTCCATGACGCTCACTGTGTACTGCTGGGCGAACGTATCCGCGCAGCGCCGTCCGATGAACAGCCAACTCCCCAAGAGGCCGATAATCAGACCGACGAGTCCTGCGAGCAGAAGTCTTGTCTTCATGCGGTGCCTTACTCCCTGCGGGGCTGTGGTTGTCCCGCTGGCCGGGCGCTATCCCCGAGGCGCTTGTCGCGGAAATACTCGAGCCAGCTTTGCATGATCGCGGCAGCGATGGTCCGGTCCTTTCCTTCGAGGGCGCCGTATTCCTCGATCGTTCGGCCCCAGTAGAACCCGAAGTAGCCCGCAGTCCAGTCGCGGGAACCCTCGATGAAGGCGTCGAGCTCCTCAATGTTGCACGCCAGGGGGAACATCTCCTCGACGACCAGGGGCTTGCCGACGCGGTAGACGGCCAAGGCCGCGAGGGCCTTCTCGACCTCCTTGGACTTGGGATAGAAGTGCACGCTGACGAAATCCAGGTTCGCGCCAACCTCGGGGCCGTGAAACAGCGGCTTGGCCTGCGGCCAGACATGGGCCCAGGGGATGACCCCGACGGTCACCATGGTGTGCGGGTCGTGCTTGCGGATGGCCGCGACCAGCGTGTCCACCCAGGCCCGGGCGACCTGTTCTCGCGTTCGACCGGCCAGGTCGAGTGTAATCCGCTGCACGAAGTATTTGTCCCCGAGCTTGCCGGTCAGCCATTCGATCTCCTTCTTGTCGCCGCCGGTCAAGACGGGCTCGTTCATGAGGTCGTAGCAGAACACGGCCGGGCTGCCCGAGCACGTCCGGGCTATCGCCTCCCAGAATCGAGCCTGCACTGCCCAGCGGTCCGCCTCGTTCATCGCGTCGTACCAGTCGGGTACGTCCTGCTTGTGGTAGCAGCCTAGCCCGGTGAGGTTGAGATACAGCCCGGTCTCCTCGGCCAACGCCAGGAGCCGGGCGAGCTGCTTCAACTCCGCGGGGTTGGGTTCCTCGGGCGACTTCATGAACTTGCCGGTCTGCAGGTGAATGCGCACGGCATTGGCCCCGAGGGCGGCCATCTCCTGGAAATCCCCCACGACGGTGGCCCATTCGTCGTGCCAGTAGTCTTCCAGGAGCCGCCCGTTGAGGTCATGGTCGTAGTTGAAAGCCCAGACGGTGAACCGCTCGCCGGACCCGCCGCGGACAAAGTGCGTGCCATCCGCACTCGGGCGGATCGGCCTGAGGCGCTGCCGCCCTTCTCCGATGCGTGATGGGGCGTCGGATCGGCCATTCTGGGCGGTGCATGAGGTCAGCAGGGCTATCCCCGCGATCAGCAAGCCCATCATCCGCAGAGCCAAGCACACCTGCTTGATCGGCATCGTCACTCCCTTCTTCCGTATCGGCGTCGGTCGGCGAGCCTGAACAGTATATCCCTCCGGCGCGGAATGCAACTGGAGGGTGGCGTGTCCATCACCCGTGGGGCCGTGACAGGTTAGGCCACGGGCCTGAGTACAGGCCCATGCCGCCCAGCGGCGATGCTTGCGTTGACGCGGGCGGGGCGGCGCCTACACTGCGAAAGCCGACCGCCGCCGTCCTCGCGCCGGGATCAATCCCTGGGGCCGGCCGGACGGGGGATGACGGGAGTGGATCAGCCGATGCGCCTGACGCCTCGCATGAGAATCCTGGTAGCTGCCCTGGGCCTCCTTGTGGCGGTTCAGGCAGGCATGATCGCCTGGTCGGTCTGGTCACGGCGGACGCCGCCCGCGGTGGTGTTTCCCCCCGCCCCGCCCGAGGCTGTCGCGTGGTTCGAGGATGCTCGCTTCGGCCTGTTCATTCACTGGGGGCCGGTCAGTCTGCTGGGCGAGGAGCTCAGCCACTCACGACATGACGAGCGTCGGCCCTCGACGCAGCCCGGCCGCATCCCAGCCGAGGAGTATGACCAGCTCTACCTGCGGTTCAACCCTGTCCGCTTCGACGCCGAGCAGTGGGTGCGCATCGCCCGGTCCGCGGGGGCCCGGTACCTGGTCTTCGTAGCCAAGCACCACGATGGCTTCTGCATGTACGACAGCCGGCTCACGGACTACAAGATTACCCGGTCGCCCTGGGGTCGCGATCCGTTGGCGGAGTTGGCCGCCGCGTGCCGGGCGGCGAGTCTGCCGCTGGGGCTCTATTACTCGGCTCCCGATTGGCTCCATCCCGACTTCAACACGCCCAGGTACGCCGAGTACAACCGTTACATGCGGGGCCAGTTGACCGAACTGCTGACCGGCTACGGCCCGATCCGCATGCTGTGGTTCGATTCGCAGGAGGAACGGCACGACTACGAGCCCGCGCAGCTTTTCGCCCTCATCCGCAGCCTCCAGCCCGCCGTTCTGATGAGCGATCGCCCGGGTCCGTTCGGAGACTTCCAGATCTGGGAACGAGCCGTTGGGCAGTACGACAGCCCTGTGACCTGGGAGACCTGCGAAACGCTCGGTGAGCAGTGGTCGTTCAGACCGGATGACCGCATCAAAACACCCGCGGAGTGCATCCGCCTGCTGGTCGCCTGCGCCGGCCGCGGCGGCAACCTGCTCCTCAACGTCGGCCCCATGCCCACCGGGGAGATCGAGCCCCGCCAGGTCGCCGTACTCGAAGAGGTCGGCGCCTGGCTCACCCAGCATGGTGAAAGCATCTACCGCACACGCAAGGGGCCCTTCGAGCCCGGCTCGTGGGGTGTCTCCACGCAGGCCGGCGACCGCGTCTACCTGCACATCATGGATTGGGCTGCCGACCCCATCGTGCTGCCGGCCCTCGAACGCCGCATCCTCCGCCACCACGTCCTGACCGGCGGGACCGCCGAGATCCGCCAGGATGAGCACCAGGTCGCCATCTCGGTCCCCGTCGCCGACCGCCATCCCGTGGACACGATCATCATGCTGGAACTCAACGCGCGCTCGGAGGGTAAACGGTAGCTGTGGCTTTCCTCCGGTCCGGCCGAGCTTGTTTGTGTTCCACTGGCGAGCGGTAGAACGCTAGAGATTGAGATCGTGCCAGCTCTTGGTGATGACGATGTTGCCTTTCATCTCGCTCACCAGGGGGGCGTAGCGTTCCAGCAGGGGCTTATCGTCCGTGATGGTCTCGATGGCTACGCCGACGAAGGTCACCGCCGCCCGCTTGGATTCGCGGGCGATGACCCTGAGAGCCGGCTCTTCAGAGACGAGGATTTCGATGTCGGCCCGGACGCGGAAGCCGGCGATCATCTCGCGCGTGCCCTCCTCAGCTTTGGCCACGCCGGCCGGGTCCGTGATGATCCGCCGGACACGGATCGTGTGGTCCCGCCAGCGCAGGCTGCCGACTTTGAGCAGATAGGCCAGCGTGAGCATCAGCGAGCCGTTGTCCTTCGCGTACCACCAGATGTCGATGACCGGCTGAAGCGGCGCATCCTCTTGAGCCTCCCGGAGGATCAGCAGGTTCTTCTGGAGCTGTAGTATCCTCCGGACCGCCTGGGCGAAGCCCGCCTCCTTGAGTGTGTTTTCGCTCCATCCCGCGATCACGGTGTTGGGCTCAAACTGGCCGATTCCGCCTACCTGCAGCAGGGTCAAGACGCCATGCTCGAAATCATCGGCCACCACCGTCTTGGCGACCGCGGAGAGCTGATGTTCCTGGATAAAACTCTCGAGCGGTTTCTGAAAGCTCTCATGCCTGGGCAGCAGTTTGTCCCAGTCGCCGGTGACGACCTGGGCCAGGAAGAGCAGCCCCTTGCGGGCCTCGATATCCTGGGCAAACTCAACGAGCTTGAGTCGGGCGGTGGGGTTACCCGCCAAAACGAGGATCACCGGGCGCCAGTTGCGATGATGCCGTCGGGAACGCTCGAATTGCAGCAACGCCGATCGGGTCAGGGAGAACCACATGCCGCTGCGCATGTCGCCCCAGGTGGTCTGCATCCGGCCGCGCGTCAACAGGCCGTACACCCCGGCGATCACCAGGGCCGCAACCGCCGTAGCCACCGCATTGATGAGCAGCATGATGACCAGGCAGCCCAGGCACCCCACCAGCGACAGTGACCAGTGCACGTTGAACGACGGGCGATAGCTGGGGTTGGAGACCAGCCGTTCCAGGCCGGCGACCAGATTGAGCGTTCCGTAGGTCGCCAGGAAAAACATGGTGATCACCGGGGCGATGACATTCAGATCACCCAGGAGGATACAGGCTTCCGCCGCCAGTATCGTGACCACCAGGGCCGCCCGAGGTTCGCGGTCGGGGCCGAACCCCCGTCCCAGGCGCCGCGGGGCCACACCATCAGCCGCCAGGGCCTGCAGAGTCCGCGGGGCAGCCGCCAGGCTCGCCAGGGCCGAGGACAGGCTGGCTCCCCAGAGCCCGGCGATGACGAGCGGGCCGACCCGGGCAATGCGCTGCATGACCAGAGTATCCTCGAGCAGTTCAGTTCGTTCGGCATTCAGTGCCAGCCAGATCAGATGCGCTGCGTAGATCAAGAAGGTGATGATGACCGCCGCCAGCGTGCCGCGCGGGATGCTGCGCGTTGGGTCGCGCAGATCGCCCGACATGCTCAGGCCGGACATGATCCCCGTTACAGCGGGAAAAAAGATCGCCAGGACCGTCCAGAAGCCGTGGTGCCCGGTGTACGCGGGCCGCAGGTTTTCGCTGATGTCGGGAACCGGCGTGTACCCGCTGAAGAATGAGGCCAGCGAAGCCAGCAGCACGACGAAAATCAGGTACTGGGCCTTGACGACGATCCCCGTTCCAAACCAGGCAACGACAAAGAACACGATCAGCACGGCGGAGGCCACAAGGCGGGGGTTGATGGCCATCCCCATGAATTGCAGAGACTCCGTGAAGCCGACGATGTAGAAGGCTACGGAGATCGCCTGGGCAAAGTACAGGGGAACGCCGATGCTTCCTCCGATTTCCAGGCCGAGGCTCCGGGAGACGAGGAAATAAGCTCCGCCAACCCCCATCCGCGTGTTTGTTGCGATGGCCGAAAGCGACAGAGAAGTCAGGAAGGTGATTGTGGTAGAGATGACCAGGATACCCAGGGCGCCGCCGAGACCGGCGTTGCCCACAACCCACCCGGACCGCAGGAACATGATCACGCCGAGGATGGTGAGAAAGCTCGGGACGAACACCCCCCCGAACGTGCCCAGCTTTCGCGCGTCGTGGTCCGGTATCTTGCTTTTGCTCATAGATGGTACGGAATGCGAAGCCGCTTCCGGTCTTCGCAGGACCGATCACGCTCCCCGGTCGGGGCCGACATCGTCCCGATGCCAGGAAGGTACGGGCACGTCCCACGGGAGTCAACGCAGGGCTGGACACGCCGCACTGCATTGCCTGTTGACGCGACGCGGGGTACGGCTATCGTCATGGCTTCCGGGCGGGGGAGGCGGACAAGGCCCGTGCTTGTGATTGCGTTACCCTGGGCGCCAGGGGAGGATGGACGATGACCCGACAAGTGGTGTGCTTGGTCCTGATCGGTCAGGTGGTGTGTCTCGGGGCTGTGTCCCTCGTCGGCGCCGCGGAGCCGCCTGCCCGGGACTACGCCTGGTTCCTGCGGCAACTGGTCGACCTCGACCAACTGGCGGTGCTCGAGCACCCGGAAGTCCGCTGCCGGCAGTTCTCCAGCTATGATCGGGCCTCGAAGTACGACCCGGCCACGGACCGCTATATCGGTTGGGAAGCCAACGCCGACGCTGGCCAGTACATGCGAATCGACCCCGAGACCGGCGAGGCGCTCATGGCCGACATCGAAGGCCCCGGCTGCATCTGGCGCATCTGGTCGGCCAATCCTCAGGGCCGCATCCGGTTCTACCTGGACGGTGCGACCACGCCGACCATGGAGTTCGATTTCAACGAGCTGTTCGGCGGGAAGGTACAGGGTTTCCCGCAGCCGCTGGTCTGGCAACGGCGCGTCGTGCTTGGGAGCGACAACCCGGCGGCCAACTGCTACGTGCCCATCCCCTTCGCCAAGGGCTGCCGGGTCACCGCCGACAAGGCCCACATGCAGTACTACCACATCGGGTACACGACCTACCCGGCCGACACCAAGGTCAAGACCTTCACCCTGGAGCGTACACCGGCCGAACAGGCGGAAATGGACCTCGTCTGTCGCCTGCTCTCGCGTTGCGGCGAAGACCCGCAGCCCGTGGAGGGCCTGAAGCTGGTGGATAAGGAGGTCTCGATCAAGCCCGGCGAACGCATCGTTGAGGAAGTGCAGGGTCCGGCCACGATCCGCCAGTTCTTCGCCAAGCTGCATTCGACGGAGCGCTGGGCCCGGCGCAAGGTCCTGCTGCAAGTT
>CAZEEJ010000148.1:0-14544 GCA_964511155.1 uncultured Planctomycetales bacterium | reverse complement strand
TCGGAGGCGGGTTCGCGGTGGTGCGAAGGCGCGAGGGGCGGGGGGAGCGGCCGTGCATCGCGGTGCGGGGGGGCTTATAATCCGGAACATGAGCCAGGACCTGGAAACGTATGCGCGCTCGCTGGGGCAGGCGGCCCGGCAGGCGGGTCGGGCGTTGGCCCTGACCAGCGGTCGGCAGCGGATGGATGCCCTGACGGCCATTGCCGCGGCCCTGCGCGAGCGGGCCGGGCAGGTGGTGGCGGCCAACGCGAAGGATCTGGCGGCGGCCCAGGAGCACGGCCTGACGGCGGCGATGATCGACCGGCTGCGGCTGGACGCGGACCGCGTCGCCAAGATGGCCAGGGCGGTCGACGAGGTCGCCCAGCAGCCGGACCCGGTCGGGCAGATCATCGAGGGCTGGGTACGGCCCAACGGCCTACGGATCGAGAAGCTGCGCGTGCCGATCGGCGCGGTCGCGATCATCTACGAATCCCGGCCGAACGTCACCTCCGACGCGGCGGCCCTGTGCATCAAGAGCGGGAACGCGGCCATCCTGCGCGGCGGGAAGGAGTCCTTCCACTCGAACCTGGCCATCGCCGAGATCATTGCCGACGCTCTGGGCGGGGCGGGCTTGCCGCGCGAGGCGGTGCAGATCGTCAACACCACGGCGCGTGAGCTGGTGCCGCTGCTGCTGCGGCAGGAGGAGAACATCGACCTGGTGATCCCGCGCGGCGGCGAGTCGCTGATCCGGGCGGTGGTCGAGCAGTCGCGGATTCCGGTCATCAAGCATTACACCGGCAACTGCCACGTGTACGTGGATGCGGGCTGCCCGGCGGATGTGGCCGAGTCCGTGGTGCTCAACGCCAAGACGCAGCGGCCGGGGGTCTGCAACGCGGCGGAGTCGATCCTGTTCCATCAGGATACCGCGGCGATGCTGCTGCCGGCCGTGGGGCGCAAGCTGCTTGCCGCGGGGGTCGAGATCCGCGGGTGCGAGCGGACGCGGGCCCTGCTGCCGGAGGCCAAGGCGGCCACCGAGGAGGACTGGGCGGCGGAGTACCTCGACCTGATCGTGGCGGTCAAGGTTGTTGACTCGCTGGACGAGGCCATCGCGCACATCAACCGGTACGGCTCGCACCACACGGACGCGATCCTGACGCGCGACGTGGCGGCGGCGGACCGGTTCGTGGCGGCGGTGGACTCGGGTAACGTGATGGTGAACTGCTCGACGCGGTTCAGCGACGGGGGCGAGTACGGCCTCGGGGCCGAGATCGGGATCAGCACGGACAAGCTGCACGCCCGCGGGCCGATGGGGGCGGCGGACCTGACGACCTACAAGTGGGTGGTTCGCGGGGCGGGGCAGGTGCGGTAAGGGGTTAAAGAAGGGTCGAGCCAGGTATAAAAGGTGACCTAAGCCCAGGGATAACAGGCCCGCCATCTGGCGCCGTTGTCCGGGGGTTGCTTCAGGGCCTGTTATCCCTCGGCTTGGACCGGTGGAATCTGAGCGATCTCGTGAGGATCGTCCCGGAGATATCGCGAGGGTGGTCACGGAGCGGATATGGATCACGTAGCGCAAGCGGGGACGCGGGGTTCGGAGACGGCGGTGGCGGCGTTGACGCGGCCGCTGAGCTTCTTTGAAAAGCTGCGCGTTGCGGCGGCGGCGGGGATTGCCGTGCTGCTGATGACGACCATCGGGTGGATGGTGGCCCGACCGGCGGACCCGCAGATGGCCGTCACCTTCGCTTATGGCGGGCGGCACATACTGGCGGTCTGGCCGAGCCTGCTGGTGCTGACGCTGGTGTCGGCGCTGGTGGGGACGGCGATTGCCGGCCGGCGGCTCCCGGAAGCCGGGCTGTTCGCGGCGGCGGTGGGGTTGGCCGCACTGACCCTGCGGGGGGCGTCGATGCAGACCGTGCTGGGCTACCACGCGACGCCGGATTTGGCCGGGCGACGGGCGGTCATGACGGCCATGGCCTTCGACTGCCTGCTGTGGGCGAGTATCGCGGCCGCCGCCTGGATCGCGGTCGTGCTGGCGTGGCAATGGCTCTGGCAGGAAGCGCGTCCACCGGCAGAGGATGAGCCCGACCCGAAGAAGGCACCCGCGGCGGGCAAGACGGCCGCGTTCCGCGCCGGTTGGCCCGCCCTGGCGGTCACCACGGTGGTTGGGCTGTTCGTCATCTGGACGACCGTCGCCCGTACACCCGTGGCCACCGTCGCTCGGGGGCAGGTCATCGCCTCCGTTGCCGCGGGCATGTATCTGGGGGCCATGGCAGCCCGGTACTTCACCGGCGTCTCGAAAGCCCACTGGTACGCACTCGCGCCGCTGGCGGCCGGCCTGATCGCCTACCTGCTGGGTTATCTTCAGGCGGATCTGAGCTGGGCCAAGGGACCCTGGGGCTCGTACGCCCTGCTGACGACCACGCCGCCGCACGCCCTGGTGCGGCCGCTGCCCGTCGAGTACATCTTCGTCGGTCTGGCGGGGGCACTGCTGGGCTTCTGGAGCGGTGACCGGATTGAGCACGCGGCTGAGCGGGAGATGTCCTGATGTTCCGATCGTGGCATGACCGGCAGGAAAGCTGGGCGGCCACCCGCCGCCGCATCATCCGCGAGACCGAGGTGTTCCTCGAAGAGGGCCTGCGCCACCCGGAGCGGCATCTGGTCATCCCGGCCGTTCCCGTGGGCAAGGCCCGTTTCCCGACGGGGATGGCCAGCCTTTTTTGGACCCAGATCCTCGGGTCGTCCTAAGTTCCACGTACACGGAGGCACGCAGCGCGCATGGCCGGCAAGATCAGCGAATCCGAGGTGCGGCACATCGGCCACCTGAGCCGCCTCGACCCCAGCGATGAGGAGGTTCTGCGGTTCAGCGAGCAACTGTCCGCCATCCTCGAGTACGTCGAGCAGCTCAACGAGGTGGACACCACCGACGTACCGCCGACCGCTCATGCCCTGCCGGTGCACAACGTGCTTCGCGAGGATGAGCCTCGACCGGGCCTTACTCCCGACCAGGCCCTGGCCAACGCCCCACAACGCGACGGTGACTTCTTTGCGGTACCCAAGGTTCTCGACCAGGACAGCGGAGCATGAGCCTGCCCACATTGATCGAAGTCCGCGACACGATTCGTGCCCGCAGCACGGGGGCCCGCGAGTGGGTGCAGCGCACGCTGGACCGCATCGCCGCCCTGGAGCCGAAGCTGCACGCCCTGGTGAGTCACGACGGCGAGCGGGCGATGGCCCAGGCGAAGCTGGTCGATGAACGGATCGCCGCGGGCCAGCCGGTGGGGCCGCTGGCCGGCGTGCCCCTGCTCATCAAGGACAATCTGTGCACCGCGTTCGGCCGGACGACCTGCGCCTCGCGGATCCTGGCTCACTTCGAGGCCCCGTACGACGCCCACGTGGTCGAGCGGCTGCACGAAGCCGGGGCGATCATCGTCGGCAAGACCAACCTCGACGAGTTCGCCATGGGCTCCAGCACGGAGAACAGTGCCGGCGGCCCGACGTGCAACCCGTGGCACCTCGACCATGTGCCGGGCGGCAGTTCGGGCGGGTCCGCCGCCGCCGTCGCCGCCGGGCTGGTCGCCGGCAGCCTGGGTTCCGACACCGGCGGGTCGATCCGCCAGCCGGCCTCGTTCTGCGGCGTGGTCGGGCTTAAGCCGACCTACGGCCGCGTCTCACGCTACGGGCTCGTGGCGTACGGCAGCAGCCTCGACCAGATCGGCCCGTTGGCCCGCGACGTGCGCGATGCCGCCATCCTGCTGGCGACCATCGCCGGGCACGACCGGCGCGACTCGACCTGCGTCGATCGGCCGGTGCCCGACTACCTCGCCGCCCTCGATGGGCCGCTGTCCGAGATGCGCATCGGCGTCGCCGACGAATACTTCGGCGAGGGGCTCGAGCCCGAGATCCGCGCCGCCATCGAGGCGGCTATCGACGTCTACCGCGCGGCCGGGGCCCGCATCGTCCCCATCCATCTGCCGCACATGAAGTACGCCATCGCCTGCTACTACCTGATCGCCACGGCCGAGGCCTCGAGCAACCTCGCCCGATACGACGGCGTGCACTACGGCCACCGCACCGCCCAGCCGCGGGACTACATCGACATGTACTGCTCGAGCCGGCAGGAGGGCTTCGGCGAGGAGGTCAAACGCCGCATCATGCTCGGCACCTACGCCCTGTCCAGCGGCTACTACGACGCCTATTACCTCAAGGCCCTCAAGGTGCGAACGCTGATCCGCCGCGACTTCGAGAAGGCCTTCGAGGAGGTAGACGTGATTGCCGGGCCGGCCTCGCCCGTGCCCGCCATCCGCATCGGCGAACGCATCAACGACCCGCTGGCCATGTACCTCATGGACATCTACACCGTCTCAGCCAACCTGGCCGGTGTGCCCGGCATCTCCGTGCCCTGCGGTTTCACCTCGGCCGGCCTGCCCGTCGGACTCCAGCTCATGGGGCCGTACTTCGCCGAGGACCGCTTGCTGCGCATCGCGTACGAGTACCAGCTCAATACCGACTGGCACACCCGCACCCCGCCGATCGCCGAGGAATGAATGGGGAATGACGAATTGAGAATTGCGTTCATCCGTGTTCATCTGTGTGATCTGTGGGCAGAAAAGAAGAGCCCACAGATCACGCAGATGGACACAGATAAGATGGCGTGACACCGGTGCATACTTCAGTCGCTTATCGTGCTCGTTGGGTAGTTCCGGTGTCGCGGCCGCCGATCGAGAACGGATGCGTTCAGGTCGAGAACGGACGCATTGTCAGCGTCGAGCGGTGTCAGGCACATGCCGAGGCGACCGACCTTGGCGACGCGGTGGTGGTGCCGGGGTTCGTCAATGCTCATACCCACTTGGAACTGACCGGCTGCGCGGGCCGGGTGCCCTACCGTGGCTCCTTTCCCCAATGGATCGCCGATCTGACGGCCATCAATCCCCATCGATCCGCCGACGCCGGCGTGCTCGAACGTGCCCTGGCCGACGGCTGGGCCCAGTCGCTGGCCGCTGGTGTCACCGCCGTCGGGGACATCGGCATCGGCCCGCGCGTGCTGCGGGCCTGGCGTTCCGCCCCGCTGCACCTGGTCGGATTTCTGGAAGTCATGGGTCTCGGCGAGCGATTTCGCCGGCTGGCCGCTGAACGTCGCTCGGCTGCAGCCGTCGAGCAGATGCTTGCCGATCTCCCGGCAAACGACCCGGCGGAGGATGCCGCCCACACCTCTCGTAAACTCCGAAGATTTGGTGTTACCCCCCATGCCCCCTACAGCACCGACGACCTGGTGTACGGACCAGCCATCGTTCTGGCCCGGGCCCGGCGCCTGCCGATCTGCACCCACTTGGCCGAAACCCGCGACGAACTGCAATTCCTCGCCAAGGGCACCGGCCCCCTGCGCCGGATGCTGGAGGAGATGGATCTGTGGGATGGCACGTTCCAACCGCCGGGCTGCTCGCCGGTGGAGTACGTGCATCGGCTCGGCCTGCTCGATCTCCGCCCGCTGCTGGCCCACGTCAACTACGCCTCCGACGGCGACCTCGATCTGTTGGCGAGGTCGCAGGCCTGCGTCGCCTTCTGCCCACGATCGCACCTTTTCTTTCAGCACGAGCCGCACCGCTACCGCGACATGCTCGCCCGCGGGATCAACGTCTGCCTGGGCACCGATTCGCTGGCCAGCAACGCGTCCCTCTCCATCCTCGACGAGCTGCGTCACCTGGCGGTCACCGGGCACCTCCCTCACCCACAGTTGCTGGCCATGGGCACGATCGCCGGCGCCCGGGCCCTGGGCCTGGATGACCGGATCGGTTCCCTGGAGCCGGGCAAACACGCGGACCTCGTCGCGGTGCCGCTCGCGCATCCTGCGACCGCCGACCCGCTGGCCGACGTGCTGCACAGCCAGGCCCCGCCCGCGATCGTGGGTCCGTGACAGTCTGGGCGGCCTGTTGGATTCGACGGGTGAGGATGGTTCCGTACCGCGACCGTAAGGGAGCGGACTTTGCGCGAGAACGCCACGCACACGAGGTCCGCTCCCTTACGGTCGCGGTACGGAGATGCTGAGCCACCGTACGCAGGCCCATGGCTTGGCCCGGCGCAACCACGGGTCGCAGTACCGACCCTGCCACCCATCACGCGTTCGATCATCGCCAGCCCACCCTTGCTGCGCAAGGATGGGCCACCCGTCCGGTTTGCGTTGACGCTCGCCGGGGGCAGACCTATGATCCCGGTGATATTGGCCGGAAGTCAGAGCACATTGCCTAGCATGACGGAGACCCGCCCATGGCTCGCTTGTTTGAAGACATTACCCAGACCATCGGCAATACCCCCCTGGTCCGCATCAACCGTATCATCAAGGCGCCAGCTACCGTCTACGCCAAGCTCGAGTTCTTCAACCCGCTCTCCAGCGTCAAGGACCGCATCGGCGTGTCCATGATCGAGGCGGGCGAGAAGGCGGGCAAGATCCACGGGAACACCGTGCTCATCGAGCCGACCTCGGGCAATACGGGCATCGCCCTGGCCTTCGTGGCCGCCGCCAAAGGCTACAAGCTCATCCTGACCATGCCCGAGAGCATGTCCATCGAGCGTCGCAACCTGCTCAAGGCCATGGGGGCCGAACTGGTGCTCACCCCGGCGTCGGAGGGCATGCCCGGGGCCATTCGCCGGGCCGAGCAGCTCGTCAAGGAAACCCCCAACGCGGTGATGCCGCAGCAGTTCCAGAACGCCGCCAACCCGGAGATTCACCGCAAGACCACCGCCGAGGAAATCTGGAACGACACCGACGGGCAGGCGGATATCCTCATCTCCGGCGTGGGCACCGGCGGCACGATCACCGGCGTGGGTGAAGCGCTCAAGAAACGCAAGCCTTCCTTCCGCTGCATCGCCGTCGAGCCGGTCGACTCGCCGGTTATCACTCAGAAGCGCAAGGGCGAGCCGCTCAAGCCCGGCCCGCACAAGATCCAGGGCATCGGGGCGGGGTTCATCCCCGAGGTGCTCAACCTCGAGGTCGTGGACGACGTGGTGCACGTGGCCAACGAGGACGCCTTCACCTGGGCCCGCCGAGCCGCCCGCGAGGAAGGTATCCTCTGCGGCATCTCGTCCGGTGCCGCCCTGTGTGCGGCCAACGCGGTTGCCCAGCGGCCCGAGAATGCCGGCAAGCTGATCATCGCCATCCTGCCCAGTGCCGGCGAACGCTACCTCTCGACCCCGCTCTTCCAGGAGGTGTGACCGCGACGCCATGCTCCGCACGATCGAGCGGCTCATTCCGGCGCCCGGCCCGCCTACCCTGTGTCCCTACCTGCCGCATCGCCTGATGCGCACGCAGGGCTTCGTGCTCGACGCGGTCCAGCCCGGCCTGTACCACGCCCTCATGGACATGAACGTCCGCCGATGCGGCACCGTGTTCTACCGGCCGCTCTGTGATCTGTGCCGCGAGTGCCGCCAGATCCGCGTGCCGGTCGAGCGCTTCCGTCCGGACCGCGGGCAGCGACGCTGCCTGAAACACAACCGGGATCTGGAGATCGAGATCGGCCCGGCCGTCCCCACGCCCGATCGGCACGAGCTGTACACCCGCTACCTGCAGCGCCGGCACGATCGTCAGATGGGCAGCTCGTGGTCCGATTTCTGCGAGTTCCTCTATGACTCCCCGATGGACACGCGTGAGGTGGCCTGCCGCCTGGGCGGTCGCCTGGTCAGCGCCGCCATTCTGGACCTCGATGCCCAGGCGGCCAGCACGGTCTATTGCTACTTCGACCCCGATCTGTCGCACCGCTCACTGGGCAGCTTCAACATCCTCTGGACCATCGACTACTGCCGCGGGCAGGGCATTCCCTACCTCTACCTGGGCTACTACATCCGCGAGTGCGACAAGATGAACTACAAGGCCCGCTACCGGCCGTGCGAAATCCTCACCGAGCGGGGCACCTGGGAGAGTTGCCCCCAACGTTGCACTCCCCAATGCGGGGAAAGTGAGAAGTGAGAAGTGGGAAGGGAGAGACCTTGTCTCTCCGGTGGCTTTTCTCCATTCTCAATTCTGCATTCCTCATTCTCCATTCGCTCCCCGTTGCGGAATGCAACTGGGGGTTGACTTAAGGTCGGCGATGGGCGTTAATGAGGGAGTCATGTCGTCAGGAAAGCCCAGCCGTCGGTTGACGAATCCGGCGCGTCGCGCAGCGCTCGCCGCTTTCACGCTGATCGAGGTGCTGGCCGTTGTCGCGATCATCGCTCTTCTGCTGGCCGTCCTGCTGCCCAGCCTTAAGCGGGCCCGCGACCAGGCGCGCACCGTGGCCTGCGCCTCGAACCTCCGCATCACCGCCCAGGCCATGTACTTCTATACGCAGTCGAACAGCGGCTACTTCCCAAACTCCGGCGCCTGGGCCGAGGCCGCCCACGGATACATCCTCCGGTTCAGCCGGGGCGAGACCGACACCACCATCGTCTATGGCGATCGGCCGGTGCAGGACATCGAGGTCTTCCAATGCCCCGCCGACGTGATCAAGGCGGAGAGCGCCGAGGGCTGTGCCAGCTATCGGGGAGAATGGGAAAGCTACGTCTACCGCATCAGCTACCTGTTCAATCCGTTCCTGCCCTTCCGTTCCGAGCCGGTCACCATGGGCGGCCAACGGGTGTACATCATCACCCCGGCCACACAGTACGAGGCGGGTACGTACTACGACGCCTGCGAGAACCGGTACAAGCAGCGTTACCGGCTCAAGAAGACGGACCACGTCAAGCGGCCCGCCGACATCGTCATGTTCACCGACGCCGGCGACGACGACAACTGCGGCCACGACCCCCTGGAAGCCCTCAGATGGGATTTCGACGATGCAATCGACATCAACTTCGCCACCGATCCCCCCGTCCTCGAGGTCCACCATGTGACGGGCAACAACTTCGCCTACGTCGATCAGCACGTGGAGTTCAAGAGTATCCTCCGTCGCACCGGCCCCCACGAGACGCTCGGCGTGCCGCTCTTCCCCTACCGCTGGGTGCCGGAAGCCCAGAGCACCACATTCATCCCGTAGGGCGAATCATCGCTTACTCGGTCGGCCGGACAATCAGGGCCTGGAATGCCGCCTTGTTGGCGCTGTCCCGGGCCAGGTCGACGGGCTTGCGCCCGGCCAGGTCGGTGGCATTCGCGTTCGCTCCCTTGGCCAGCAGCAGCTTGACCGCGCCGCCCTGCCCGCCGGCCGCCGCCCAGTGCAAAGCGGTGCGGCCATAGGCGCCGTCGCGGGCCTCGATCGCCGCACCGCGGGCCAGCAGCAGCCGTATCGTCCCTTCCTGACCACGGAACGCCGCCCAGTGCAGCGGGGTGCGGCCGCCGGTCGGCTCGCGCTGGTCGACGGAGGTGCCCTCGGCGAGGAGTTGCTCGACCATATCCTCGCGACCGGCGCCGGCCGCCCAGGTTAAGGGCGTGCTAGCGCCCGCGCTCTGCTCGGGTTCGGGATCAGCCAACGCCATCATGGTGGCCGGCGACGTGGCGGGTTGCGTCGTCCGCTGGCGTTGTGCGGCCGGCGGCGGCGACTCGGCCGGCGGCGGGCTTTCAGGAGCGTCGCAAGCGGTCAAGCTGGCGGCCAAGCCGGCCAGGGCCAACCCAAGCAGCCGGCGCGATCTCGGGGAGATGCGATGCCGACAACGGGGCGAAGCACGGAGTCCGCCGCCTGTCACCCTGCACGGTCGAGTCCTCATGGTCTTTGTCTTGCCTTTCACCCGGTCAGTGCCCAGGTCGCCAACGTGGCGGTCGCGAGTGTTTTTTGCACCTCCGGAATGTCCACATACTCGTTTTCGCTGTGGGCCGCGTCCAGCTTGCCCGCGCCGAAGATCGCCACTGGGTGTCCGTGGTGATGATACAGCCGGGCGTCGCAACTGGTCGCCCAGCCGGTGAGCGCCGGCCAGGGCTCGCCCACGGCCTCGAACGCGACTTTCAACGCCTGCATCGGGACCGAATCCGGCGAGTCGGCATACGCGTCGTTATGCAGGCGGTCGAAACTCAGCTCGACCATGCTCTCGGCGAACGGCAGGCGCCGCAGTCGGCAGTACTGCTCGACGCCCCGCCGGGCCGCCGCCCGCAGACGTTCCTGAACGTCGGCCATGCGATGCGTCGGCGTGAAGCCCTGACCGCCCTCGAGCACCACCTCGCGATCGTCGCCGGCCGAGTCGGCAAATCGTCCGTACGCCCGCACCCCCGGAAACGTCGGAGCGATCCGCAGCAGCACGCCCAGCAGGTACGCCGCCTTGGTGATCGCGTTGTCGCACTGGGCCACCGCTGCCATGTGCCCGCTCTTGCCCCACACGTCCAGGCGGAAATTCTGCGTCTGCGGCATCGGCATGACCTTCACGTCGAAGTGCCGCGCGACCTTCGGCTGCCCCGTGGCCGGGTCCAACTCCCGCCGCTTGTCCCCGTACAGCCGGCAGTACTCCGCCAGGGCCTCCTCCATCAGCTCGATCATCTTCAAGCCGACCCGCTCGGGGTTGGCCTTTGTCTGGGCCACGATCTCGACGGCCACGTGGTCGCACACACTGCCGGGGTGCTCGCCGTAAGGCCCCAGCACGCCGTGGTTCGTCTGCACGTGGACCGCGCTGAACAGCGGGTAGTCGGTCTCTTCTTTGATGCGGCGCCCCTCGGCCTCGAACTCGTGCACCACCAGGGGGAACATCTCCGCCGCGGTCACGTCCGGGTGGTCGCCCACCGAGAGCCGGCAGCGATAGTAGACGCAGCCCCGGTGGGCGCAGTAGGGCACCAGATCGGTGGATTCGAGCATCAGCACGGGGAGCCCGGCGAACCGCTCGTCGGCGGCCATCGACAGCGAACCGTTGCCGCCGATCTCCTCGTCAAGCGTGAAATGGATGACGTATCCGCGGGCCGGCCGCTGCCCAAGCTGCTCGCCAATCTCCCGCAGCAGTTTGAGCTGGGCGAGCAGAACGGCGACCTGGGCCTTGTTGTCGCACGCCCCGCGCCCGAAGACGCGCTCGCCCGCCGACCGTGGCGCGAACCACGGCGACACCACGTCCACGTGAGCGTGCAGGATCGCCGCCGGCCGCCGATCGCCATCCGCGCCGGGCACGAACACCGCCAGATTGCCCCGATCCCGATAGACCAGTTCGGCTGCCGGGATCGTACCGTCGGCGCCGGCCGCGTAGCCCGGCGGCGAATAGGCCGGGTCCGCCCCGATGCCCGTCCGCATCGGCACGTGTTCCACCACCGCCGTGCCCCCGGTCACGTCCCGGATCTCCCGGGCGACCCAGTCCCAGAACTGCTTCTCCCGGCTCGCGGTGGCGGCCAGGTCACCATCCGGTGCGGTGTTGATCGCCACGAGGTCCAGCAGCGTGTTCCGCAGATAGGCCGCATAGCGGTCGCTGGCCGCCGCCTGCCGCACATGTTCCACCACCGCCGGATCGATCCTATCCATCATCTGTGGCCCTTTGTCGCTCATCCATCCTTGCGGCACACGACTGTAGCGGCCGCCCCCCGTGGCGGCCGGGCACCGGTGAGACGCCGGTGCCACACGTAGCGGCCGCCCCCCGTGGCGGCCGCATCCCCGAGGAAGGCCGCGTTCTCCCCCGCACTGCTCACCGAGCAGTGGCACACCGCCGCGTCTATCCCGGCGCTACGGCACCACGCGGCGACCCGAGCGCGCCGTCCACTCGTTCAATTGCCGATCGAACGGCATCTCGCGGAAGCGGTACCCGACGGCACTCTGCAGGGCCCGACGCTTCTGCGGCGTCGCCAGGTCCAGCAGCACACTGTACACGTTGGCCGTCTGGACCCGCCGCCGCGTCTGCCAGTAGGCCACGAAATCCTCGGATCGCCGCAGGATCTTCTGCCAGACCAGGATCGACCTGGTCGCGTGGTCCACCTGGCAGATGTGTGGGGTATCCAGGGCCTGCGATGCCGCCCGGGTCAACTGGGCCTCCAGCGTGTCGGGACGCAGCGGCTCACTCATCAACCGCGGCGTTGCCAGGGCCGCACCGCTCATGGCGAACAACGCACGCACGTCCCGGGCGCTCTCCGTCAGCACCTGCTCCTCGATCGCCGCCAGGGTGAACGGCCGTCCGTCCACCGTGAACCGGTAATCATGCTCCAGCGCGGCCAACGACAGGTCATACATGGTCGGGACCGGGTACCGGCTCAACACGGCCAACAGCACCAGGGCGTTGTAGCTGTTGACCCAGTAGGCCACGCGGTCGTTCCGCTCGGGGAACTGGTCCGGCGTCAGCCCCGGCCCGGTGACGCTCACCAGGGCATAGTAGCGATCCAACGGCTCGCGGTTGCCACCCAAGGTCTGGTAGTCCACCAGCCCGTCGCGCACCACATCCTGCAGAACCTGCGACCAGTCGCGGTCGTTGTACGTGCGCGTGACGGGAATCAGGTGGCTTCGCGGGTCGATCTTCAGACTCGCGCAGCCCGCGCCGGCGGCCAGGGCGGCAAGCCCCACAGCCCCAAGCAGAAGCACCCGCACCCGGCCCTCGACATGTTGCCCGGCATCATCCATGGCATCATCTCTTCAACGAGGTCTCGCGAATCGGCGGGCATTGTACGCACGGACTGCGCATAAAAAAACCCGAGGCGGTGCCGTCTGGCCGGGGTGAACCAGACGGGCTTGAGGGGGGGATGCCTCGGGCACTATCCATGATATCCGTAGATCCGCCGAGCCCGCAAGCCCCTCCATTGCAGGATTTTGAAAAAAATCTGGTTCCAGTGTGGGTGAAACGATGCCGGTGCACGCAATCGCACTGCGCTTGTGCGCGTTTAGCGTCCCAGGAAGGGGAACAGGCACTTTTTTGCCTTGAAGCCATTCTGACGCGGCGGTATCGCCATGCCGTCAGCTCACCGAGCCGCGTCGAAAGGCTTCACGCCGGCAAAAAAGAGCCAGTCCCCGGACGCTAAACACGTACCTGCTCTTTGAGCAGTGCGGACCGCGTACAATCTCCCGTGTGTTACTGCTGGTGCTGTCGAGACCTCCGATGAAGGTTCTATCTCTTGAGCCCGCCCAGGTCGCCGCCATCGAGGCCCACGCCCGCGCCTGCCTGCCCGCTGAGTGTTGCGGCATCCTCGTCGGTCGCCGCTTGAGCCGGAACCTCGCGCCGGATGGGTCGAATCCCGGCGACGTCCTTTCGGTCACGGAACTCCACCCGGTGCCCAACGTCGCTCCGGCCGATCAACGGAGCCACTACGAGATCGACCCGCTGGCCCACCTGCGTCTGCAACGCACCGTCCGCGAACGCGGCCTGCACATCCTGGGCTTCTACCATTCGCACCCGCAAGGCCCCGCCAGGCCGTCGGCCACCGACGTCCGTCAGGCCTGGTCCGGCTACGCCTACCTGATCGTCGGCCATGGCCTTCGGGCCGCCGACCGCTCGACGGCAGGGGGTACCACGGAGGCGCAGCGCGGGCTCCACCCACAACCCGAAAGGAATCTCACGCAGAGGCGCAGAGACCGCAGAAAGACTCAGCAATGCCTTTCTCTGCGATCTCTGCGGCTCTGCGTGAGCCATTTTTTTCTCAGGAAAGCAAGAAATCCACGGTTAGCATTACAGAGGGCAGGGAGAAAAGACACGAACGCGATATGCGTGCCCCCGTTGTCCTCACGACTGCATGGTCCTTGCGATCTGCGCTGCTGGGAATGGGAAGAACCTCGCGACGGCATCCGTGAATCCGCCGCCGCCTTCCGTGAAATCCCCGTCCGAGTCGTCGATCCGATGGGATGAAACAGAGATCCGATGAGATGAAAGAGAGATCCGATGGGATGGAACAGAAATCCAACGATTCGCGACGAAGTCCGCTACGGGCTTGCCGCTTCGCGAAGCAGCCCATTCCGCTGCCGGATCCCCGCCAGGATGGCCTGCTCCAGCACCTCGTCACGCCCGAGCGGGATCCACGTCTCCGTGTCCTGAAGCCTGGAGCCTCGGCCGGAGACCGTCGGCGCATCGCTGCTGTACAACCGCATGGCTCCCGCCGCATTGTCGATCTGCCGCTCTTCGAGGCTGTAGCGTGAGCGGTCGACGGTGACTTCCAGTTCGTACTCGCCGCTTGGCTCGAGCGGGCGGAGCAGGATGGTCGTCTGGCGACGGATGGTCGCGAGGTTAGCCTCCGCCCAGTAATAGGCCGGCTCGGGCTGCGGCCGCCAGAACTCGAAGCTCTGGGCGGTGGTTTCCGGATAGGTGGTGATGACGCCGTTGGCGCGATCCTGCCGATCCACGCGGAACGAGAACGCCCGCAACGTGTCGCAGGTAGTTTCCCACAGGTGGTCGTAGTCCTCGGGCGTCGGAGCGGTCACCCGTTCGACGGTCGGCCCGGCCGGCGGCGCGGGAGCCTCACAGCCGGTCATGGCCCCGGCACACAGACCGACCAGAGGAATCAGCCACAGGGGCAGGTCGCGCCTCGGACACACGCCTGGGCGTCGGTGGTAGGGGATTGCACGCCACATAGCCTTATTCTCGGTTGCGGAGCCTGGACTTTCAACCTCGGCCGCTCCGTGCGGTCTCCTACAGGTGTATGGCAGTTCCGGGGGTGACAGTGGTCTCCGGCCGGGTGCAGCTCCGTACCGCGACCGTCAGGGAGCGGACCTCGTGTGGTTGGCCTTACCCGCT
>CAZEEJ010000147.1:0-14554 GCA_964511155.1 uncultured Planctomycetales bacterium | reverse complement strand
CGCGGCCCACGCCGCGATGCGGCGCGTAGTTGTGCGGCCGGGCGACGACGGCCTGGGCCAGCCCGGGCTCGGCCATCAGCCGCTCGAAACGAAACACCGTCAACTCGCCGTGGTTTTCATGCTGCATGGTTTATGAGGCGACGCGTAGCAGGATTTTGATGTACCGGGGGTCGGCGGCCATGGTGAACGCCTCCAGGCCGCGGTCCAAAGGCAGCGTTCGCGAGACCATGGACTCGACGTCCACCTGCCCGCGTGCCAGGGCCCCGAGGGCATCCGGGAACGGGCCGCAACGGCTGCCCAGGACGGTGATCTCGTTGACCACGACCGCGGCGAGGTTGAGCGGGGCCACCTCGGCGTGGGTGCTCTTGAGGATCAGCGTCCCGCGCGGCCGAAGCAGCCGCAGGGCGAGTTCCAGGCCGGCTGGCGAGCCGCTGCACTCGACCACCACGTCGCGATCGCCCCGCGGGCGCAGCTCCGCCACCGGCGTCGTGCGGATCCCCCGCTTCTCACAAAAACTGAGCGTCAACTCGTTCCGCCCGACCACTTCAAGGTCGCAGCCGGTGGCCTGTAACACCTGGGCCACCAGCAGGCCGAGGCGGCCCGAGCCCACCACGGTGACGTGCATCCGTTTCTCGATCGGGTACTGCTTGACGACCTGGTACGCGGCGGCCAGGGGCTCGACGAAGACCGCCTGCTCATCGCTGACCGTCTCCGGCACCTCGTGAAGATTGCGCACCGGCAGGGCGACCTGCTCGGCAAACACCCCGTCGCGGCCCTGGATGCCGACGATCGTGCGCCGCCGGCAGTGGTTCGACAGCCCGCGCTGGCACAGCTCGCACCGGCCGCACACGCAGTTGATCTCCGCGACCACGCGCTTGCCCCGCCATGGCCGCGGCCCCCGGAGCACGACCCCCACGAACTCATGCCCCAGCACGCCTCGGAAGCCCATGTAGCCCTTGGCCAGCTCCAGGTCGGTCGCGCAGATGCCCGCCAGCCGAACGGCAACCAAAGCTTCATCCGGGCCCGACTGCGGCTCCGGATGCCGCGGCTCCACCGAAAGACGCTCGTTGTAGCAGAGGGCTTTCACGGGAATCAGTATCGAGTATCGCCGGGAATGGGTCAATCGCGCGAGGCGAGCCAACCACGCTGCGAGGCGAGCCAAGCACGCTGCCGTGCGAAGCCGCAAGCGGCGGGACCGAGGCAACTTGTTGCTGGTCAGGACCGAGACAACTTGTTGTTGGTTCCCCGATTGGGGCGGGCGCTTGATTCTCGGGTGGTCCGCCGGTCTGATAGTTGCCGTCATGATTACACGAACCAACCGCATTGAAGCCGGGCTCGCTGCTCTGGCCGCATCGGGACGCAAGGGACTGCTGCCGTACGTCACCGCGGGCCTGCCGGACCTGGAAACCACGGAACGCATCCTGGAGGCGCTCGCCGGCGAGGGCGTGACCGCCGTGGAGTTGGGCATCCCCTACTCCGACTCGATCGCCGACGGGCCGGTGATCCAGGCCTCCTTCGCCCGAGCCCTCGACCGGGGCATCCGTGTGCAGGACACGCTGGCCATGGTCAAGCGGTTCCGGCAGAAGCACGAGCTGCCGCTGCTGGCGATGCTTTCGTACTCGATCGTCTTCCGGATCGGCGTAGAGCGTTTCATCGAACTGGTGGCCGAGGCGGGCATCGACGGCCTCATCCTGCCGGACCTGCCGCTGGAGGAGGCCCCGCCGGTGGCCGCGCGCGTGGCGGCGGCGGGCCTGTGCCTGCCCATGCTTGTATCCCCGGCCTCGCCGCCCGAACGCCGCCACCAGATCGCCCGCATGTCCACCGGGTTCGTCTACTACATGTCGGTCACGGGCATCACCGGCGAGCGCAACCAGTTGCCACCGGACCTGGTCGCGAATGTGCACGAGTTGCGGGAGGTTTCCGGTCGCCCGGTGGTGGTCGGGTTCGGAATCGGGACCGCCGAGCAGGTACGGCTGGTCTGCCGGGAGGCGGACGGAGCGATCATCGGCAGTGCCCTCGTGCGGCGGATGCTCGAGGCGGAGGACGCCGGCCGGAACTCCGCCGGGATCGTCCAGGTCGCGGCCGACGCGGTCCGCGAGTGGATGACGGGGCTGGCAGGGTAGATCAACTTCCCATGGAGGAACGAATCACGCGCCTTGCGAAGCCGCAAGCGGCGGCGGCTCAACGAACGTCGATGACCTGCCCGGTCTGGGCGCTCTGCTTTTCGAGCAGGGCGATGGCCACCGCGTCACGGCTCTCGGCCGGCGTGCTCGTCCGCGGAGCCTCGTTCCGCTCGATGCAGCCGAGGAAGTACTCGATCTCGTTGAAGTACCCGTCGTTGGGCGGCATCTCGGGCGTCTGCTTGCCGCCGTCGGGGGCGTAGACGGTCAGCGGTTGCCCGCTGCTGATGTCGAACACCACGGCCCCCTTCTCGAACCGGGCGGTGAAGCCCATGTTGAAGCTGAAGCCCGGCGGCATGTCCCAGAACCCCTCGAGCTGCACGACGAGATCGGGGCGATAGTGCCACAACGCATGGACGCGGTCGTAGGCCCCCGGCACCCGCTGGCACGCCTGGGCACAGATCGCCTGCGGCTTGCCCAGCAGGAAAAGAGCAAAGTCCACGTCGTGCACGTGCAGATCGAGCAGCGCTCCGCCGGACAGGGCCGGGTCGAGAATCCAGTGGTTGAGCGTGTAGCCGGGTGCGCTGCACTGCCGCCGGAGGTGAAGGGCCTTGAGCTCGCCGTAACGGTGGTCGTCGATGGCCTGCTTGAGCCAGACGCACTCCGGCCAGAAGCGGATGCACTGGGCGATCATGAAGCGGCCCTTGGCCGACGCCGCGGCGGCCAGAACATCATCACATTCTTTCACGGTGAGGGCCATGGGCTTCTCGCAGAGCACGTGCTTGCCGGCCTGCAGCGCGGCGATGGCCATCTCCGGGTGCAGGTAGGTCGGCACGCAGATATCGACGAGGTCGACCTTGGGGTCCGCGATCAGCTCCCGCCAGTCCGCGTACGGCCGGATGTCGCCCAGGTCGCGCCGGGTGCCCTGCATGTCGCCGACGTTCCCGCCGACCCCCGACCAGTCGCCCAGCCGCCGCGGCTCCTCTTTGTCGCAGAGCGCCACGAGCTTGCTGCGGTCGGTGAGCTTCTCGTACTGGTTGAAGTGATTGCGCCCGATGAACCCCGCCCCGATGATACCCACGCCGATCATGCCTGCTCTCCTTCGCCTGGATAACCTTGGCAGTAGCCACCCTTCACGATAAGGTGACCCGGCCGGTCAGGCAAGCAGTCGGAGGAGTGCCGAGACACACCCAGGACCGAGACAATTTGCTGATGGACGAAACCCTGAGTCGTGTGCGCGAGAACCTGCAGGCAGACAGGCTGCCGCAGGAGGGCATCGATCCCTCCACCTGGCAGGCCCTGCTCGACCGGTACGCGCATTTCCAGGATACCCGCGACGCCGAGGGCTTCCTCGCCGACAGCGAGGTGGTCATCACGGCGTTGCGCACGCCCCGGCCGTGCCTGCACCTGATGGCCTCGAGTTCATCGGGCGAGACGGGCATCTGGGGCAGCTTCTGGGACCAGTTCGGCGGCGGGTTCTCCTGCCTGAACAGTGTGCTGGCCGGCCGCATGACCAGCCACCTGGACACCAATTACGTCCCCACCGCCCCGGAGCCGCAGGATGTCCGCCGGTTCTTCGTCCACGAGCAGGGACAGGCCTGGCCCATGTTCCCCGTGCCCGGCGTCGAGGAAAACGCCTACGCGGGCTGGCGGTGTACGCAGGGGCTGGACCGGATGGCCCTGCGGGCGGAGCGTGGTGGGCTGACCTGCGAGCTGGAAGTCAGCGTGCATCCCGACCTGCCGCTGGAAACCTGGCAGGTGGCTATCACGAACCCCGGCGACACCCCGCGGCGGTTTTCGTGGTTCGCGGATGTGCGGGTCCATGTGGACTCCTTCCCCTCCTACTACTTCGTACCGCGGATCGTCTGCGAAGGCCTGCTGGAGGAGGACACCCTGGTCTTCCTGAACCACGATCAGAACAACCGGCATCGGCGGCAGGCTTTTTTGACGGCCCGGCCGGCGTTTGCCCGGTTCGACATGATGGGCGAGGTGTACAACGGCGCCGGCGGGCGCAGCGTGCTGCCGGCGGCGGTGCGGGATGGCCGATGCCGCGACTCGCTGGGCCTGCAGCCATACGCGGGATTGGTGGCCGCCGCCCAATTCGACGCCGAGTTGGCCCCGGGTCAAACCGCGCGGTGGGTGTGCGCCTACGGCTGGTGCCCCTACGAACCCGCGGAACGCCGCTCATACCTGGCCCGCGTCCGCTCCGACGTGCTGGCCGCACCCGATCAATGTGTCCGCACCGTCCGGGCCGCCTGGTCTGAGCGCATCGGTTGCCAGATGATCCGCACGCCCGCCGCCGACCTGGACCGTTACTTCAACATCTGGTCGCGCTACCAGGCCCGCAACCAGTCGCGCTTCTGCCGGGCGCTGGACAAGATCGGGTACCGCGACGTGCTCCAGGATCTGCTGGGCATCTGCGACTGCGAGCCGAACCAGGTGCGCCGCCAGTTGCTGCATACGCTGCGTTACCAGGCCGCCGACGGCCGGGCCGTCCGCCAATACGAGGCCTGCCCCGGGGCCGGCCAGGACATGCGCATGTACATGGACTCCTCGTCCTGGATCCCCGACACGCTGGTGCAGTACCTCAAGGAAAGCGGCGACCTCGGCGTGCTGGACGAGCCCGTGGCCTACTTCGACATGGAGACGCAGCAGCCCGACGAGACGCAGACCGGCACGGTCTATGAGCACGCCCTGGCCGCCGTCCGTTCACTGGCCGCCAACACCGGCTACCACGGCCTGTGCCGCATCGGCTACGGCGACTGGAACGACGCCCTGTCCGGCATCGGCGGCGAGAAGGGCGTCAGCGTGTGGCTCTCCTGTGCCTGCGTCCACGCCGCTCAACGTCTGGAAGAGCTGGCCACGCACCTTGGCCGCCTGAAAGATGCCCGCGAGATGCGCGGCATCATCGACACTCTGACGCAACGAATCAACGAACACGCCTGGGACGGCCGGTGGTACATCTACGCGATCAACGGACACGGCGTGCCCATCGGGTCGAGCGACAACGACGAGGGCCGCATCCATCTGAATGTGAACACCTGGGCCCTGTTCACCGGCGTCGCCGCCGCCGCCGGCCGGGAGGAGGCCGTCCACGCCGCCATCGGGCAGCTCGCCACCCCGCTGGGCCACATGCTCCTGGCTCCGCCCTACTCGCAACTCAGCCGGCCGCACGTCGGACGCATCGCCGACCAGAAACCGGGCCTGTTCGAGAACGGCAGCCTCTACCTGCATGGTGAGGCTTTCTACCTCTACGGGCTCATCCACGCCGGCCGGGGCGACGAGTGCTACAACTGGCTCATGCGCACCCTGCCGTCCAGCCTGGTGCAGGATCTGGCCACCGGCCCCCGGCAGCAACAGTCGAACTTCACCGTCGGGCCGGACCACCCGGCCTACGGCACGCAACTGTTCAGCAACTTCACCGGCTCGGTCTCCTGGTACCGCCGGGTCATCGAACGATTGGTCGGCGTCTGGCCCGACTTCGACGCCCTGGTCATCCGCCCTTGCCCGCCCGCAGCCTGGACGGAGTATGAGGTGCGGCGACAATGGCGCGGCCGGCAGATCCACGTCGCCTTCCGGCGAAACGGGCCGCCGGGCGCCCGCATCCGACTGAACGGGCGGGTATTCGAGCAACGCGTGCCCCTGGCCGCCCTGTCGACGACGACGATCAACCGCATCGCGGTGGAGTTCGGGTAAAAGTACGAGGAGTTCATCATGGCAGAGAAAATCAAGCTGGGACGGACGGATCTGGAGGTCAGCCGCGTCTGCTTCGGCTGCTGGCAAATGGCCGCCAACGAATACTGGCCGGTCGTCGAGGAGGAACGGCTCACCCGGGCGGTGCGCCGGGCATTGGACTTGGGCATCAACTTCCTTGACACCGCCGACGCCTACGGGGACGGATTCGCCGAGCAATTGCTCGGCCGCATGCTCAAGGGCATCCCCCGCGACGCCTTCGTGCTGGCCACCAAGGTCTACCACCACTGGCTCGGCGAGCCGGGCTCCCCACGCGTCGGCGACTTGTCCGCCGATTACATCGTCTGGGAATGCGAACAATCGCTCAAACGCCTGGGCCTCGACCACATCGACCTCTACCAGGCCCACACCTTCGACGTGATGACGCACCTCGAGGAGACCGCCCGGGCCTTCGAGAAGCTCAAGCAGGACGGCAAGATTCGATTCTACGGGGTGAGCAACTTCAACGTGGAACAGATCCGGGCGGCGAACACCTACGGACACTTCGACACCGTACAGCCGAAGTATAATTTGCTCGACCGGGCTTTCGAGAGCGACCTGGGGCCCTTCTGCATGGCCCAGGACCTCGGGGTCCTCACCTACAGCTCGTTGCAGTACGGGCTGCTCACCGGCAAGTTCACCGGGACGGAGACCTTCAACGACGTGCGGGCCATGACGCCCATGTTCAAGGGCGAGGCCTTCCGGGTGAACGTCGAGAAGGTCAACCGACTCCGCCCCATCGCCGACCGGCTCGGCCACAGCGTCACCCAACTGTCAATTCGGGCGCTGCTCACGCACCCCGCCGTCCATTGCGCCATCGTCGGCATCAAGAACGAACAGCAGATCGAGGAGGCCGCCGGGGCCCTGGGCTGGCACCTGTCGCGGGAGGACTACTACGCCATCCGCCAAGCCACGACGTGAAATGTGCCCCTGCTCCGTGAGCCGCGCGGTGTGGCACCGCGGTGTGGCACCGCGGTGTGGCACCGCGGTGTGGCACCGGCGTCTCGCCGGTGCAAACGAACGGTGTGGCACCGGCGTCTCGCCGGTGCCCGGCCGCCACGGGGGGCGGCCGCTACAGACCCCGGCCGCCACGGGGGGGCGGCCGCTACAGACCCCGGCCGCCACGGGGGGCGGCCGCTACGGGGCGGCCAGGAACGGGGCGATACGTTTGGCCACGAAGCGGGCCGAGGTAATGGTGAAGTGGTCCCCGAAGTAGCCCAGCCGCAGGTCACGCAGCGACCAGGCATGCTGCGTAACGCCTGCCGGCGGATACTGGAAGCCGACCATCCCTGCGGCCAGAGCCCGTCGCCGGTCGTTGCAGCCGAACAACCAGGGCGCCAGGCCGTTGATCAGACAATCCAGCCGTGAATGAAACGTGTGGACGGCCCGCACTCGGGCCGCCGCTTCGCCCAGCGGGTAGCCCGGCGAGACCGTCGCCGACAGCAGAACGACCGTGCCGAGGGCCCTGGTATCCCGGAGCATCTGGACGGCCTCGGTGACCAGATAGCAGCCGCTGGAGTAGCCGCACAGGTGAATGACCTTACCGGGGTGTTCCTGGGCCACGTTGTCGATGAACCGGGCCAGCCGACCGGCCTTGGTCCGCAGTCGCTCGTGCCGCATTAAGTCGGGGATCACCAGCAGGGCACCGGCCCGCTTACTCCAGCGAAAAAGCCGAACCTCGCAGGTGCACCCTCCCCCCCGCAGGCCACGGACGAAGGATACAAATCCCCAGACAATGAACAGCCAGCGCACCGGCTCGACGAAGATCACCACGCCGTCTCGGGGATCGCCACTGCAATCGAAGGCGTGCACCCGGCGACTGTGGCGGATAACCGCCAGTAGCCACAGGCCGCACAGACCCGTTGCTGCCGGAATCCACACCCACGCACCCAAAGCCGGCACCTCCAGTCCGCCAATCCAGAAGGGGCACGGTGGCCCCCACCGGCCGTGAGGTCGGGTCTCGGACATTCCCAGTGGGAGCTGATCGAGGCTCCGCCGGTCTGCGCCCGACCCGCGGTCGTGACGGACCGGGCGGCAGCCAAACCCGCCTGGATGACAGGTTATCGGCCGCCACCGGACCAGCCGGGCCAAAAAGCATGGCTAGGGCATTGCCACGAGCCCACGATTTGGTAATATACCGCGGACTGTAGAGTGCAGCGAAGCCGAAGATGACGGTGCCACGCACAGCGCTCCCCCGTCCGTGTCGCGCAGCAGCGGACGTGCATCGGGCACCGAAGGCCGGTATAATGCACCGGATGTGACCGGCGTGCCGATCGCCTGAGGCTGTGGAAACTCCAGATGATGAATGAAGATACGAATATCCTGATGACCGGTGCGACCGGTCTGATTGGCGGTGAACTGGTACGACGGCTGGTCCACAGCGGGGTGGGCAGGATCTCCTGTCTGATCCGTCCACAGACCGGCCGGTCTGCACAGGACCGCCTGCGGGAACGGTTCCAGCACAGCCGAGATAGCGCGCTTCTGGGAGCCGAAGTGCCGGTCGAGGCGGTCGCTGGCGACGTGACGGCGCCCCGATTCGGCATGACCGATCGGGACTTCGCCCGTGTGACCGACTCGGTGGACATGATCATCCACTGTGCCTCCGAGCTATCCTTCATACGGGATATCAGTTGCCGCGAGACGAACATTGCTGGCATGGAGAATCTGATCAGTCTGACGCGGTCGTGCCGGAGGTCCCCGCTGATCGTGCACATCAGCACGGCGACGGTCTGCGGGACGGTGGCCAACCGGTGCGTCGTGGAGACCGACGACACGGACACGGGAGAAGGCCACTACAACGAGTACACGCGCTCGAAACTGGTCGCGGAGCAGGTGCTGCGTGCGTCGGGCCTGCCTGCGCTGGTGGTGCGACCGTCGATCGTACTGAGTGCCCAACTGCCGGCGGAGCAATTCGCCAAGGCCATCCTGTGGTTCCTCCCGCTGCTCAACGAGTTCGAGGCGGTACCGATCAATCCGAATTCGCGGGTGGACGTGGTTCCGGTTTCCTTCGTGGTTGAGGCGATGCTCCGCCTGCTCCAGTCGCCGCGGCGGGAACACGACTGCTACCACATCTCCGCGGGTGACGCCGGAGCGATGCGCTGCGGGCAGGTGGCCAGCTATCTCGACGCGTACTACAACAGGTCCGCGCCGTTGATATTGATCCACCCGGAAGAGTGGACGCGTGAGATGCACCGGCGGTATGTCCGCACCGCACGACAGCGGAAGTTCTTCGCCACGCTGAAGTACTACCTGCCGTTCCTGAACATGGACGTGGTCTACGACAACTCGCGGCTGGGAAGCACCCTGGGCCGCAAGGCCCTCGAGATCCCGCACGTCACCGAGTACATCGGCCAACTGCTGGACCTGGTCACACCGGCCATCCAGGAGGAAGACGGCTCGCTGTCCGTCGACCGCGTATCTGCGGTCACATCGGTGGTTTGAACTCATTCCGCGAAGCGGCAAGCCGGCCGGCAGCATGCTCGCTGATCCGACGGTTTTTCACGGGGCTTACCGCGCCGGCACTTTGAGGTCAGCGAGGAAGTCGGGGGTGATCCGCTTGCCGACCAGGAAGCACTTGCGGTCGGTGTGCCAGAGCACGTCGCGGCCGTGACGGGTGGTGAAGCTGGAGTACAGCCCGATTCCGGTCTGAACATTCGGATGGTCCTTCTCGCTACGGCCGTCGACGGCGATGCCGTCGTTGTCCATGAGTTCCTTCGATTCGCTGAACCAGAGGGGCTGATCGGCATGCGGGCGGAACTCGGCGAGGGCGATGTAGGCCGGGCGGCGGGGGCGGGAGGTGTTCTCCGGCTTCGATTCGATGTCCCCGCGGTTGTTGTGATGCAGGAGGACGTAGCGGCCGTCGGCAAGCTGATAGATCGGGCAGCAGCCGACCGGCTGGAGGATGGGCGTGCCGTGATCCTTGCGCAGCAGCGGGCGCGGGTTACCCCAGGTTCGGCCGTCGTCGGCGGAGACGCTGTACCAGATGTAGCCGGAGTTGGTGCGCATGACGCAGAAGAGGCGTTGATCGGGCAGGCGCACGATGCTGGGCTCCTGGGCAATGCTCAGCAGTGGATACTTGAAATGCGGAACGCGGAGAGCCTGGTCCGCCCAGGCGGAGAAGGTGATGCGGATCTCCCGGGGCTCCGGGTTGTCGTCGATGTTTTCGAAACGCATGAACGAACAGACCGACTCGATCTGGGTCCAGGACTCGGCGTCGGGGCGGGTCGCCCGGGCCTTGTTCACCCAGTGGGTATAGCCGACGAAATAGCGGCCTTGCAGGTCGCGTTCGGGAACCTGCCAGACGATCCACTCGGGGGGGATCTTGCCCTCGGGGTCGTCGTAAGGGCTGCGAGGCATGGGCACCTGTTGCGCTGGTGACCAGGTGCGCCCGTGGTCGTCGCTGCAGGTGCCGGCCATGGTGCCGGTGTGCATCTTGATCCAACCCTGGGTGCCCTGGTTCTGGTTATAGAGCACGTAGATGCGGCCGGTCTTGGCGACCATGGGGAAGGCCCAGCTCGCCATGTGCGCGGGATCGTCCGGGGTGGCGGGGCCGGCAATCTGGAGAGGGGGGCTCCAGGTCTCACCATCATCGGCGGAGCGGGCGAAGAGGATGCGGTTGGCCGGTCCGGGGTCGCGCATGGATTGCGTCCAGACGGCCATCATGGAGCCATCGGGGCCATCGAAGACGAGGATGTGCTCGTTGTGGGAATCGTGAGTCGAGCCATCCCAGTGCCGGGGAACGAAGAGCAGGTAATCGGGCTTGCTGCGCTGCAACTCCTTCTGGAGGTGGTCGCGGACCTCGGCGGGGGGCTGTGCGGCGACCGAAGCGGCCGACCCGCCCAGCCATGCCGCGATCAGGGCGGGCGCCAGCAGCCCGCAGCATGAAACCAGGAACGGCGATCGTCTGTCCGGTCCAATCATCACGGGTCTCCTGCCTGTCGGCCGGCAGCCCGCAGGCTGGCCTTGGCACCCTCGTCCAGAAACACGTTATCCACCCCCAGGACCAGCAGCGTGTAGCCGTCGTCCAGGGCGGCGCGGACGTTCTCGGAATTGGGCCGGACGACGTGCATGCCCGCGGATACACCGCGCGCCCGGCACACGTCGAGGTACGTCCGCAGCGCGGCGACCATCCGCGGGTGCTGCATCTGCCCGGTGATCCCCATCGAGCCGCTCAGGTCGAGCGGTCCGATGAGCAGCCCGTCCACGCCCTGGACGTCCAGGATCGCCTCGATATTGGCAACCGCGTCGGCGTGCTCGATCTGCATGATCATCGCGATCTCGTCGTTGGCCGAGGCAATGTAGGTTTCGAAGTCCATACCGTGCATGCAGGCCCGGCTGTATCCGAAACCCCGGACGCCGCGGGGCGGGTACTTGGCCTCGCGCACGGCGCGTTCGGCTTCCTGGGCCGTGTGCACCATCGGGATGATGAGGGCGCGGGCGCCGGCGTCCAGACTGCGATGGATCCAGACCGGGTCGTTGAGCGGCAGCCGAGCCACGGGTACGGCCTCGAAGCCCGCCAGCGTCCGGAAGATGTCGGTCATCGTCTCCAGGTCGATCGCCCCATGCTCGAGGTCGACGCAGACCCAATCGAAGCCCGCGCGGGCGAGGATCTCCGCACAGGCGGGGTGGCCGATCTGTAACCACGCCCCGAGCGTGACTTCGCGATTCAGCAAGGCCTGTCGCAACTTGTTCTTCATGGCCGGTGGTGCTCCTCAGTCGAGGACCGCGGGATTAAGCAAATCCATCTTAGGGAACTGGCGGGCGTTGGCCAGCCTGATGTTCTCCAGGGCCCGGCCGGCCATGCGCTCACACGCCGTCTGCGTGCTGCTGCCGACGTGGGGCGTCATGATCGCCCGGGCGAGCTGGCGGAGGTCCTTACCGGGCGCGACCGGCCGGTAGGGCTCGTTCTCGAACACATCGAGCGCCGCCCCGGCGATTCGGCCGGCGACCAGGACATCGTACAGGTCCGCCTCGCAGACCAGCGCCCCGCGAGCGGTGTTGATCAGCCAGGCGTGAGGCTGCATGCGGTCGAGCCGCGTGCGGGCCATGAAATGACGCGTATCGGGTATGCTCGGGATGTGCAGCGTGACGTAGTCGGCGGTGGCGACGGCGTCGGCGAATTCGGCGTGGATCTCGGCGAAACCGTAGTCGGCCCGCAGTTGCCCCGGATCGACCGGCCCGACCTCGCACCCGAGCACGCGCATGCCGAAGCCGTGGGCCGCCATCCGCGCCACCCGGCGTCCGATGGCCCCGCAACCGATGACCGCCAGCGTCCGGCCGTGGAGCTCGGTCCCGACGACCGGTCCCCAGTGGCCCGCGCGGGTCGCCGCGGCCACCGTCGGCAGATGGCGGGCCGCCGCGAGGATCAGCCCGATGGTCATCTCGGCCACGGAATCATCCAGCACGCCGGGCGTATTGGTGCACAGGATGCCGTTGCTCGTCGCCCGATCCTTGTCGATCCCATCGTGCCCGACGCCGAAGCGGGCCAGCACTCCGCCGCGCGGCAGGGCGTCGTACAACGGCCCCGCATAACGGTCGACGCCCACGATCGCGTGGCCGGCCTCGTGCTCCCGAATGAACCGGGCGAGGCTCTCCTCGGCCGCCGGAGCCGGTAGACAAACAAGCCCCTCGGCGGCCGCGGCGTCGAAGACCCGGCGAGCTTTGCTGTATTCCAGGTGAGTGATCGCGATCTGGCACGGGTTCACCGGCATGTCACCATCCTTCCCGAACCGCGGGTCAGCCGCAAGTTTTTCGGGGCTGCGGGGGTATGTCGCTGACGCTCCACTTCCGTCGCTAGCGCTCCGGGCTCGTTTGGGCGGCCTCTTGGGCCCAACTGGTCAAGGCTGTTCCGTACCGCGCCCGTCAGGAAGCGGACCTCGTGTGCATGGCCTTCTCCCGCAAAGTCCGCTCCCTTACGGTCGCGGTACGGAGAGACAGTCCGCTCCCTTACGGTCGCGGCTCTGCTTGGTCGCGGTACGGAATGCTGACCCGCCGGGGCCGACGCCCGCCGCCGGAACGGTCAGGGACCCTGCCTTTTACTCGCCGGAGCGGACCTTGACCCCGCCCGCGGTGAAGAGTAACTTAGTGGAAACAGTGCCGGTCAGGCCCCCCCTGCCGGTGCCACGAAGCGAGCCCGGGTGGCGGAATTGGCAGACGCGCATGGTTGAGGGCCATGTCCCAGAAATGGGGTGGAGGTTCGAGCCCTCTCCCGGGCATTCCCCAGTATGATCCCTCTTGCCGCAGATCCCCGATGCGCGGCTTCAGGGGATTGGCTTCCTCAACCGGCAGCCATGGTTCCATGCTAACCGTCGGTTTCTTGTCTTGCTGAGAAGAAATCAGCTCACGCAGAGACCGCAGAGAGAGGCGTTGCTGAGTGTCTCTGCGCCTCTGCGTGAGATTCCCTCTGGGTTGTGGGCAAAGCCTGCGCGGCGAACCGCAACGCGGTTCCAGAACACAGCCCGGGGTCGCGCAGCGCACCCCGGGAACCATGCCCGCAAGCGTGACCCAACCCTGAAAGGGTTGCATGCGCCTCTGGCCGGGGTGCCGGGGCTTCGGAGCCAGCTCGACGGCAAGGTCTCCGTGTTGAGGAATTCATCCACGGCCGGATATGAAACCCTTTCAGGGTTTGTTCGATCACGACTGGTCCGATCACCCGGGGTGCGCTGCGCGACCCCGGGCTGTGTTATTCAACGCCGTTGGCGTTGGGTCGTAGGCAACCGAGAGTTGTCTTGGGTTGTGGGCGAAGCCAACGCTGCGGTCTCTGCGCCTCTGCGTGAGCTTCTCTTCGGGTTGTGGGCAGACGCGACGCCGCGAAGCATCGTCTCAAGCCACCAGTGTGCTGTGTGAGGCCTCCGCCGCGTAGAGAAGGGCGGCCTGGATGTCTTCGCGCGAAAGCTGAGGGTACTCCGTCAGCAACGCTTCGATGGATGTCTCGGCCAAGCTCGCCACGAGAATCGAAACCGGGATGCGCGTGCCACGGATGCACGGTTCGCCGTGATGCAGGTCATCATCACAAACGACTCTGCTACGCCAATCACCAGCCATGAAGCCACCTCGCATGTAATATACCCGTCTGCCGCTCGCAGAGAGGGCCCGCGAAGCGGCGAGCGGGATCGGGCGTTGTGATCGGGAATCACACACACTTTTTCTTCCGCCAATGTTTCACAAAGCCGTCCGGTTGCCGCGGGCGAGGAGCAGGTAGAGGAAGAAGCTGCCGCCGACAAGGCTGGTGAAAACGCCGACGGGGATCTGGCGGGACTCCGCGGCCAGCCACCAGAGCACGTTGCGGGCCAACAGATCACACAACGGCAGGAAGCTCGCACCGACCAGGGCACAGGCCCCGAGCAGGCGATGATGAGCGGGGCCGACCAGGCTGCGGCAGATGTGCGGGATGAGCAGCCCGACGAACCCGATCGGGCCGCAGTGGGCGACCACGCCGGCGGTCAGCAGCGAGGCCGAGAAGTAGACCAGCCGCCGCGAACGCCGTACGGACACCCCCCGGCTGGCGGCCACCACTTCGCCCATCATCAGCAGATCGAGGTCGCGATGCAGATAGGCGGCCACGCCCCCCGCCACGGCGGCGAGGGCGAGCGCCTCCCAGACCGGAGCCATGCTGACGATCTCCAGTGAGCCCATCATCCACCGCAGGATCTGGTCCGAATCGCGGATCTCGGCGAGGATCATCACCAGCACGATCAGGGCAG
>CAZEEJ010000146.1:0-14769 GCA_964511155.1 uncultured Planctomycetales bacterium | reverse complement strand
AAAGACGATCGCGAACCAGGTCGACGTATAGCCGGGCCCCTCCATCCGTTTTCCGCACGTACTCGCCCAACCGGGTCTGGGGTACCCACGAGGGCAACTTCTCATCGAAGAACCGCTCAACATCACAGGGTTCGCTGACATCCAACACAGCCTTGGCCGCATCGATGAACACCTGACTGTTTTCCAGGGAGGTTCGCAAGGTTTGACAGTAAACCCGGGTGAGCGTATCAAGATCGAGGTCCAGGGGCTCGGGCTTACCGGTCATCATCGGCCAATCGAAGTCGAGCTTGCCGTCGCCATCAAGGTCGATCTGGCGGCGGTCGAGAATGCCGTCGCCGTCCTCGTCGCTATACAGGTATCGGGCGTCCACCTTGCCGTCGTGGTTGTAATCCACGTGGAGCCAGCCTTCATTGGCCCCCATCAGGTGGAGGCGCTGATCGGTGGGATCGTAATACAATTGCATCGGAGGCTTCGGCGACAGGGCATTCTCATGGCGTGTATTGTTCGGGCTGCACGACGGTCCACCGACTTGAGGGAAGTTGGCATTGGCGGCCCCATTGTTGATGATGCCTTCCCACCGTTCGTAGGGCTCTCCGTAGGGATCGCCGCTGGTATTCGCGTTAAGTTCGTGCCAAGTCAGGCAAATCTTGGACCACTCCGCGTTGATGGTGAAAGGTTGAGCTTCTTCTCGCTTGAGCCAAGGCTGAGTGGGTATGCCCCGCAGGGTGGTGTTGCGGACAATATCCGGGTCGAGGCGCAAGGGAGCGTCCGTTTCGGTAACGCATGTCAGGGAGAACTCGTAATCGTGGGTGCGCCGGCCGTAGGCGTCGTCGTCCACGTCGAAGCTGTAGCGAGCGCTGCGGACCACATCGTTCCTGCCGCTGATGCGGAGAACGATTTCGCTGCACGTGTCACCATCGGGGTCATAGAAGACGAAGGGGTTCTCCCATGAGGAGAGCCATTCCTCACTGTCCTTGGTCAGGCCGAAAGACACGAAGGTCTCCTCGCCGCTGAAATGGCATTTCCATTGGCAGAGCCCCTGATAGTAGGTGTAGTCCACGTCATACCAGAGGAGATTGTCGTCGCCGTTGTCGCGGGACCACCAAACACCCAGGCCGTGGCCTCTTGGGAAGTAGAAGGCCATCTCGTCCACGTCGCCGTCCCCGTCGGTATCCTGGTAATCGAGGACCACGTCCACCTTGCCGTCTGCGTGCCAGTCAATCACGTATAGATCGCTGTCCAGGTCCGGGCCCTGGTGGGCGTCGAGATCGCCGTCCTCGTCGATCACTCGCACCAGGATGGGCCGCTTGCTCTCCTGGTGTCGGTAGGCGGTGTCGATAAACCAGACCTCATCATTGCGGCCATCCTCGTCGCGATCGATGTAGAGCCGCTTGCCCGGTGGGAGCTGCTTGACTCGGGCCACGGTGTCCGGATCGAGTTTGACCGCGTCACCGAAGACACGCTGGAAGATGGCCTGCCGGGGATCCTCGTCGGCCAGGACAACGGAATTGGACAGGATGGCCGCCAGACACATGCCGGCCAGAATACGTACTTGGGTTATCATAGCATCACACTTTTTCAATGGTCTGGGCAAGGAACAGCCTTGGTTGACAGCAGGCTCACGGGACGACCTTAGGCGATTCTGCGCCAAAAGCATTATCGCGGACCAGTGTGTTCTTTCCGTGGCGAACAGCCTGTTGGGGAGTTTCGTGGCGCGGGAACCAGTTTTGGAACACTTCACACGTGTCCACCGGTACACCGCGAATCATCACCGGGAGGGCGGGCGCCCGAAATGTATTGTTGTGGATGCGGATCGTGGAGCCCGCCACCCGTGTGCCCTTTACCGAGTGGCCGTGCATGTCGAAACAGTGAGCCAACGACGTGCCTAACTCAACGTTGTGTCGGGCAACGTAGCCGCTGTCCGGATGGCCCGTTCCAGCTATCGAATGCCGATTGAAGTCGAACAGATTGCGCTCGATGACTGAGGAGCCTTTGTCATGGGACACACCATAGCCCAGGCCCTGGTACTGGCAGTGGTGGATGAAGTTATGGTGGATGTGGTGATCCTCGCCACTGACGAGGAAGACGGCGTTGTGGCTGAATGCGGAGATATCGCAGTTGTCCACCTCCAGGTTAGGATGCTGGGTAACGATGCCTCTGGCGACGGGAAATCGGTAGTAGTAGTCGTGACCGCGGCGTTTGCCATCGGGAAGCTTTTCGGCAAACGAGCGGTGAAAGTGATCGAGATAACGCTTTGGATTAGGCCCGCGGATACGCAGGCCGGTGATGCGCACGTCGGGCCCCATGATGCCGATGAGCGGCTTGACCTCAGAAGTGCGGTCTTCCCCGGGCGCGGGGCGTATGACGTATCCGAGGGCGTCGGAGCAGATAAGAGCCCCGGCCGACCCGTCCTGGCCGCGATTACCGGCTAGCGTGACGCCGGCGGGAATCTCGATCACGAGCTTCTCGATGTAGACCCGGGCGGTGCAGTCGATCTCCGTCTCACCGGGGATGAACACTAGCTGCCCCGGCTTAGCCTTGCCCAACGCATCGAGTAACTCGTCGAGGGTCTTGACTTCAAAATCGCCTTTGGTGACCATCCGGGTGTAGCCGACCCCGCCACCGATCGGGCCAAGCTCGTCCGGTTGAGCGCCGTAAACTTCCCCATCCAACGTGACTGAGGTAGGCTCGTCGGCAAAGCTGACTGTCGGCAGCAGGCCTGCCAGACAGAGCACCACCGCCAGTTGCACTTCTGGCGCACAGCGTTGTTTTCGCGAGCGAAGCCGAGTTCTCATTAGCTATCGTTCTCCTATTCAGGTCGGCAATAAACCTGGCAGGCCAAAGCACCTGTCCGGGCTTGGCCGACAGACCAATGGGTCCTAAATGCGCAACACAACCCCGTCAACAAAAGCTCGTTCCCTTAGGCCGACACCGTAAACTTCGTCGCAACAAACTTACACTGCCCATGCTTCATGATAGCCGCGCGCAAGATACCGGGCAAGCTTGGCCGACGGCACTTCCACAGAAGTTACCGGTTACACCTCGGGGATCCCAAAGGTTGCGTATTTGCCCGCTCGCACGGCAGCCGTAGGAGTAAGTTCTACGTAGTGGCTGACGGCCCCAGTATTTCGCTGGTCGTGGAAACCCATGCGAAACAAGCATGCAAGTCAGCGCGCTTCGAGTTGGTAATGAATGCCATGCGTATCCGGAGACTGTCCGTCGTCCGCGGACGCAGGGATGACGACTGGGTGGCACAATGGGGACTGGCTCCGCCCCAGCGATGCTTGAGGAAGGAAACATCTTCGGATGAAGGCCAAGCCACGGCCTGGGACACATCGCTCGAGCGGTGCCTGTCCCATTGTGCCCCGCGCCCTTGTGAATTGCGCGGCGACAAGGGTAAAATGCGGTTCAACCGGGCGACTGAAGCGAGGTCGCAGACGGCATTGGGGCAAATGTCAGTCTAAACGCCATTGCCGGCCTTGGCGATGGCCATTGAGAGCGAGAATACTGATATGGCTATTGTTCGACACATCCTGATTGCCGCGGCGATTACTCTCAGCAGCTCTTTGACCACGGCTGGCGAGCCAGCGCGCCTTGACCGCAACAATCTTCTTCAGTACCGCGATGCCAGCGGGAAAATACAACCGGCGAGAACGCCGACCGATTGGCAGCATCGCCGGGCAGATATTCTACGAGGGATGCAGGAAGTGATGGGCCCACTACCAAGCCATGAACGACGTGTACCCCTGAAAGTCAAGGTGGAAGAAGAAGCGGACGCAGCGAAGTACACAAGGCAGCTCATCACATACCAGTCCGAGCCCAGATCAAGGACAACCGCATACCTGTGCATCCCCAAGGATGTACTGACTGGCGATAGCAAGTCGCCTGCGGTTCTCTGTCTTCATTCTACGGACGACACAGTCGGGCACAAAGTGGCAGTAGGACTGGGCGGTCGGCCGGGAAGACAGTACGCTGCCGAATTGGCGGACCGAGGTTATGTGACGCTCTCGCCTTCGTACCCGCACATGGCTGACTACTGGCCGAACCTCGCACGGCTCGGTTATGCCAGCGGCACGATGAAGGCTATCTGGGACAATTCCCGTGGGCTTGATCTGCTCGCCTCCCTGCCGTATGTGGACGACGCACGCGGCTTTGGTGCGATCGGCCACTCCCTGGGGGGACACAACGCTATTTACACTGCGGTGTTCGACACACGTATTAAAGTTGTCGTCAGCAGTTGCGGGTTTGATTCGTACCTTCACTACTACGGCGGGGGAGAGGGCAACTGGTATTTCGGCAAGGGCTGGTGTCAAGTACGCTACATGCCGCAGATGTCCAACTACCGCGGCAGGCTGGAGGCAATCCCGTTCGACTTTCACGAGTTGCTCGGGGCCTTGGCTCCGCGCCTCTTGTTCGTCAACGCGCCACTACAGGACAGAAACTTTCAGTGGAAGAGTGTGGATGAGTGCGCTGCAGCGGCGCGCCCCATTTACGAGTTGCTGGGCGCCAAGGACAATCTTATCATCAAGCACCCCGACTGCAGCCACGAGTTTCCGGAGGACCTCCGCACGCAGGCCTACGGAGTGATCGATTCCGTACTGCGGCCCGAATCGAAAATAATCAACGGTCGATGAGGAAAGCGCAACTGCGTCGGTGCGTTCCACCGACTCGGTACTACTGGCCAGACAATGGGTCGCAGGCCTCGGCCGAACAAGGCTACTGAGTTGCGCCCTGGTGGTCTCATAACCCGTTAGTACTGCAACGCTAAAAACGCTCAAGCAACCTCTGTCGGCCAGCTGGTGGGAGGTTCGAGTAGAACTCGAACATAGGAGGCCATGGGCATGGACGCCGACACGATTCTTCGAAGCAGACCGGTGTTGACCGAGTATCTTCACGAGTTTGAACCCTGTATGGGGCGAATCACAAACCGTTCCCACCTGGAGACGTACCCCCCCCCAGTTGGATTCTGCAACCGGAGGGAATGGAGAATAAAGAATGGAGAATTGAGAAAAAGCCACCTTCCATGCCTGCCGCCCCACCTCACCGCCAGTGAGGTTCGCCGGCATCCACGGGGGACACAGTTTCTTACTTCTGATTTCTCACTTCTCACTTTTTCGACGTTGCGCAATGCAACGTTGGGGTAGAGTCTCTCCGGCAGGCGTGTGTAATCGTGAGCGCGGCGGGCCCTGCAGGATAATCTGAGGAAGGGTCAGGAGGCGGCGTCGGAAGGCGTTGGGCCACCTTCGAGCGTTTCCCAGTAGTTCCAGGGCATCCAGTTCTCGGGGCGAGCCGCGAGGTTTGCGGTGTGGTGTTGGAGTTCGTTCAGGTAGTCGAAAGGGTTCACGTCGTTGAGCTGGCAGCCGTGTGTAATTGCCAGGCGATAGGTTTATGAACCCTGCGGACGTGGCGTCACTTGAGAGTGACGCTATGACGATCCGATTGCACTATCGCACAATCACGGGTTACACGATCCTTCCGGCGAGATGCCGCGAGGTGCTCCCGCCACGGGATGACCGCAGCCCTACTGAGAAGTACCTGTGGCAGGTCGACGCGCTGATCGACCAGACGCAATCGCGGCTGGGGCCGGCGACGCCTGATGACCTGGTCTCGCTGGTCTTCGCCAACCAGGCGGTGACGGCCGAGCTGGGTACGCATCAGTTAGCCGGGCTGATCGAGGAACATCGGGCACTGACCCAGCGGCAGATCGAGGACATCCAGCGTGAACTGGAAGAGCTGCGAGCGCGAAAGCCCTTCCGCCCGCGCTACATGCCCGGCGACGACGGCACACTCACGGAAATCGAGCGGGTCATTTTCGACCTGGAGAAACAGCAGCGGGCCCTGGAGCTGACCCTCTGGCGGGATACGCAGAAGCTGCGGACCTCGCTGGTCACGCAACGCCGGGAGCAGGATGCCACCCAACGCCGCATCACCTACCTGCTGGGAGGCAGCGATGGCGGCTTCCACATCAACGAAGCGCTCGCCCGGCCCGACCTGGATGCCTCCGCCGATCAGCTCCGCCGCTGGAAACGCCGACTCGCGGACCTCGATGACCGCATGAGCAGACTGGACTTCGCCGCAAAGCTTATAAAGCCCTGACGGTTTATACGTGCAGTGGAGTTTATGTCACCATGACCATTGCCGACTATTTCAACCACCAGGCCCGCCTTCTCGAGCAGAGCAGCCGCCACATCCTCGATTTCCGCGTCTTTGACTTCAACTACATCCCCGAGCAGCCGCTCATGCGCGACGAGGTTAAGCCGGTCAACCGACGCCGGTGATGTCTGTGAAAACATTCCGCACTTCTATCTGGTGAGGGCGCTCCGAGGGCAGCGAAACGTGAAGGATCTCATGACAGTTCGGGAAGTGGCCGAGGCGATCCGTTACAGCCCGCGCCGCGTCCGCGAGCTCATCCGGCAGGGCAAGATCAAGGCCCGACGACTCGTGCCCGGCGGGCAGTGGCGGATTGACCCTTCTTCCGTTTCCTTGCTCGCCGAGTTCGAGAGCCACCGCCAGCATTCCGACGCTTATCTCCAACGCCGGGCTCTGGCGGCAATGGCGAAGGCAGGGTTGAAGCCACCCGCCGAGCCCGCTCGCCTCTGATCTTCGCGTAGATCGTTGCCGTCTGCACACTGTTGCCCAGGATCGCGGCGACATCCTCCAGGCTTCCGCCATTGTCCAGGATCGATTGGGCGCGGGTATGTCTCAAGGAGTAGACGCTGCTGTATTTATCTTCGGTGCACCGGCGGAGCGTCGTGCGTAACCCGCCCGGTTTGTAAGGCTGTTTCAGGCGGTTCAGGAACACGAATCCCTCCCGCCGAGGGATACCATCCAGTATCGCCCGAGCGGCCGGGGTCAGCGCGATCGTCCGTGGCTCTCCGGTGCGTTTGACGATCTTGTGCCGATCAAGCACGCACAAGCCGACGTTCAGATCGACGTCCTCCCAGCGAAGCTTGCACGCTTCCGAAGGGCGACACCCGGTGTCGAGGATGAAACGGATGATCTGCTTGGTGCTCTCGGGTAGCGCCGCGAAGATCTCCCGCAGTTGGCTCTGGTCGTAATCCCGCGGATGTCTGGACGGCTTCTCCATCACCGGCACATCCGGCATGAGCTCAATGAAGCCACGACGATGCGCCCATCGCAGCACGCGGGCCGCGTGGAGTACCTTGACTTGGATCGTACGCGGCGCGTTCGGCTGGGGCCGACGCGCGTGGCCACTGGGCGCGGTTCTCAGATACTGGTGAAAGCGGATCAGGTGATCGCGATCAAGCTCGCGCAGGGGCGTCGACCACGTTGCGTTCTTCCACGAGTCGAGCATGGAACGCGACCAGGGACTGGGGTTGGTGGTGGTCACCCAGGCGGCAATGAGTTCGCCCACCGTTTGCGGGCGATCGATCACCACCGGTTGGCCCATGATCTCTGCCGCCCGCCGCATCGCCTCGACGTAGTTACCCTTGCCCGAACACAGGAAGTGTTTCTTCCGCCGGTGGTTCAGGTACCACTGGTTGCGCGTGGTGTCATAACGCGGTTGAGATTGGCGTGGCATGGTAGCGTCCGAATCCGCCGTTTAGCGTCCGAAGTTCGCTGCGGCTCTCCGAATACTACCGTCATAAATAGCAACTTGTCAAGCCTTTATAATCGGGGCGACTGGATTCGAACCAGCGGCCTCCTGCTCCCAAAGCAGGCGCTCTAGCCAGGCTGAGCTACGCCCCGGACGGTGCGGGTCTCCAGTCGGCGGCGGGGCTGAAGACCATACTGTATTGAATGATGCCCGCGGCCGACTGTCAACCCCGGTGTCGCTCGCTTGGCCCCCGGTCCGTGACAGGACCGGGGGGTGGGTGGCCCATCCCCGCCGCGGCGGGGGGGGGGCTCGCGATGATCGAACACGTGACCGGTGGCATGTGTAGGTACCGTACGTGTTTAGCGTCCTCGGAGGGGGACAGGCACTTTTTTGCCTTGAAACATTTCTGGTGCGCCGGTAACTCCGTGCTGGCAAGTGACTGAACCGCGTTGAAAGCCCTTACGCCGGCAAAAAAGAGCCAGTCCCCGGACGCTGCGCGTCCGGTGGCATGGGTCGGTACCCCGCCCCGTGGTTGCGTCGGCGGTCGCTGGTTTACGGTCGCGCTACGGAGGCGGTCAGGCGGCGTCGCTCGCCGGCCTGGAGGGTCAGGCTCAGCGTGTGGCCGGTAAAGGGTGAGACAAGCTGGCAGGGACCGGCCTGCTCGGCCTGGATCTCGACCCACTCGACTCGGCCGGCGGTCCGCCGGGCGGAGACCAGGAACGCCCCCTCGGCCCGCAACGTGTCGAACGATACCTCCTGCCAGTGCTCCGGGATGGCAGGGAAGACGCGGATCACGCCGCCGTGGCTTTGCAGGAGCATCTCCTGCAGGCCGGCGGCGGCCGCGAAGTTGCCTTCGAGCGTGAACGGCCGATAGGTCAACCGCGAGTAGCCCTTGCCCGACTGGTCGCCGTTACAATGGAAGCTGTTGCGCAGGGTGAACGCGGTGGCGAAGACTTCAAGGGCCTTCGCCGCCCGCTCCCCGTCGCGTGCCCGAGCGGCGAGGTTGGCCAGCCAGGCGTAGCTGTATCCGCACCAGTAATCGGTGCCGAGGCCGTCCATCTCCGTCAGGGCGGAGCGAATGGTCTGCCGGGCTGACTCCCCATCCTCCCAGTTGATGAGCCCCAGCGGGTGGATGGCCATGAGGTGCGAGAAATGCCGATGCGAAGCGGTCAGCGGGTGCCCCGGGGCGACGAGCAGTCGGCCGTCCTCGCCCAGGGCCAATGCGGGCAATTCCGCGAGAACCTCGCGCCAGCGGCGGGCATCATCCGGCAGGGCCAGTTCGTCAGCCAATCCCGCGGCCGTCTGCATCAGCCAGCGCATGAGGGCCAGGTCGTAGTTGGTGATCGTCGGGAACCAGGCCTCGGGGCGGTTGTCGTGAATCTCGGGGGAGGCTGACAGGGGCAGCGTGCGCTTGCCGTCCGGGCCGCGTTGCTCCGACGCCGCCTCGATGAACTCGGCCGCGTCCCGCAGGTAGGGATACGCCCGCTCGCGGAGGAACGTGCGGTCGGCGCTGTATCGCCAATGCAGGTCGAAATGGTGGGCCAGCCAGGCGGCCGTGGTGATCGAGTGCGTGTACTGCCGCCAGCCGCCCATCTGGTTGTTGTTCAGGTCGCCGGTCATGGGCACGTTCAGCCCCGGCAGCCCGAAGAACCGCTGCGTCCACGCGACGCAGTTGCCGCGGGTGTCCCACAGCCAGTCAAGGAAGCTGAGTCCCTCTTCAAGGCGGTTCCCGCTGTAGCAGGGCCAGTAGCTCAACTGCGTGTTCAGGTCGTGGTGGTAGTCGCCTTTCCACGGGGGGATCCCGCCATCGTCGGCGGTCCAGGGCCCCTGGAGCGTGATGGGCGGTGCGCCGCGGCGGCTGGCGGCGCCGAACTTGTACTGGTCGAGGTACCATTGCCGCTCGATGACCGCGTTCGGCACGCGCACCGCGGATCGCCGCCAGTAGGCGTCCCACCAGGTGCGGTGGGTGGCGAACAGGCCCTCGAAACCGGATTGCAGTGCCCGTTCCACGCGCGCCCGGGCGATGTCCAGCGGTGCGGCCCCCTCGAAGCTCGATCCCACCGACCAAGCCGCCAGCCATTCATCCTCCGACTGCCGCCAGGCCAGGTAGACCGCGAAGTTGAACCCCTCCGCCCCCTGCTGGGTGAAGGCCTGCCAGCCGGGACCGGCGGTTTCAACCGGCGGCGGGTATCCCAGCTTGGCCAAGCTGCCCTCGCCGGGCTCGCCCGTGCCGCCGAACGGTGGGGCGACCAGACGCGGCTCGATCCGCTGGCCCGGGCGGGCGCGGATCAGGCCGACCGCTTCGTTCGCGTGCAGGAACACTTCGATCTGCCGACCGTCGTCCAGGCGAACGTCGGCCCGGGCATCGTCGAGCGTCAGCCGGGCCTCGGCAAACGCCGGCCGGTCGGCCAGCACGAGTTCGATTCGGCCGGCGGGGATCTTCGTTGGAGACTCCGGCCGACTGTATGGGGCCTCGTACATGCGGATCAGCTCGTGGTGCCGCCCTTGGCGATGCCACTCCTGCATGGTCTGGTAGTTGTATTCCGGAAGGTGGAACTCCGGCACGGGGCGCAGGTCCCACAGGTCGGTCCGGTCGAGCGAGACCTTCAGCGGCCGGCCGTCACCCCAGACCAGCGCTCCCATGATGCCGTTGCCCAGCGGCAGGGCCTCATCCCACGTGGCAGCCGGCTCCCGGTAGTGCAGACCGTGTTCCGGCCGGGGTAAATAGGTTGCCCCTTCGCCGGGCTCGACCGTCGCGGCTGCCAGCACCGCCGGCAGCACCGCCGTGAGGCTCGCCGTGCCGACCCAGAACCTGGCCCAACGTGTCCGGCTCTGACGTGGTCGTTCGCGTCCCTGCCTTCGTTGTCCGTGGATGCTCGCCATGGTGACCTCCCTGCCGTCCCGGTTTCCGCGTTGTCGGCCGGCACAACCGTTTGGAGCGAATGTAGCCCGCCCGCCCCCGGCTGGGAAGAGGGAACCCACGCCGGTCTGCGGGGTGCGTCGAAGATCGAGCCCCGGGTCTCGCGGCCTGGACCGCCCGCCCGACCTGTCAGGCATCCGGCTCCCACGCACGCGGTGGCGGCCCGGCTTTCTCATTTTTCACGGGGCACTTCTCACCGACCCCGCGGCGCGCCATGCAGCCCCGGGGGGCTACTCAACCCCGCCCTTGCCGGTTATCATCACCCCATCGGCCGGGACGGCGGGCCGCAAGGCGTGGTGCCCGTCCCGGTCGCGGCTTCCTGGACCGGAGTTCCCATGCGTCTGCAACGTCGAGACTCGAACCTGACGGGGCCGACCTGCTGGGCTGTCGCCCTGAGCACGGTCTTCCCGGCTCTGGCATGGGCCGCCCCGCCCCTGGCGCAGTTGCCCGAGCCCGGTGGATACATCAGTTGGATTCGCGTCCTGCTTGTCCTGGTCATGATCCTGCCCTGGCTGGCCTTCTGCCAGTGGGTGGACCAGGATGCCCGGTACGTCCGCCGGATCAACCGGGAGATGTGGAACGGCATCGTGCTCGCCGGAGGCACGGTCGGCCTGATCGTCTGGCTGTTGATGCCCTGGCAGACGGCCGGCCTGTTCGCCGCCGGATTCGGCCTCTGGCTGGTCATCACCGCCGGCACCTGTGCCGTCTACGTCATCATCCGCAACAACATCGTCGACCCCTCCGCCCGCGTCTTCACCCGGCGGCACATCAAGGCTTGGTACGCCAGCCTGGGCAAGAAGAAAGAGGAGCGGCGGGCAGTCATGGAGCGGGTCCGCCTGACCACCCACGACGGCGGCAAGGTCGCCGTCCCCGACGACCCCTCCAAGGCCGAGCCCTACGAGGCCGCTCAGACGCTGCTCTATGACGCTCTCTGGCGGCGGGCCTCCGAGGTCGAGATGGTCGTCACCCGCAACGCCGCCCGGCTCGCCTACCGCGTCGACGGCGTCGTCACCCCGCGCCACGACCTGCTCGACCGCGACAACGCCGACCGGGCCCTCGGGTTCATCAAGGACATCGCCGGCCTGGACCTCAACGAACGGCGCAAGCCCCAGACGGGCAACGTCCGCGGCTCGATCGGCGGCAACCGCGGCATGACCGAGATCGAGGTACGCTCCAGCGGCACCACCGATCACGAGCGGCTCAGCCTCCGCATCGTCGGCGAGGAGACGCGCCTGCGGCTCCATGATCTGGGCATGGACGATGCCATCATGCAGCGGTTCGAGAAGCTGATGGCCGAGCCCGGCGGGTTGATCCTCGTCAGCGGCCCCAAGGCCAGCGGGGTCACCACCACCCTCTACGCCTGTCTGCGAAACCATGACGCCTTCATGCAGAACCTGCTGACGCTCGAACGCGTCCCGCTCATGGAACTCGAGAATATCACCCAGCACCTCTACGACCCCACCAAGCACGAGGGCAGCTTCGCCCGCCAGCTTCAGACCGTCCTGCGACGCGAGCCCGACGTCGTCATGGTCAGCGATTGCCTCGACCGCGAGACCGCCCACCTGGCCGTCAAGGCCGCCCAGGACGGCAAGCGCATTTACCTCGGCATCCTGGCCAGGGACAGCTTCGACGCCCTCAAAAAACTCATCAGCCTCGCCGGGGATACCGACGGCGTCGCCGCCACCCTCCGGGGCATCACCGGGCAACGCCTCATCCGTAAGCTCTGCATCGCCTGCCGAGTCCCCTACAAACCCGATATCCAGATCCTCAAGAAGGCCAACCTGCCCGTGGACAAAATCGAGCATTTCTACCGGCCGCCCAAGCCCGAGGAAATGGTCGACGAGAAGGGCAACCCCAAGGTCTGCCCAAACTGTCAGAACAGCGGCTATTTCGGACGTGTCGGGCTCTTCGAGCTGCTCGGTGTGGACAACCCCATGCGCGACCTCATCCGCAACGGCCAGCCGGTCAACGTCATCCGTGCCCAGGCCCGCAAGACGAACATGCTCTACCTGCAGGAGGTCGGCGTTCAGAAGGTCATCCAGGGGGTCACCGCCATGAACGAAATGCTCCGGGTGCTCCGCGACGAAGACGACAGTGTCGCCAGGAAAGGTGGGTGACAGACCATGTGGTTTTCGCTTTTTGCCATCGTGCTCATCCTCGCCATGACCTTCTTCCAGGGGCTCCAGGGCCTGTTCAGCGCCCTGATCTCCTGTATCCTCGCCATCCTCGCCGCGGCCCTGGCGTTCGGGCTCTACGAGGACCTCTACTTCGGTCAGTTGATCCGCTACCAGCCGGACCACGGACGCAGTATCGCCCTCGTCGGCATCTTCATCCTCAGCCTTCTGACGCTGCGCACCCTCTTTGACATCCTCATCAAAGGCAACGTGTACTTCCCCCTCTATGTGGATCGCATCGGCGGGGGCGTTTTCGGCCTCTTTACGGCCCTGATTACCGTGGGCATCCTGGCCATCGGCGTGCAGATGCTGCCCTTCGGCCCGTCGTTCCTGGGCTTCTCCCGCTTCGACATCGTCGACGAGCAGGGGCGGGTCATGGCCCCGGCCGACGACGCCAAGGACGAGGAACGCCACCGCTTCCGTGCCGGCATCGACTACCGAACCGTCAAACACCGCCGCCGCACCCTGGCCGGCTTCCTCAACCCGGACGGCTTCGCCGCCGCGCTCGCCTCTCACCTTTCCACCAACGCCCTGAGAGGGCGTAACCAGCTCGGGGACTTCTACCCGGACTTCCTGGGCACGCTGCATAACGCTCGGTCCGGCCACTTCAACGCCTCGCGCGTCGCCGTCCCCCCCGAAGCCCTGCGCGTCGAGGCCTGGTGGATCATGCCCAACAAGACCCCGATCGACTCCCTCCACGACCGCATCCCCGTGGAAACGCCCGACGGCCAGAGCCAAGGCAAGGCGACCCTCGTCCGCCTCGAACGGCTCAAGCCCGAGGCGGCCATCGGGCCCGAAAGCCAGTACCTCGTCGTCCGCGCCAACCTCGATTCCGAGACCCGCGACGAGGACAACAATCAACGTTTCACCACCCAGCAGGTTCGCTTGGTCGCTCGCGTCGGCAAGCCCGGGCAGATCCGCGAGTTCTTCCTCGCCGGCATCAACCACGCGTTCCAGACGGCCAACAGCCGTGAGCGAGCCCAGCCGCGATGGGTCCGGCTCTATCGCGAAGAGAGCATCGTTCGGCAAAACCAGAGTGGCGGACTCAAGGTCGATTTCGTGTTCGAGGTGCCCCAGGGCCCCGACTTCACCCCGCTGTTCGTCGAGTACAAGCAGAACGCTCGCGCCGCCTTGTCCCCCGCGATGGATAAGAGCGCCGACCCCCAGGTGCCCGCCCCGTTGCCGCCGCCGCCCAGGCAAGCCAAGCCGGGCGAGGAGGAGGCGGCTCCGGAGCCCGAGCCGCCCCAGCCGTTCCAGCCTGGTCCCGAAGCCACCGCGCCACCCCAGCCGAGACCCTCGACGCCGCCGGGGCCGCGGCCGGGCGAGCCCGGGCAGGACCGCGTTTCCGGCATCGGCCCCACCCGCGAGGGAATCTTCACGACCCGCCTGCCCTTTACCCTTACGGAGTACGGAGCCAGCAGCCTGGAGCTCCGCGGCAGCGAGTTACGCGGCGGACACCTCTGGGCCAACCTGGACGACAACTGGCAGCCGCTGTCCGGCAGCCGCAACCCCATCGACTCCCTCGAAGAGCCGTCGGGCATGAAGCTCCTCCAGGTCAGCGTCGAAAAACTCCAGCCCGGGAGCTGGCTCGGAGGAGTCCTGGGCGGCGCCACTGACAACTTGCCGGGCTTCTACCTGGTCGACACGGGCGGCCAGCAGTACATGCCCGTCGGCATGTACGCCGTGGCCATGGCCGGCGGTCGGCCCACCTTCGAATTGCGCTTCCTCGACGAGACCGCCCGCGGCATGGCCCACCTGCCCAAGTTTGAACGCATCCGCCCACGCGACCTCCAGGGCGACTACGCTCTCTTCTTCCTCTTCCACCTCCCCCCCGGCACCCGCCCCGTCCAGATCCACACCGGCCGCACTAACGTCGACCTCCGCGACTTCAACCTCGTCGCCCCCCAGTGAATCCGCCGCCCCCCTGCGGTTGCCCATCCCCCTGTCTCTTCTGCCTCTGTCCCTTCTGCCTCTGTGCCTTCTGCCTTTGTGCCTTCTGCCTCTGTCCCTTCTGCCTTCTTCCTTCAGCCTCTCAGCCTTCGTGCCTTTGCCCCTTCTGCGCCGCTGCTTTGTAGCGGCCGCCGCCTCTGGCGGCCGCTGGGCGGCGAGAAAGCTTT
>CAZEEJ010000145.1:0-15171 GCA_964511155.1 uncultured Planctomycetales bacterium | reverse complement strand
CCGGCCGCCACGGGGGGCGGCCGCTACGGTGTGGCACCGGCGTCTCGCCGGTGCCGAAACCGAGCAGGCGCCGGCCGCCACAGGGGGCGGCCGCTACGGTGTGGCACCGGCGTCTCGCCGGTGCGGGGACCGTGGAGGCGCCGGCCGCCACGGGGGGCGGCCGCTACGAAGCGGCCTTTCGGCGGATGCTCGTGAATCGCCTGGTCTGCTCCTGGATGGCCGTCTCGGTCGGCAAACGCTCCATCGAGCTGGCTCCGTAGAACCCGTCCACCCCTTTGCAGCGATCAAGGATGTAAGCCGCGTCCTCCGGCTGGGCGATCGGCCCACCGTGGCAGAGGACGAGGATGTCGTCGCGTATCCCCTTGGCGGTCGACACGATCTCGTCGATCAGCGGAACGCAGGCATCGAGCGTCTTGGCCGTCTGGGCCCCGATCTTCCCCGAGGTGGTCAGGCCCATGTGGGCGACCAGAATATCCGCCCCCGCCCGGGCCATGCTCGCGGCCTGCTCGACGTCGAATACGTAGGGCGTGGTCAGCATGTCCAGGTCATGGGCCGCCGCGATGCAGTCGACCTCGTGTTGATACCCCATGCCCGTCTCTTCCAGGTTGGCCCGGAAGGTGCCGTCGATCAGGCCCACGGTCGGGAAGTTCTGAACGCCCGCAAAGCCGAGCGTCTGCAGCTCGCGGAGGAACACGTCGCGGAGCATGAACGGATCGGTCCCGCAGACCCCCGCCAGCACGGGCGTGCGCTCCACCGCGGTCAGCACCTCGTGGGCCATTTCCTTCACGATCGCGTTCGCGTTGCCGTACGGCATCAGCCCGGACAGGGAGCCGCGGCCGGCCATACGGTAGCGGCCGGAGTTGTAGATCACGATCAGGTCAATGCCGCCGGCCTCCTCGCACTTGGCGGAAATACCCGTCCCCGCCCCACCGCCGACGATCACCCCGCCGGCAGCCAGTTTCGCACGCAACCGGGCAAGGATGTCCCTTCTTGTATGTCTCGTCACGCGAACACCTCCATCTGGCACACCTGCTTTGACGGTACCGAATGGCAGTTCTCGGTACCCGCTATTCTCCCTCTACGCCCCGCCGGTTACCGCGGCCACCAGGCCACCCAGAATGTCATCCCGCACCCGCTCCAGCGACCCGACAACCCGAACACCCGCCGCCCGACGATGCCCCCCCCCGCCGAACGCCCGCGCCAGGGCCGACACATCGACATCCAGGCCGCACACCTCCGGCGACTTGCTCCGCAGGTTGACCCGCACCCGCCCGTCATCCAGCACACTGAACAGCACGGACGCGACGACCTCCGCCACGGCCATCGGCTCGTTGATCAGTTCCTCGGAGTCCGCCGGTGTCGCACCGGCCGCGTGCAGCATCTCCCCCGTGAGAACCATGCTGGCCACGCGCCCCTCGGCGTGCAGCTCCAGCGTGCCGAGAAGTTGCCCCTTGAGCCGCAGGCGGGCCGCCGACCACGACTCGTACAGCCGGGCATACAGCACGTCCGCACGCACCCCCAGCCGGAGAAGTTCAGCCGCAGCCGTCAGCGTTCGAGCGTCGGTATTCGAGAAACGGAACCAGCCCGTATCCGTAGCCATCCCCACGAACAGGGCCTCCGCCGCGGCGGGGTCGAGGCTCCAGCTCATCAGGCGGCACCACTCGAACAGCAGCCCGCACGCCGACGCCGACGATGGATCGCCCGCGTACCACGCTTTCGTACCCGCCCCGTCCAACGCATCCCACGTGGCATGATGATCCACGACGATCCGGGGCAAGGAGCTGGCCCGCAGGTAGCCTGCCACCGGCTCCACCTGCGACCAGCTCCCCGTATCGACGATCAGGATGCCGTCGTGCCGTCCGTCCAGTTGCGCGGCGTCACCGCCGACCCACTGCTCAAACGGGCAGGACGCGGACAGAAAGGCATAGCGAGGCAGGAGTTCGCCATACACGCAGGCCGTCGCGTCGCGCCCCGCAGCGGTGAAAACGCGCCACATGGCCGCCAACGCTCCCAGAGCATCGCCATCCGGCCGATCATGCGTCAGCAGCAGCGTCCGCCGCCATTGCTCAATCTGCCGTCCCGCCTCTGCCAGGCTGCTCAGATCCATTCGCCCACCCGCCTTCGAACCCACCGCCCCGCCGTTCGCTCCGACTGGGCAGATCCTAACCGCTGACCTACCCAACGCCCAGTGGCCGAGGGTGCATGGTTTGTTAGGAGGAACGGCGGCAGAATCGGCGGGGGGCCGGTGTCCTGAGGACCGAGTCAACTTGTTGATGGACGTGCCCAGACGCGGATCACGAACAGCAACAAGTTGCCTTGGTCCGGCCACAAGTTGTCTTGGTCCGGGCACCGGCCCGCCCCGGGCGACTCCAGAACCTGGAACCGCACATCCGGGTCATTCCGGTCGCCAGGAGAAGATCGCGCAGGGACGGGGCCACTGAATGTATCATTTCAGGGACACGTGTAACGAATTCGCCCATTTTTATGGTGCTCCTTCGAAATATGCTCCGAAAATCCGGCGCCGCGCTTGACTCTGGACGCGCCCCCCCTACGATCCACCGTGACTTTCCTTCCTGTCTTTGGGCCGGGATAAAAAGATGAGCGAGCAGATACTGGATACCATTTCCATGGACAAGATTCTCGCCCACACCCAGGATGGGGTATTCGTCCTGGATGAGAAGCGGCGATTCGCGTTCTTCAGCCCCGCCTGCGAGCGGCTGACGGGCTTCAGCTCGCAGGAGGTGGTGAACAGCGACCGGGCCTGTGCGGAGGTCCTGGAATGCCGCGACGAGCACGGCCGACCGCTGGCCGGCGGGCTTTGCCCCGCCGCCCTGGTCGCCAGCGGTGAGCGCCCCGTGGTCCGGCAGATCATGCAGTTGACCACCCGCAAGGGTGAACGCCGCTGGGTCGAAACCATGTACACCGCCCTGCGGGACGCTCACGGCGGCCGGGGAGGCGGGGTCATCGGCGTCATGCGCGAGGTCACCGAGCTGCGGGAACGCGAAGAACGCTACCGTCAGACGATCGAAGACCTGCGCGACGAGATCGAGCGGCTGCACCAGCGAATGCGCGAGCAATACGGGTTCGTCAGCATCGTGACGCGGTCGCCGGGCATGCAGTTGGTGCTCGACAGGATCCGGTCGGCCTGCGACAACAGCAGCCCGGTCCTCGTCTGCGGCGAGGCCGGCACCGGCAAAGAGCGCGTCGCCCGCACGATCCACTTTAACGGTCTGCAGAAGAGCGGCCCGTTCGTGTCGCTCAGCGTCCCCGCCACCCCGGCCGACCGCCTCGAAGCGGAGTTGTTCGGCCAGGTCCGCGGCGGAGTGGCCGGCGGCAACGGGGATTACCCCGGGCTGTACCGAGCGGCAGACGGAGGCACGCTCTTCATCGACGGCGTCGATCGCCTGTCCAACAGCACACAGGCCAAGCTGCTGCGCACCCTTCAGGACCACGCCGTGCGAGCCATCGGCAGCGTTGAGCCGGTGGCGGTCCATGTCCGGGTCATCGCTTCGACCAATCTGCCCATGACCGACCTGGTCGCGTCCGGCGCGCTCCGCGAGGATCTGTTCTACCGCCTCAGCGTGATCTCGATCGAGCTACCGCCTCTGCGGGCCCGCAAGGAGGACATCCCCCTGCTCGTTCAGCAGTTCATCGGCCAGATCAACCAGCAGGGAACGCGCCAGGTCAGCGAGGTGAGCCCCGACGTATGGGCCGTCCTCGATCGCCATGAATGGCCGGGCAACGCTCAAGAGTTGCAGAACGTCATTGAGTCGGCCTTCGCCGCCGGTACGGGAGAAATGCTCACGGCCGACGAGGTCCGCATCCCGACCACCCGGGCGGCTCTCTTCGACTCCGGCGCCCGGGCCGGCACCAGCCCCATGCCCCCCCTGGATGACCTGCTCGCCGACTTCGAGCGGCAGGCGATCCTGGGTGCCCTGCGGCGAGCCAAGGGGCAGCGCAGCTTGGCCGCACGAGTGATGGGCATCTCCCGCAGCCGCCTCTATCGCCGCATGGAAGCCCTCGGCATTGCCCCCAAATCGGAAAGCATGTGACCGCCGGCGGCCGGCAGCCCGGCCAAGTTATCACGGAACCGCACTTGCAACCGGCCGCTTCCGCACTCCAGCCCTTCTCCCTCCTCACGCCGCACTTGCCCGGCCTCGGCAAGGACGACGCGGGGTTGACGCCGGCCCATCAGCCGCCTCATAGTATCCCCTCGTCATGCCGCCCCGCCACACACCACCCGCCGCGTTCCGTGGACATATAGGCCAACGCATCCGGTATTATCGCCAGAAGGCCGGCCTCAATCAGACCGCCTTAGCCCGCAAAGCCAAGGTCAACCAGGGGTTTCTCAGCGAGATCGAACGCGGCCGGCGGCGACCATCGCCCCAGTCCATCCATGCCATCGCCCTCGCCCTGGATCTCCCCCCCGCGGTTCTCATCGGCGAAGGTCCCGACCACGACACGCCCCAACCGCTCATCACCCGCGAGCTGCCCCTCTTCGGCACCATCCCCGCCGGACCTCCCACCCAGAGCCAGGAGCAGATGGAGATGTTCCCCGTGCTCCGCCACCTCTGGAGCCCCAACCGTTACTGTCTCCGGCTCAGTTTCGATTCCATGGAGCCGACCCTCAAGCCGGACGACCTCGTCCTGGTCGAATATCGCCCCGGCGTCAACCCCGCTCACGTCCAGGGCCGCATTTGCGCCTGCCTCGTCGACGGCAATCCCACCCTCAAACGGGTTTCCGTCGAGAGCCACCAGGGTACCGAACTGATCATCCTGCGGGGCGACAACCCCGAGGCCCCTCCCCTGGTCATCGACGAAACCCGCGAGTTTTCCATCCAGGGTATCGTCACCCACCTCGTCGGCAGAGTCCTCTGAAACGGATTCTCCCGGGTCAACGACGTCTGGGCCGGTCTGTTCAATTCATCTCGCCAGGACGGTTCCGTACCGCGACGGTACGCGGATGCTGCCTGCCCCGGGCCATTCGTCGCCGCCGGAACGGTGCCCGCGATTTTCCCCTCGCAGCCACCCCCTTGCACGCGGGCGCGAACCCGCACAACCGTGCCATTTTCTGCACATCGTCGTTGCCCGGCTCGTAAAGGCCCCTCCAACCGCTCCCGCCGCCCGCACCGATGGCCCCCCGTGCCGCCCCGCGTCGGCTAGTGCAACGCGTTGCACACCCGTACCTCGTTGACGCGTACCGCCCTCCCCGGCGATTACCCCCTCGATGCCGTTAACGATATGTAACGACAACACTTGCGCTTTATGTTCGAAGATTCGTCCTGCCGCGACCGGCCTGGTACGCCGTCTGCCATGCTGTACCTGTGGAGGTTAGGAAAAGTACCGTGAGTAAGCACCAACAAAGATGGTGCCGGTTCAGGTTGCGTGACGTCATTTGCCCGGAACACCAACGGGCGATTGAGCAGATCACGCCGGACCTGGAAGTCGCTGGGCACGTTGCCTTCCTCAGCGATCACGGCGAGGTGGCAGACAGGTTTGCGATTGTGGAGGTGCAGGGCATTCACTCCCCTCTGATCGTACCTGTGGAACACCTTCGGGCGATGCCCGAGGAACCGCAGGCGGCTCAGTCCGGAGAGCGGATGTCGCCTCTGGGAAGTGCTCTCGAGGAAGTCGTCCGACCGCACTGACTCTCGGGGAAAAGCGGTCCCTACCAGGGGACCGGAGTTTCCGTCCGCGGGAGGGGTAAGCAGGCGGGGAAAAGCTTGCGGGCGGAGGCCAGTGCGTGGGCGATCTTCTTCAAACTCCCAGGCTTGGGTTGCTGCTTTGTAGCAACCCTCGCCTGGGAATAGTTGCTGCGGCCGTCGCCTTGGGAGACGGCGGCCCGTGGGCGGATCGGGGATTCGCTCCCGAAGCTGGAGGGCTCGTGGACGCCGAGGGTCGTCCACGGGGGAACAACGCCTCGCTTCTCGGCCCAATGGGACCGGGGGGCAGTTCCGATACTCTCTCTCTCCCTCCCAGGCTTGGGTTAACGACGAAAGTCCCCCAACTACTCAAGCCTGGGGTATTGACTACAACCTGTCGCCAACGGGCGACAGTCATGAGCCCGGCAAACCGCCGGGGCGATGTGGAAACGGTGGCCAATGGCCGCCTGATTGGATCACGAGACGGGCCGAGGCACGCAGGCATCGGTTCGCAATGGTACTTTCTCTTCCTGCCAGCCGCGGGTCGCTTGTCAAAGCCCCCCCGGGTTTGGCCCGGAAGAGGCGGGCCGTCCAATTTGGGCTGCTCGATTTAGGACTCTCTCTCTCCCGACCAAGCACGGGTTTGCGCCATGCAGTCTGTGCTTGGTCCTTTTATGCGCCCACTAATCTTGCGCAATCTTATGCTATATATGAGTTTACAGAAATTCGCTCCACCCCGGGCCGGGATCTGTGCCTCTCGGCGGGAAGCTCCTGCCGCCCAAGGGGATGGCTCGGCCCCCTGACAGGCGGACGGCCGGCGGCCGGGTGGGACGGCCTTCCCAAAAAACTGTGGTCAAAAAGGGCTTGATTGCCGAAACTCATTGCAGTAGGATAACTTGCGTGCATCGTCGGGCCTGCGGAAAGGCACTATCCGCGGCTCGCGTGGGACGCGCCGGGAACCTCGGGAGCCCTCCGCACCCGGGCGCATGTCTGAGGGTGGAAGCTGAGGCTCCAGCGGGAGCGGTCCAGATCGTCCGGAAAGCCTGGGGCTAGGTCGCAATTTCAGTCCGTGCAGCGGTTTGTGCCGAGGCGTGAGATGCAAACGATCACCAAGAAAGAACTCATCGACCGTATTGCCGAGAAATCATCCCACAAACGCGTGGTCGTCAAGCGGATCATCCAGAACTTTCTGGACGAGATCATCGACGAGCTTGGGCAAGGCAACCGCCTGGAGTTTCGCGACTTCGGCGTGTTCGAGAGCAAGCAGCGAGCGGCGCGAACGGCCCAGAATCCCAAGACGCTGGAGCGCGTCTCGGTGCCGTCCAAGCGGACGGTGAAATTCAAGGTCGGACGGCTCATGAAGATACGCTTGACCAACACCAAGCACGCCGCCCACCTCTCGGGTGGAGGCGGCGACGGCGCGTCCCATCATCCCGGGTGAGCCGCCCGGCGAACGGACACCGGGAACCCCCCTGTGTGACGAAATAAGGAAAAAGCCCCGCCGCCGGCGCTTGACGCGGATAGGGACGGTTAGCTATAGTAATGCCCAATAGAGATTGAGTCTCAGTTGTCGCGATGAGTGGCTACCCGAGCCTGCGGGGCGCCGGCCCTGCTGAAGAGCATGTGGGGAACGCCCGATCGCGACGAGAGACCGCTGGAGTACGGCTTCGATGCGAATGGGTTGCTTGCCTCTTGCCGCCGCTGAACTGGGCCAGGATCTTCGGGTTCGGTCCGTCAAGACCCACGAGGACTGCCACACCCAGCGTCTGCGTGAGCTTGGACTCCTGGAGGGCCGCACGGTTCGGTTGTTGAGCAACCACGATCCCCTGATCTGCCAGATCGGCGAATGCCGCTTCGGTCTGTGCAGGCGAATCGCCAGCGGCGTACTGGTCGAGCCCATGGCGCCTCCCCACAGCAGGATCGCATAGCCTCGTGTCTGCTCCCCAGACCGCAGCCCGATCATCCCCTTCTGGCCAGCAGACGTTCCTGGTCGCGGTCGCTGGCAATCCCAACTGCGGCAAGACCACGCTATTCAACGCCCTGACCGGCCTGCGGCACAAGGTAGGCAACTACCCGGGCGTCACGGTCGAGAAGCGAGAAGCCGGCCTGTTCGGCGACAGTCCCATCCGCCTGCTGGATCTGCCCGGTATCTACAGTCTGTCGGCCCGCAGTCCCGACGAGGTCATCAGCCGGGACGTGCTGCTGGGCAAAACCCCGGGCACGCCCCGTCCCGATGCGGTCCTGCTGGTCGTCGACGCTACGGCGCTGGAGCGCAACCTGTTCCTGGCCAGCCAGATCATTGAGCTGGGTTTGCCCACCATCCTGGCGTGCAACATGATGGACCTGGTGGAGCAGGCGGGCCACCGGCTGGACGTGGAAGCGCTGTCCCGACGGCTCGGCGTGCCGGTCATCCCGACCGTGGGGCCGCGCGGCCAGGGCGTGAACGCGGTGCGCGAAGCCATCGAGGCCGCTTGTCTGTCGGGCGAGGCCACGCCGGGGCGAAGGCAATGGCCCTTGAGCGAGCCGATGGAGCGGGAAATCGGCGGTCTGGCAGCACTGATCCAGCAGACCGGCTACGCCGACGAGCGGGCCGCCGACGGTGCCGCCCTGCTGTTGATGAGCGAAGGGCCGGCGACCGAAAACGGTCGGCTCGCTCCGTCGCTACGGGCCGGGCTGCAAGCGGCCCGCGAGCGTCTGGCACAGGATGGCGGTGAAGATGTCACCTTCGAATTAACCGCCCGGCGTTACGCCTGGCTCCGGGAGTTAGTAGACGATTGCCTGGCGCGCAACACGGCGCAGAAGCTGTCGGCCAGCGATCGGATCGACCAGGTGCTCACCCATCGGTTCTGGGGAAAGCTGTGTTTCGCGGCGGTGATGGGCACGTTGTTCTACAGCATCTTCTTTCTGGCCGAGCCGATCATGGCCGCCATCCAGGAAGGGATTGGTTGGATGCAGCAGGGCGTGGGCGTGGTGGTGCCCCCCGGTTTGCTTCACGACCTGCTGCGAAACGGGGTGATTGCTGGGGTGGGGGCGGTGGTGGCCTTCTTCCCGCAGATCTGCATCCTGTTCCTGTTCCTGGCTCTGCTGGAAGACTCGGGTTACATGGCCCGGGCGGCGTTTCTGATGAACCGGCTGATGAGCCGCGTGGGTCTGCACGGCAAGAGCTTCATCCCCCTGCTGTCGTCGCACGCCTGTGCGATCCCGGGGATCCTGGCGGCACGGACGATCGAGAATCCGCGCGACCGACTGACCACGATCCTGGTCGCCCCGCTCATGAGTTGCAGCGCCCGGCTGCCGGTGTACACGCTGCTGATCGCGGCGGCCCTGCCGCTGGGGGCGATGGCTAAGGCGGGGGTGATGTTTTCCCTGTACGGGCTGGGCATCGTGACGGCATTCGTGGTCGCACGGGCGCTGAAGGGGACGTTCCTGCGTGGGCCGGCGCCCGGTTTCATCATCGAGCTGCCGCCCTACCGGATGCCGCGGCTGCGCTCCGTGCTGTACGTGATGTGGGACCGCAGCAAGCTCTTCCTGACGCGGGCGGGGACGATCATCCTGGCCATGACCATCCTGCTGTGGGCGATGACCACGTTCCCGCGAAGCGCGGAGATCGCCCAGCGGTACGAGGCCCGGCAGCAGGCGCTGGCGGCGGCGATCCCGGATGCCGCGGAGCGCGAGGCGGAATCGACGGAGTTGGAGAAGCAGGCGAACGCGGAGGCGATCCGATACAGCTTGGCCGGCCGCCTCGGCCACGCCATCGAGCCGGCCATCCGCCCGTTGGGTTTCAACTGGGAGATCGGGATCGGCTTGATCGCGAGCTTTGCCGCACGGGAGGTTTTCGTCAGCACGATGGGGATCGTCTACAGCGTGGGTGAGACCGATGAGGTCTCGACACCGCTGCTGGAGCAGATGCAGGCGGCGGCGTGGCCCGACGGCACACCGTTGTATACGCCGCTGGTGGCGGTCAGCCTCCTGGTATTCTACGTGCTGGCGTGCCAGTGCCTGAGCACGGTGGCGGTGGTGCGGCAGGAAACCAACAGTTGGCGCTGGCCGATCTTCCTGGTCGTGTACATGACCGGCCTGGCGTACGGGGCCTCGCTCGTGGTCCACCAGGTCGGCCGGGCGATGGGGTTCTGATGCACCGTCAATCGAGCTGCGGCATGGGGATGACGCCGGCCCGTGGGCCGATCAGGCGAACGGCGATGCCGACGCGGTCCCCCCTGCCGCCGGTCTCGATGAGCAACTCGGTGCGCAGAATGATCCCCTGTTGCGTGACGATCTGGCCCAAGCCCGGTTCCGGACCGTTCTCGCCGATGGTCAGTTGGAAGGTGTGCCGCTGCCCGGCGGCGACGCCGTAACCGATCGGCACCGCAGCGTACAGCCCGCCATCGCTGACATCGAGGCACTCACCGGGGATGGCCCGCGGCCGGACGTCGTGCTCGCCGCACTCGAGGAGCAGGACGGGGCAGCGCAGCGACCGGCGAGCGCATTGCCGCCGGCCCTGGTCCGTGCCCGAATGAAGCCAAGCCATCCGGTCATAGCCCAGACCCGCCAGTGAGCCAGGGGGGGCAGCGGGCTGGTCATACGGAGCCGAACCGCCGGGGAGATCCCTCCGCGATGCGGAGGGCTGAGTGGACGGTGCTCTTGGAATCATACAACGGCCTCCTTGTCCTTCCCCCCGTCCTCTGAAATCGCGAACCGGCACACCAAGGCGGCCTTCGGCCGCAACCCAGCCGTGACGGGCGCCCACGCATGCACGGCTCAAAGAGCAGTGGCACACGGCAACCCAGCCGTGACGAGCGCTCGCTGACGCACTGCTCAAAGAGCAGTGGCACACGGTAAGCATGCGCGCAAAGCGCGCGCCTGTTTCGCCGTGAGGTCCTGAACGCACGGCCCGTCTGACCGCTTCCATCGTGATACCACCACATGGAACCACGCACTGGAGCGAGGGCGGCGGTCGCTTGGCAGGAGGTGCATTGGGGACCGGACCGTCCGGTCCGACGCGCGGGCTGTTTGGCCGCCCGAGTGCTCCGAACCCACCCCGCTCATGGGGACAGGTGGTCGATCGTCTATCTTAAGTATACGCCCGGGGAAGACTCCGGTTCAAGCGGGCTTCGCTTCAACTTTGGCTGCAATTCAGTCGAGGTCGACGGACCGCGTGCCCGGCCGGAAGGGCAACAGGAAGAAAAGAACCGTCCATCCCCCCGGTGATTACGCTTTCGCTTTAACTGCGCTCGTGAAACGGTTTCCGCCGGCCATGGGGTGTGGCCCCCCCGGGGCCGAAGAATGGAGAGCTTCTCGGACGATTTTCCAGGATATTTGTTGACAGTTGCGGCTGGGGGCGGTTTAATTGTGTAGTGACGATCCAGGAGTGCGGGGCATCCGCACGCGCTGGGAAGCTTCATCGGGAGGCGTTTGTTATCCGGGTCCACCCCGCCGGCTGGTGCGGCAGGTACCCTGCAATCATTGCCTTTTGTTCTTTATTCGTCCGAGCTCGGACTTGGGCGCCCCGCGGATGAGGCATACCCCGGCAGGTTGGATTCTCCCTCCTGACGTTACGCGACAAGGTGATGCGGACGCACAACCCGGTATGGAGGCGGGTGGTTGGTGCGCTCGCGAGGCCTTGACGCGTCCGATATTCCAATCAGGTGGTCCGCGGTTCGTCGGCGAATGGCGCCGAATGGAACCGTAGCTTTTTTCGGATCCCGCGGGCGGCAAGGTGCCGTTGGCGGGCTTGCACGCGGCGCTGTCCGCCGGGAGGTGCGGGAGGTTGGTGACTCCCGAGGCGACGAAACGGCCATGAAGGGTGCTACGCCTTGGAGGCCGGTTCTCATAGCTTTTTCCCGATCCGGCGTCGCCCGGGTTTCAGACTTACTGCACCGTTCGGTTCACACGCTGCTTGCGCATGGGTGCGAAATGCACCGGAGGTAAAGTCATGAGATTGGTATCGAAACTGGAAACAGGTCGGGAACGGCCGGCGTTCACGCTGATTGAACTGCTGGTGGTGGTCGCGATCATTGCGCTTCTGATCTCGATCCTCCTGCCGTCACTGGCCAGGGCACGTGAGTTATCGAGGCGCTCGGTCTGCCAGGCGAACCTGAAGGGCATGGGGACGGGGTTCCACACGTACGCGAACGAGAACTCCGATGATTTCCCGATCCCCCCGCATGCGCGGCCGACCGGGGCCGGCACCGGAGTCGGCGAGGTGAACTACGTCCAGAAGATCGGCGTCGACACCCCCGGCCGTGGCAACGTCACCGACCCGCTCGCGGGTGACCCCGGCGTCCCGCCGCAATCGTCGTTGTCCACCAACCTGTCCACCACGCGATGCATGTACACGCTGATCCGGACGAATGTGTCGACGCCCAAGTCGTTCACTTGCCCGTCAAGCGAGGACGCGGCGGCGGACGAGGATAGCCCGCAGTCGTTCTGGGATTTCGGCAAGGGCAACAACAACCAGGGCTTCGGCACCGGCGTGACCGGCGCCCAGGGAGCCTGGACGACGATCAGTTACGGCTACCAGGTTCCTTACGGCGACCGGGCACGCCCGTCTCGTGATCGCGATCAGGCGATGCCGATGGCGGCGGACAAGGGGCCATGGGGCGCGTTCCTCGACGGCGGCAAGCAGGACCCGGGGACGATGGCGACCAGCCTGACCTCCCAGTCCAGTCCGGACGAGTGGCGGCGGTATAACTCGCCGAACCACGGTGGCGTCCTTGACGGCGAAGGGCAGAACCTCTTCTACGCCGACGGCTCCGCGAACTGGGTAGGACGGCCGATCGGCGGGCTGGCGTACGACAACATCTACACGCGGTGGAGCGGTGTGTCAGGCGTCGGCGCGGGCGTGAAGGAGCGCGGCACTGTGCCGACGACCGGCGGGAAGTTTACCCCGTTTGGGACGACGGATGCCATGATCTATCCGTAAGGTTGGAGAGCCGACGGCCCGGCGCCTCGGCACTTCAGGCGAATCGCGGACAACCTGAACCGGCGAGTGGCTGAGGCTGCTCGCCGGTTCTCTTTGAGGATAAGAGGCCCCGTTCGGTCGTGAGCAGGGAGACTGGATGATGACAGACCAAGACGTGAAGGACCGGTTGGAGCTGGCGGTGGCGGCGGCGCGGAAAGCAGGACAATTGACCCTGGCGTACTTTCAGCAGTCGGGCCTGGCCGTGGAGCGCAAGACGGACGGTACGCCGGTGACGGTGGCGGACCGGTCGGCGGAGGAACTGCTCCGCGAAGAGATCGAACGGGCCTTCCCGAGAGACGCCATCCTGGGAGAGGAATGGCCTGACCGGCCGGGTAACTCGGGCTTCCAGTGGTACCTGGACCCGATCGACGGGACCAAGTCGTTCGTGCATGGGGTGCCGCTGTACGGCACGCTGGTAGGGGTGGAGTACGCTGGGGGGGGCGTGACGGAATCGGCGGATGGGTGGCCCACCTCCTCTGGAGGTGGGGGAGCGATTGATTCGCAGTGGGAAAGCCAATCCCTTCAGAACGTTCACTCGTCTGCCGCAATCGCTCCCCCAGGTCCAGAGGACCTGGGCCACCCAAGCAGCCGCCTAAGCTGTCACGGACCCTACGCTGGGCGATGCGTGCTGGGGGTGGTGGTCCTGCCGGCGCTGGGCGAGTATGTGTATGCGGCCCGGGGGCAGGGTGCGTGGCACGTCCGGGGAGATTCGGCTCCCTGCCGAGCCCGCGTGTCCAGCGTGAGCAAGCTGGAGGACAGCCTGTTCTGCTTCACCTCGGTCAGCGAGTTCCACAAGCGGGGGCGCGAGGCGGCGTTCGAGACCTTGCGGTCAGGCTGCCGACTGGCGCGCGGCTGGGGCGACTGTTACGGCTATGTGCTGGTGGCGACGGGGCGGGCGGAGGTGATGGTCGACCCGACGCTGAACGTCTGGGACATGGCCGCCCTGCCCGCGATCCTGGAGGAGGCCGGCGGCACGTTCACCGACTGGCAGGGGAACGCCACGATCCGCGGCGGCGAAGGAGTCGGGACGAATGGGAGGGTTTTTGAGGAGGTTATGGGAGTGACGAGGGGGAATTGAGAATTGGGAATTGAGGAATCTCTACCGAATTATTCGGAACCACAGATGAACACAGATAAACACGGATAAGAAAGGGAGTTGAAGATCGCGTCGCATCCCTGATCCCGCGGTGTGCTCTGTTTGCCGCCGATCTCTCGTTTCATCTGTGTTCATCTGTGTTCATCTGTGGTTTGATTTCAATCGTGCGTCATCCCAGCTAGCACTTCCAATCTGTAAGTCCCAATTCCTCATTCCCAATTCCTCATTCTCAATTCTTGCTTCTTGATTCTCAATTACCGAGGAGTTCGGCGCCTTGGAGGAGGAGTTCTTCGGTTTTCTCCCAGCCGAGGCAGGCGTCGGTCACGGACACGCCGTAACGCAAGCGGGAGCGGTCGGGGGTGAAAGGCTGATTGCCCTCGTACAGGTTGCTCTCGAGCATGAGCCCGATGATGGCGGGGTTGCCCGCGGCATGTTGCTGGAGCACACTGCGCCAGACGGTCTCCTGGTTGCGGAACTCCTTGTTGGAATTGGCGTGGCTGCAGTCGACCATGAGGACGGCGGGCAGATCGGCGCGGCGCAGGGTTTCAACGGCGTGCGCGATGCCGGCGGGGTCGTAGTTGGGACCAGTGCGTCCCCCGCGAAGGATCATGTGGCCCCAGCGGTTGCCCCGGGTGCGGACCACGGCGGTACGGCCGGTTTCGTCGATGCCGAGGAAACTGTGAGGGTGGCGAGCGGACTGCATGGCGTCGACGGCGACCTGGAGGTTACCCTCGGTGGAGTTCTTGAAGCCGACGGGCATGGAGAGGCCGCTGGCCATCTGGCGGTGGGTCTGGGACTCGGTGGTGCGGGCGCCGAGGGAAGCCCAACTGATGAGGTCGGCGATGTACTGGGGGGTGATGGGGTCGAGCATCTCGGAGGCGGTGGGCAGGCCCATACCGGTGGTATCGAGCAGGAGCTGCCGGGCGATGCGGATGCCGGCTTCGATGGCGAAAGAGCCGTCGAGGTAGGGATCGTTGATCAGGCCCTTCCAGCCGATGGTCGTCCTGGGCTTTTCGAAATACACGCGCATGACGACGAGGAATCGGTCGGCGACGCGACGGCTGAGGTCGAGCAGGCGGGCGGCGTATTCGAGGGCGCCTTTCTCGTCGTGGATGGAGCACGGGCCGACGACGACCAGCAAGCGGCGGTCGAAGCCGCCGAGGATGCGTTGGATGGCGTCGCGGCTCTCGACGACACAGCGATTGGCCGCAGCGGTCATGGGCAGGTCGGCACAGACCTGACTCGGACTGACCAGGGGGAGAGTCTCAAGGACGTTGAGGTCGCTGGTGCGCTGGGTTACCGACCAGCCGCTGGACGGCCGGCCGTGGTCCTCGGCCGGGTTCGTCGATCCCCAGCCGCTTCCGCTGTTGGTACTACCTTCGGTCATGGGCGCATCTCGGTCGGCTATCTCGTCCGCGTTCGCTTGCGGTTGACATCATGATAGAGCCCGGTGTGGCGAGCCGCAACTGCAA
>CAZEEJ010000144.1:0-15188 GCA_964511155.1 uncultured Planctomycetales bacterium | reverse complement strand
AAGTCACACCCCTTCCCTCGCCCGAAGTCACACCCATTCCCCCGCCCCGGCAGGGGCGAAGGGCTGTAGCCACGGGTGGAGTGAGCCGCAGGCGAACGGAACCCGTGGACCACAACCCCACACTGTATCCCCCACCCCGAAGGGGTGGAGGATGGGCAAGTCAGCCTCCCGTCGCCTCCTCTACGATGCGGATCTCGTCGGCCGTCAGGTCGTACAACTCATACACCAGCCGGTCAATCTGCCGGTCCGTCGCGTGGATCTGGCGCCGAGTTGCCGTCCCGGTGGTCCCCGAGATGAATGCGATGGGAGCCATTCTTACTTCTTAGGGGTGGACCGTCTATGCGGCCCAACTGGCACGGTTTTGGGGCCGGGTTTCTTACCCGGCCCCGGATGCGCAGGGGTCGAAGGCGGAGAACGCTTGTGGGGATTGACGGGAACTGTTTTTGCCATGGCGGCTGTCTCCTTTCGTTTTATCAACACTCCTTCCGGGGACCACACGGCGCCCGACCATGAGAATAACCACATTCGAGTTCAGCTTCCACAGCTTCCGGCTCTGATCTCAGCCTTCCCCGCTCTCTGGATGCTGTTTTCCACATGCCACTCTGTCGTTCGCAACCTCATCGGTAACGTGGCCAAGCAGGATACCCTTCTGGTAGTAGGTGACCGCACGCTGCTTCCAGATATCATCGTCTTGGATTTCAGCGCAACGCCAGGCGACATGGCCGAACTCGATCCACGCTTCCGCCTCCTGCGGAAACTCGTCGATAAAACGCTCCCAGAAAGACAGCGCGGGCCGAAGCCAGTGCGAATCCTGGTGTCGAAGTAGGACGTACAGACGTGCAGCCGCTACCCACGCCCACAGATTCTTCGGGCTTAAACGGATGGCCTTCTCGGCGCACACGACTCCGCCAGCATAATCCCCAAGTCGCAGAAGCGCGTGTGATTTCCATGCCTGAGCACCGGCCTCCATATGCTTAGGCACGCCAACCAGCAGGAGCTGATCGAGATACCTCAGCGCGCGTTCCGGATCGTTCCTTTGGGTAAGGTGGATCGTCGCCAGCGAGTAGAGCGCCTCGGGCAATGCAGGGTTGAACTCCAGTGCGGTCTCGAAACAGACCACTGCAGACCGTACATCCCCAATTTCGACATATGCGGTTCCCAGGTTTTTCCAACACTGTGGATACGCCGGATGAGCTGCCAGAGTTTCTCTGTATTTGGCAATAGCCGCTGGGTAGCGTTTGAGGACACTGAGCGCATTACCAATGTTGTAAGCAAGAATCGCCCGATGTTCATTGCTGCGTGCTCGATTTGCATTGGAGTTCCAGAACTCAATGGCATCCGCGATCCTTCTCTGATCGAAGGCTCCTCCATTCATGCCAAGGTTTACTTCGGCCATGTACACGAAGCTCATGATGACCTTGTTGTTGGGGAACAGCCGTTCGCAATCCGAGGAGAGCTGCTGAATCCTCCGGTTGTCGTTCTGCTCGTAAAGCGTCCGCAGGAATTGAAAGGCATCACGAGCGTTGGACGGAAGAGGCTCCCCGGGAGCCTGAAGCTGGATTTCCGGCTCACGGATGGCTGACGTTGGCGGGGCTGCATGTATACTACGGAAACAGTGCACAAAGTACTGGAGGAAGCTCTGTTTCACGGCACTCGCGAGACCGGGGAGATCAACTATCTCTCTCGCGTGAAAGTGGTTCGGTTCAACCTCTGTGATGAATCGTGCCTGGTCGGGGTCTCTCTCCGGACCGGCAAGGATAAAGGAGAACACAGGCAGGTTCCAGCGTCGGGCTTCATCATACTCCAAGTGGGTCGCTGATTTTCCGTTTAGCGTCTTCCGACCATAGGTGGAACCGAAAACTAGCACAAACGCATCGCAGTCACGAACCTGCTTCAAGCATTCGTCAAGTGGGCTACTCGGGGACGAAGGCCATGATTCAAAGCGAGATCCCTCTATATCAAGTTCGGAGAGAGCCGCCTCAACCGCTGATCGCTCGGCTGCCAGATCCGCCCTGCTCGATATGAACACTCTTAGCCGCCTCACCTGGAGGCCTCCTCCACGATGCGGAGTTCCTCGGCCCTCAGGCCGTAGAACGCGTAGACGGCTTGGTCCATCTGGCCGTCATGATTCCCATACCTGCTGGTGTTGCAGTATCTCCTGAATGTAAGATGGCCGCTCTTGGCGCAGCTCGCCATCCTCGTGATCCTCGCAGTTGCCCGACCATCCGAGCATTTCCTCAGAGAGGTTATGCCTCGCAACATCCGACAGTGTCACGATGCCAACAGGCCCGGCGCCGCAGTGCTGCAATGACCGCCTTACCACAACAAGCACGCCCCCCTGTACAAGGCCCAGCACCACCGGAAGCTCAATTGGCACTTTGATGGTGTTGCGTCCTTGGAAGAAGAATTCACGCAAGAGTACCTGCTCAGCACGATCAAGATGGTTGAGACGGACCACAACGTGCCGTTCGCGCCCCTGGCGTTCTTGTCGCGCTCTCAGCCCGCCGAGGATGAGAGCCCCAAGCTCGGTAAAGAGCATCGCTACGAAAACAGCGGCTGCGGCAACGAGCCATGGAGCATACTGCGATCGGAACTGTGTCCAGCCGGGGATGATGCCGGCGGGCAGGATCAATAACAGGATGCAAGCCAGCAATAGCGCAGTTACTAGCTTCGGGTTCCTGAGAACGGCCAATGCATCTTTGATCGATCCCATTAGGTCGCCTCCTCCACTATGCGGATCTCGTCCGCCGTCAGGCCATAGAGTTCATACACCAGCCGGTCAATCTGCCGATCCGTCGCGTCGATCTGACGCTGAGTGGCCGTCCTGGCGTGGGCCGTCTTCGCCCCGGCAAGCTGCTTGTGTAGATCGAGGATACATTGTACGAGTTCGACGATACGATCATGTAGGCGCTGATCCGCTTGTTTCTCAACCTCGGGCCAATAGATTGGAAGCTGTCGCAGACTGCGGACCTTAACCTGCGGGAAAGCCTTCTGCTGGGACTCTTGCACGGTTGCGCAGTAGACGAACCTGATTACACGCGAATTCAGAAGGCCGACGAAGAACCGTATGTCTAGCGGAGGCGGTGGCGGATACAGGGCGAGAAGCGAGTTCCGAAAGTAATCGGCGTGTTCGCGCGGCCCTACGATCGGGTATGGCGCCGTCTGTCGGATGACGAACTCCGCCCGTACATAACGATCCTTCGGCCGGATCGTGAAGTACTCCCCAGAGCGGGCTTTATACTGCAGTTGAACTCCCTTAACGGGCGATTCGCAGCGGTATCGCGATACCTGCTTCCCCTCGAGGACCGGAACGACTCCAACCCCCGGAACCGAAAGTGGAAGGATGAGCTTGCCCGAGCAGTTTCCCGTATGAACGCCCGGATCGGCGACCATCTCTCCAAGTGAACGCCCAACCTGTTGCAGCTTCTGCAGCAAGCCATCGTTCTTCGCCGCCGTCCATTTACTGCCTGAAGCAACGGTTAACTGTTGATCAGTGCCATCGGTCAGAACAATGGTTGTGGGCCCGATGTACCCTCGGTCGGCAACGAACGTGAGCGCGGGCGTTGTAACACCAGTAAAAACCTTCTCTCCCCAATACCGGACGTGGGCCAATCTGCTACCTTGCTCCAAAGTATCACGGACAATTCGATAACCATCCAGGTGGCCAACCTGGTCCGGAACAATGAAGGAGACAATCCGCAAGGACAGATCACGGACAGCGCGTTCGATGAAGAGTCCATGAGACGTGGGCCATCCGCCAGTCGAATAGCGAGCTTCGTAGTACCGTCGTGCTTCATCGGACAGATCGACAGCCTGTCGCCCAGAAAATGAAAGATACGGCGGATTCCCGATCACCGCGTCGAATCCGCCGGCTTTCATGATGTCTTTGAATTCGGCGTGCCAGTCGAAGACGTTGATGCGGAGGCGTTCCTCCTCGTCGAACATGGTCAGTTGTTGGCCGTTGTAGAAGTCGGGGCCGATGAGGCTGTTGCCGCACTTGATGTTGTCGGCCAGGTCGGGCAGGGCGCGCTCGTGGAAGAGACGCAGATTGGCCCCGAGGGTCTCGGCGTTTTCGCCCTCCAGGACCTTGAGCAGCAGGGAGAGCTTGGTGGTCTCGACGGCTTGCGAGTCGATGTCCACGCCGTAGATGTGGGCCAGCAGGATGCGCTTGCGCTCGGCGGAGGTCAGCCGCCACTCGCCCGACCCGTGCTGGAACAGGCGGGGAACGCGGCCGGCGGCGTGTTTTTCGGGGCCGTCCCTCACATACCAGTCGCGGTACCAGTCGAGCAGGAACTGGTAGGCCCCGAGCAGAAACGAGCCGGACCCGCAGGCCGGATCGAGCACGGACAGCGGGCGGCGGTTCTTGGCCGGCTTCCAGGTCTCGGTCAGTCCGCCGATCTCCTGCGGCGTTTTGCCCTCCAGCAGCTTGCCCACGGTGTGCTGCACGATGTAATCGACGATGTAGGTGGGCGTATAATAGACGCCGCCGGCCTTGCGGACTTCGGGTTTCTCTTCGACGACGGCGCGGTGCCCGGCGGTCAGGCGGATGACCTTGCCGAGGAACTGCTCGTAGACTTGCCCGAGAATGTCGGCCGGCAGGACGGCGAACTCGTACGGGCTCTCGGGGTAGTAGAGGCGAGTGAGGATTTCCTTGAGCGGTTTGTCGTCGATGACCAGGCCGGGGGTGAGGTCGTCGGGGGCCTCGGGGCGGTCTTTCTCCTTGAGGAAGTGGAACAGGCCGGAGTTGTAACGCTCGTCCGCCCGGCGGAAGCGCTCGAAGAGCCGGGCGTAGACCTCGGGGCCGTTGAGCAGGGCCTGGAGCGTGCCGTAACGCTCGATGCCGCGGTCCTCGCAGATGCGCAGGAAGATGATGCGGTCGATGGTCCGCTGGACGGCGAAGTTGAGGTCGCGCTGCGACAGGCCGGGGTTGCGCAGGGCGACGTGCCGGGCGAGGCTGTCGCGCCAGCTTTCGATCTCGGCGAGGAAGGCGTCGTCCACCTCGGCGGTGCCTTTCTTGCGGGCGGCGGAGGCGGCGAACTTGTCGAACGAGCCCTTGAGGATGGCCTCGCGGGTGAACACGTCGGCCAGCTCGTGCCAGCGGCTGGCCAGTTCGTCGTAACGCAGGTAAAGGATGCGGGCCTTCGAGGCCTTGTCCGTGCGCACCGGGCGGACGCGGCAATCGTAGACCGCGGTTTCCTCGAAGTCGGTCAGGATGGACAACGGCAGCTTGGCCGACCAGGCATAGCGGCGAAGCTGGAAGGCCGGCGAGGGATCGTCGCGGATGTCGATGCTGGGCTTTTTGGCCTCGACGAAGAACTTGCGTTGCCCGCCGATACGGAAGGAGTAATCGGGGGCCTTGGTCGCGCCGCCGACCTTGACGGCGGCCTCGTGGATCACGTCCTTGTAGGCCTCGGCGTAGCCGGCGGTGTTGTCCACGTCCCAGCCGAGGGCCTTGAACAGCGGGTCGATGAACTCGCGGCGGATCTGGGTCTCGTTGTAGACCCCGGCCCGGTAGGCCTCGCGGTGGAGCTCGAATCGGCGGACGAGGTCCAGGACGGCCTCGGGGGCGGTGGTCGGTGCGTCGTGTTCGCTCATGGGCGTAGATTCTCCCCCCCCTCTCACCGTTCCAGGGCGACCTCGAGTTCGATCATGCGGCCGGGGTCGGGCGGGGGGATGGGCAGGAAGCCGGGCAGGCGGTCTGGGATGGGCTGCTTGGCGGTCAGGTTGATGGCGCCCTGCCACCCGACGCCCAGGGGGCTCTGGAGGACGACGGTACCGGCCAGCAGCGGCCGGACCGCGGTGGCATCGACGCCGGGGCCGGTCGCCGCGCACCAGTGCTCGATGGGGATCTCGAAGGTGCGGTGTCGCGTGACCGAGGTGCGGAACTCGGTCGCGCCCAGCCGCATGTAGAAGACGTTGCCGACCTGTTCGACCTCGGCGGCGAGGGGAGCCCTTCTGCGGGCGACGGCAACGGCGAACCGACCGACGGCCTGCGGCCGGGGACGGGAGCGCTCGTTGAGGAAGCGGATGCGGTCGGAGAGGGACGCGGGTTCCGAGAGCGTGCGCAGCGTCTCGCTGTCCCGATCCAGCTCGACAACGAGGCACAGGGCCAGGGCGGCCGACCGGCGGATCGCGGGAGAGGCATCGACGCTCAACTCGGCCAGACGTCTCGGGCCGATGGTGCGCAGAACCCGCATGGCCTGGCTGGCAGTGCCCTCGGACTCGGCCAATTCTACGAGCGGCTGCACGTCGGTGACGCGGCCGTAGCCGATCAGAAGCACGGCGGCCCGGGCGATCGTCGGGTCGGTCGCTTTGAGCAGGGGCAGGACGCGCGCCAGATTGCCGTCGTTGACCTGTCCGCTGAACTGCCGGAGGAAGTCGAAGTCGTCGCCCCCCTCCCGCAGAAACCGGATGGCCGGGGCAGCGAGGGCCTGGTCAGTGAGATTGTCAACAACATTCGAGGCCGACCTGCTGACCATGCCGAAGAACCAGTAGATCGCGAAGCCCACCACGATGACCAGCGCCACGCCGAGAATCCAGTTCAACGGGATGTGGGCCCACAGGGAGGGCCTGCCGGGTTCGGCCGGGCTGTAGCGGCTTTTCTGGACCAGCCCGGTCAACTGGTTCACGCCACATTCAGGGCAGCGAAAGTCGCCCGGCTGCATGGGGGCATCGCACATGATGCAGTGCTTGAGGCCCTCCACCTCCTCGGGCGGCTCGACGCCGATCCAGGAATCGAGCGACGTGCGGGCCTCGTTCCAGTTGAAGGGGGGGCGGGCGTCACCGATCTTGAACGGCTTGCGGCACCGGGTGCAAACCGCAGGTCGGCCCATCACCTCCGTCTTGGTGCGGTAGCGGCGTTCGCAATGCGGGCATTGCACCAGAATCACTGATTGCGTACCTCCAGTCGGCTGCCGAGCGTATCATAACCCGCCGGCCAGTTTCGTCCAGAATGCCCCAAACCCGGCTCGCCCCTTCCGCGACCTCGGCCGCTTCGCCGGGCGGGTGGCCCATCCATCGCAACGCGATGGGTGGGCTCACGATGATGCGGATGCGGGAAGGTCGCCGGGTAGAACACGCTTCCTCACGCGCTCGATCATCGCGAGCCCACCCTTGCTGCGCAAGGATGGGCCACCCCGGCCGCCACGGGGGGCGGCCGCTACGCTGGGTGGCCCGCCTTCGTCGCGGCGGGAATGGGCCACCCGCCCACCGATGCCCAGGCGCACCCCTCACGAGCCCCCCGCCCACAAACAGATAAACGCATGATGATGGCGTGGATTGCAGCAAATCGCCGCGCGGCTTGACGTGGATCGGCGCCGGTCTAATATGCTGACGGCGGTGGTGAGTCGGCGACGCGGCCTGTCCGGTCGGGGCCTCCTGCCGCGGTCCGCCGTCCCGTCGGAGCAAGGAGCCCCTGCATGATCAACCTCGGTATGCACGTGGATAACTGGCGGCATCAGGACGCGACCTACCACGTCCCCTGCATGTTCGCCCACGACCACAGCATGGAGTTCGTCGAGTTCGGCAGCATCCACGGCGATTACTTCGTGCAGGGGCTGGGGTACAACCCGCATATTCCCCTGCACGTCGACCCCTTGAGACTCAAGAGTTACCTGGATGGGCTGGGGCTCAAGGTCTCCCAGCTCGACGCCGCCTACCCGATGTCCGGACCGGACGGCCAGTTCCGCGGCATCCCGTACACCATCGAAGCCATCAAGTTCGCCCGGGCCCTCGGCTGCCCCTGCGTGGATACCACCGACGGCGCGACCCGGCCGGCCGGCTACAGCGACGAAGAGGTCATGGCCCTCATCCGGCAATACTACCGGGTCATCCTCGAATGGGCCGAGAGCCACGAGATCATCATCAACGTCGAGCCGCACGGACCCTACACCACGAACCCCGATACGATGGAACGCATCCTGACGATGTTCGATTCGCCCTGGTTGCGGATGAACTTCGATACCGGCAACACCTTCATCGCGGGCCAGGATCCCGTGGCCTTCCTGAACCGCTTCCGGCACAAGGTATCGCACTGCCACATCAAGGACGTGAGCGAATCGCTCGCCGCGGCGGTGCGCGGGGCGGAGACCGGCATCGCCACCTCCGTGGTCGCCATCGGTGAGGGCGTGAACGCGGACAACATCGCCGGGTGTATCGAGATCCTCAAGAAAATGAACTGGGACGGCGTGATTTCGATCGAGTGCGAGGCCGCCCCGGGGAACGTCGAAAAGAGTCTGGCGTGGCTGCGCGCGCAGCTCGCCCGCTGAGCATGGCTGGAGAGTCTGGTCGCGGCCCAGGGCCGCCCTGTAAATGGAGGCTGCACTCATGTCGGAGCGGACACAAACAGGCCAGGTGGGGCGTCGAAGCTTTCTGGCCGGGACGGCCGCCGCCGCGTTTACCATCGTCAAGCCCTCGCTGGTGCGCGGTACGGAAGCCAACTCGACCGTCACCCTGGGGATGATCGGTTGCGGCGGACGCGGAACCTGGCTCGTCCCTCTTTTCGGCCGGCAGGGCAAGTACCGGTTCGTCGCCTGCGCGGACTACTACCAGGATCGCGTGGACGCCTTCGGCGGCAAGACGGAGATCCCCGACAACCGGCGGTTCACGGGACTGTCCGGGCACAAGCGACTGCTGGAGCAGAAACTTGACGGGGTGGTCATCCAGACACCGACCTACTGCCATCCCGAGCAGTCGGCGGATGCGGTGGACGCCGGCAAACACGTCTACGTCGCCAAGCCCATCGCCGTGGACGTGCCCGGCTGCCTGTCCATCGGCGAGTCCGGCAAGAAGGCGACGGCTAAGAAGCTCGTGTTCCTCGTCGACTTCCAGACACGGGCGGACGAGTCCTACCAGAAGGCGGCCGGCATGGTCCATAGCGGCGCCCTCGGCAAGATCGTCTGCGGCGAGGCCCGCTACCCTTGGGGTGCCGGTGCGATGCCCCCGCCGGCCACGCCGGAGGACCGCCTTCGCAACTGGTACTGCACGAGGGCCCTGTCCGGCGACTTCATCGTCGAGCAGAACATCCACGCTCTGGATGTCGCCACCTGGTTCCTCAACGCCGCTCCCATCCGGGCGTTCGGCGCCGGCGGGAGCAAGGGGCTTCGCAAGTACGGCGATATCTACGACCACTTCCACGTGATCTTCTGGTTCCCCGACGACGTCGTGCTGACTTTCATGGGCAACCAGTGCTCTCCCGGGGCACCCAACCAGATCGCCTGCCGTGTCTACGGTTCCAAGGGCACGATCGACTCGGACTACTACGGCCGCGTGTGGGTCCATGGGGAGGAGAAGTTCGACGGCGAGCCGTTCGCGGACCTCTATCGGAGCGGTGCGGAAAACAACGTCCGCGACTTCTACAAGTTCGTCACCGAGGGGCACTACGCCAACGAGACCGTCGCACCTTCGGTCCGCAGCAACCTGACCTGCGTCCTGGGCCGCAACGCCGCCTACCAGCAGGGCATGTTGACCTGGGATGACATGATCAAGGCCAACGAGCGGCTCGAACCCGATCTCAAGGGCCTCAAAGCCTGATCGCGGGGCGGCCGGGCGGTTCGTGCCTGCCTCTTTGGCGTTGCACAAGAATAACCTGGACGATCTGCGAGTGAAGCACGCGATCCGGCTTGCCGCTTCGCGTCGCAAGCGTACAAGTTATTGCTGCGCGGCCTCTTACGCCGCCGTGCGAAGCCGCAAGCGGCACGGGGTCGTTGCGTGTGCGCGCGTAAAGCTGCGTGTCCGCGCGTAAAAAGGTGGGCGCAAAAAAACGACGCCCGCCGCAAACGCCTGTGCCCTTCAGAGTATTCGGTCGAGTCGTCCGCCCCCGGATGTCACCACCGCAGGGGCATCCTCTCGGAATTGCGCCTCGTTCAGAGTACCTGACCCGCTGAAGTATCGCCCTGTTCGGTTAGGCGACCCCGCTATGCCGTTAAGCCTTCTCCCGGCTGTGCGGTTTTCCTTCAACAGGTTACGCCGGTCGTAGTTAAACTCCCAGCCGAACCCTCTCTTCGAGTTACGCTTTCCTCCAGAGTATCACTCGCCTCGACCTAGCCGGCAGGCCGCAGCCCGCCAACTCCTCTCATGGGCTTCCGCTCCCTTCAGCACATCAGGAATCGAAGGTCCACACACCGCGGACGTTGCCTGCCCGCTTCGTTCCGCCTTCAGGGTTTGGTTACCCTCTTGACGGTTTCCGCCCTTCGATCCCGCGCCGGTTTTGTTTCGCACCGGCAGCGCTCATGGGATTCTCCCTTCGGAGCCAACCCGCCGCAGAAGGTACCCCGACGTCTCCGCCGGAATGAACCCACCTACCGTTTCTCCCGCGGTTACTCCTTCGGCCGATGGCTGAAGGCCGGCCCCGCAGGCCGCGGTTCCTGGGCTTTGACCCTTCCAGGCGCCCCACGACCCCCGGCATGTGTTTAGCACACCGGGAAGTGGCGACTCCCCTGGGATTGGCCCTCCTAGGGTTCGCACGCGAAGGCCTTGGCCGGGATTCCGCCCGACCTCCTCTCACACGCTTCGGCGAGCCCGCGATGAACGCGAGCGCCGCCCGGCGTCTCAGAGTCTCGATCGACCTCCGCCTGACCTTACTCCTCGCCCGCCGTGCAAGCACGTACGAGCAGGACCAAGGTAACCCTTACAGGGTTTCCGCACCAAGCGCAATCCCTGATCATTCGAGCTCCGGGCCCCGATCCTGGCTATGGGTTCACCTCTCGCCGTGCCGTACATTACTGCCGGCCAACCGACGATCTTCGGATCGGACACCACCGCTCTACCGGAGTTGCCGGGACTGGCTTCGGTGCCTGGCGTTCGCGACGTTGGCGTCGCAATAGGAATCTAATACACGTTTCGGCCATAGGCAAACGGATTTTTTGCCCTGTCCACAACTCACAGGCATGCGTTCACGACTTACAGACGGAGCTGAGCCGGTAACCCTTTGCCTGCTCCGCAGTAGGGTTATCGCCCCAAAACGTAGGCTATATCGCAAGTTTTTTTTCGCGGTCGCCGGCCACCCGGAGCCTGATCATTGCCTCCCAGTCGCGGCCCCGAACCGCCCCCGGGAACGTGCGGTCAAGGTGTCGGCGGCAGGTCCCGCAGCAGGTGCTCCAGTGTGTCGTGGATCTCCAGAACCTCGTGCAGCCGGGTGACGCGGATGGCGTTGCGAACGCGGGGGTCCAGGCCCACCAGGGCGATCTGTCGGCCGTCCAGCTTGAAGCTGGTGCTTAAGCGCACCAGTGACCCGAGGGCTACGCTGGGGGCGAAGCGCACCTGGCCAAGGTCCAGCACGACGGGCAGACGGGGGGTAGCGGCGGCGGCCGTCAGGACTTCGTCCACCAGGCTGGCGGTGGCCGCATCGTCCAGCGACCGTTTCTGGACGACGACCAGCAGGACGCGATCGAGAACCTGCACCGCGGCGACCGGCTCATTCGACATGGCTGAATCCTCTGCACCTTTCGTGTACGTGGCCCCTGCCGCAAGGCGGCCCAGTATACCCGACCCGGGCCTCGCCCGCTGCCTGACTGCCGAATCCGGGTAGCAGGTGCTGACCCGGCCGTGCCGGCCACAAAGCCTGACGCATGGACGGGACAGGCCCCCGCCCAAACTGCGGGGGTTGGCTGGTCCGATAATCACCCGGTTCGCAGCCGCTCTTGAACGAACCGCGACTTGATGGCCTGCCCGCGGGTACTCCGGATGAAGTCCGTCTCCCCGGGCCGCCGATGATACACCCTGCGTGGATGGTGCGCGCTGCGGAGGCGAGGACATGGGAACGATCACTTCCGGGATCGGGTTGATCTCCGGGTTGGATATCCAGGGCCTGGTCAGCCAGCTCATGGCGCTGGAGGCCCGGCCGCTGGAGGTTCTGCAGACGCGGATAGCGACCACCCGCGACCAGCAGACCGCCTACACGGCGTTGAACATCCGGCTCACGGCGCTGAAGGGGGCGGTCGCCGCCCTGGCCAGGGCCGGCTCGTACACCGCGACGACCGCCACCAGCTCGAACGACAAGGTCCTGACGGCCAGTTCCACCGGCACCACGCCGGTCGGCTCGTACAGCTTCACCGTCCGTTCCCTGGTCAGCTCGCACCAACTGGTTTCCCGCGGGTTCCGCGACCGCAGCGCGACGCCCGTTGGGGCCGGCAGCATTGTCTTTGAATCCGCCCGGGCCAACGTCGCTCCGACCACGGCCCTCAGTGCCCTTAACAACGGCGAAGGTGTGCGCCGGGGCCTGATCCGCATCACCGACCGCAGCGGCAACTCGGCCGACGTGGACCTGACCGCGGCGCTCAGCGTCGAAGACGTGCTCAATGCCATCAACGGCCAGAACGAGGCTGACGTCCGGGCGTCGGTGCGCGGCAACGCCATCGTGGTCACGGACCAGAGCGGAGGCACCACGACGGACCTGCGGATCATCGACCTGGGCGGCGGGTACGCGGCCGCCGACCTGGGCCTTGCCGGCAGTACCGCCAGCGGCGAGATTGCCGGCCACGATCTCGTCGCCCTGAGCGATGCGACGCGGCTGGCCCGACTCAACGACGGTGTCGGTTTGCGGTTCGACGGCATTCAGCCCGACCTGGCTTTCCGTCTGGCGGACGGCACCGAGTTGCAGGTGAACTTTTCCAACAGTTTGCGGTTCGACACGGCCCTGGGTCAACTCAACGACGGGAACGGCGTGCGGTTGGGCGTCATTCGGATCACCAACCGGGCCGGCGAGTCGGCAGAGGTCGATCTGACGGCGGCCCAGACCATCCAGGATGTCAAGGACGCGATTGCCGGCGCGGATATCGGCGTCACGCTGAGCGCGATCACCGGCTCGAAGCTGGTGCTGTCCGACGCCAGCGGGGAGACCGTGTCCAACCTGAAAATCGAGGACGTCACGGGGTACGCGGCCGCGGATCTGGGCATCGCCGGCGAGTCGGACAGCAGCACGCTCACCGGATCGCAGACGTACCGGCTGGACACGGTGGGGGCGATGCTGCGGGCCATCGAGTATGCCCGTGACGGCGACGGTGCGTTCAACAACGGCCGCCTGTCGGTGGCCTATTCCGCAAACGGATTGGTCTTCACCGATCACACGACCGGCGGCTTGGCGACGGAAGTGACCGCGCTGAACGGCTCCCGGGCGCTGCGCGACCTGGGTCTGGAGGGTGCGGTCAGCAGCGGCGGACAACTGAGCACGCGGCACCTGCTGGCCGGTCTCAATACCGTGTTGCTCTCCTCGTTGCATGGCGGCCAGGGCGTGGCGGCCGGCCCGCTGAGCTTCACCCGGCGGGACGGTTCCGTCGTGGACCTCGATCTGTCGAATGCCCAGACCCTGTCCGACGTGCTGACCGCCATCAACGCCGACGGCCGGCTCACCGCGGCCATCGATCCGGGCGGCACGCGCCTGCGCATCGCGGACCCGACTCAGGGGGGCGGGCAGCTCTCGGCTACGGGGGCCATGGCTGAGTCCCTCGGCCTGACATCCTCATCGGCGGGTGAGCTGGTCAGCGGCGACCTGCAGCTCCAATACATTTCCGAGAACACCCGCTTGGCGGATCTCAACCAGGGCCGGGGCGTGACTTTCGGTCGGTTCCGCATCACCGCCGCGGATGGCACCTCGCGGCTGGTCTCGCTCAGCGAGGGGCTGCACAAAACCGTCGGCGACGTGCTCGCAACGATCAACGATCTGGGCATGGGCGTCGTCGCTCGGATCAACGCCAACGGTGACGGTATCGAACTCGAGGACACCACTGAGGGCAGCGGCACGCTCACTGTAGCGGCCGAAGGGAGCGCAACGACTGCCGCCGAGCTGGGCATCCTCGGTACCGCCGAGGAGGGTATACTCACCGGGAGCTTTGCCGGACGTATCGACGTCTCCGCCTCCGACACCCTGGACACGCTGGTTGCCAAGATCAACGGGGCCGGCCTCAACGTCACCGCCAGCATCATCAACGACGGAACGGGCGAGAACCCGTACCGGCTGGTCCTCTCCTCGAAGTCCTCCGGGACCATCGGTCGGGTGTCGTTCAGCACGGACGTGCCGGGCCTGTCACTCAACACGCTCACCGAGGCCCGCGACGCGGCCGTCGTGGTGGGCGAACCAGGCTCCGCCAGCTCGATCATCATCACCAGCTCTACCAACTCGGTGACGGACGTCGTGCCCGGGATGACGCTTAACCTGGTCTCCGCCAGCGACAGTCCCGTTCGAGTCACCGTTCAGCGGAACGTCGATAGCGTGGTCACCGACGTCAAGACCTTCATCAAGACCTTCAATGACGCCATGGACGGCATCGCCGAGCTGACGCGTTTCGTTCCCGAGACCAATGCACGCGGCCTGTTGCAGGGTGAACGTGTTGTTCAGCAGATCCAGTCGCGATTGTTCCGCGTCATCGAGTCCTCGGTCAACGATCCCGACCTGCCGTACAGCCGGTTACGGTCCATCGGAGTGATGGTGGATTCCAGCGGCGGGCAGGGGGTCCGGCTTACGTTGAGCCGCACGCTGGCCTCCGGCACGGCCAACCAGACGGCCGTGGACGGCGAGGCGGAACTCCGGGCGGCGCTGGCGGCGGACCCCGAGGCCGTCCGCAAGATGCTCACCTGGGTCGATACGGACGAGGACGGCGCGACGGTCAACCGTGGGATCGCCGCCCGGCTCAATGCGGAACTCGACGCCATCACCAGCAGTGCCGGCGGCCTGATCGCCAGCCAGAACGCCACCCTGGGTCAGCGTATCGAACAGTTCGAGGCCCAGGCCGTGCGCATCCAGGGCATGCTGGATCAGAAGCAGGCACGGCTCTATGCCCAGTTTCAGGCGATGGAGAAGGCGCTGGCGGGCCTGCAGGGCCAGCAGTCCGCCCTGACCTCGCTGGCCAACCTGGTCACGGCAAGCGCCAACACGGGCACATGAGCGCAGCGCTGCGTCGCGATATGATGGGCCGAAGCGGCAAATGAGAAGTGAGAAGTGGGAAGTGAGAGGTGGGAAGTGAGAAGTGAGAAAGTGCCGTGTGCCGCTGCTCTTTGAGCAGTGCGGGTCGCGTGGAAGCTCGCCGTGTGCCACTGCTCTTTGAGCAGTGCAGAGCGGGTGGGGGGCGGATGGAACCACAGATGCACACGGATGGACACAGATGAAGGCGCTGCGGTCGAAGCCCGCCTTGTGCAATAAGGCGTAACTCGCCATCCGCGGGCGAAATGACCAATGGCGAAGCACCAATGACCAA
>CAZEEJ010000143.1:0-15305 GCA_964511155.1 uncultured Planctomycetales bacterium | reverse complement strand
TCATGATCGCGATGGCCAGCACCCTGCACCAGCCGCCATTCGGGACCAACCTGGCGTCCGCTCCCGGTCTCACCGACCTCAAGCCGATCGACGCGGCCCAGAGCCTCGTGCCCCTGCTGGGTGAATACGGCGGGCGGCTGATCTTCAACCTGGGCTTCTTCGGCATGGCCTGCGGGGCCATCACCGCCCATATGGTGGTCTGCGGCTTCACGGTGTGTGAAATGTTCGGCCTGGAATACACCCCCGGCCGGTACAAGCTCTTCAGCCTCCTGCCGGCCGTCGGGATGTTCGGCGTGGTCTTCCCCGCGCCCCTGTGGCTGCCCATTGCGGCCTCGGCCATCGCCTTCTCCATGCTGCCCATCGCTTATATCGTCTTCCTGATCCTGCAGAACAAACGCAGCTATCTCGGCGAGGCCGTCGGTCGCGGCTGGAGGCGAGGGGTGTTCAACTTGATTCTCGTCCTCGCGGTGGGCATGTCCCTCATCGGCTCATACATCCAGCTCCGCAACCGGGTGATCGCGCCCATCCAGCGGATGATGGGCCAGGAGACGCCCGCGGCCCAACCCGCCGAACCGCCGCCGCCGATTCCCCCGCGTCCCGCCCAGGGATAAGAGCACGCCTGCCCCGGGCATCACAGACGCGGCAAGCTCCCCGTGTGCCGCTGTTCCTTGGAAAAGGAAGCCGGGCATGGTCCCTTGATGGACGGGACAAATAAAAGCCGATAGGCAGAGGTGACGCCTCGATCAGCGAAGCGGGCTCCGTCCCGTTTTCCTCACCTCTCCTCTGCAACATTGCCACGCGCCAGGCAGAGACAACACCACAACCAGAACGAGCCCAGGAGCCCCGGAAGCGCCGTGAAGCTCTTGAGAGGGCGACGCAGTCTTCACCACCGCTCACAACCCGTCGGCCCAGTCCTGCACATCCTGTTCTGCCGTGACGGGAGGGCATTGAGACTGATCTGTGCTGCACATGTCCTCATAGGGAAAATGGAATTCTCTGGCGGTCTGTCGAAAGGCAGCATCCACTTCGGGCGGCATCGCGGCGTTGGATGGCTCGGGTGCGCGGGTCATGACATTCACCCCGGCGTACTCGCCGACCGGAGTTGAGCCGCAGTAGGTGTACATAATCCAATCGGGATCAGGTCTGGAAAGAATGTACCAGCGTTCATGCTGAGGTTGAAGGGGTGGGTTGGCGTAGATGACTTCCAGCGAGCCCGGTTCCTGGTCGTTCAGCCTGGGATCGGCGATCAAGTAAACAACTCCCTCTTCGTTGCACATTCTGCTTTTCGTGGGAGCGCAGAAGGACGTGTGATACCACCACTTGTCCGCATGGTAGACCCAGGAGCTGGATCTGCAAGGAAGGTCATCGTAGCCACCTTCCCAACCTGAACCGGGAACACCGCAGTTCATGCCGCGTACCTCCAGCCACGTTCCTTCAATCTCGTCAAGGCTCCCGAGAACATGGACTTTGTGAAAGTTCTCGCTGGTAACCAGGCATCGGCCATCCGTGCCCTCGGGCAAGGCTGGTAAACAACCGTTGTCGGCGAAGCATTGAACCAGGAAACTGTAGACCTCGCTCTTCTCGCCTTGAGCGAGTTGGCAGAACAAGTGGCAGGCTTGTTGATCACTCCGTGCTCCTGCTGAACCGCATTGCGAGTTGCATGCGAGGGTGTCACGGCAAGCAGGTTCCAACACGCAAAGAATCATCTGTAGCGTGCATTTCGTCAGTCCACACCTGAGCAATTCGAGGTCCGAGCTCACGGCTTTGTCGGTGTCAGGCAAGCGGGCGCAGCCTTGACTGGAAGCCGCCATGAGAAAAGCAAGAATGGCAACGGGTATTCTATTCACTTTCGCACCATCTGCATCTCTACTGGAATCCGGGCTCAGGAGGAAACAGTGAATCTCGATTGGACATGAGTTCTTCGCACGTATCAATGTCATCTGCGACCGGGATCAGAATGATCGGATTCAGGCCGGGATCGCGCCGCTGCGGCGGGTTGCTGGGCGTGTCCAGAATCGCGAGTGATGCCCCGATCACGAGCTGCTCCGAGTCATCGATGACGCTACCCCACAGACTGCCATCGGAGTAAAGTGTCAAGTCGTTCTGGAATATCTCGCGCCGAGCGATATAGATCTCCCCCTCAATCAAGCCGAACAAGTTTACGATCACGGTCACGCCCGGCTTTCCGTCGTTGTCGTCGTCGCTAATCAGGGGATCGTTGCGGTCCATCGAAAGCGGCACGTTCGGGTCACCGTCAATGCCGCTGAGCGTCGGCGTCGCGGGACGGTAAAGCTTCCATACGCCATCGTCCGCGTACACATCGACGATTGCACCAGGGGGCTCAATGGCCTGCGTGGCTGCATCTGAGAAGATCGTGTCGAAGGGCTGATTGGCGATGTACTCGGCATGACAGAAGGTGTCGTAGGCGACAAGCTCCTCATCTTCCAGGATCAGATCCGTGTAGCCATACGAGACGATAAACGCGGATAGTGGGCCATTGGCCGTTTCGCCCTCGTAGGCGACGATGTCGTAGTGGGCATAGTGCCCCTCCATGGCCGCCATGGCCTCTTCCTTGCTGGCGGGCATGACCCAATTCGGATCGTTGGTGGGCGTTTCATACAGCGGGCTTTCCGGCCAGGGCAGCGGACTGGAACAGCCAATCGGATTCGAACATCCAACAAAAAGAAGGCAGCTGGCACCCGCGACGGTACGTGTCAATACTAGGCGAACCGACCTCAACATCTGAAACTCCTTGTTGGGCAATAACGGACTCGTGCTCTATCGGCGGAGTGCTCCGGCCCTGGAAATGCCGCCACGGTATCAAGAAGGCGGGACAACTGAGAAAAGGGGGCACTGGGAAAAAGTGACCGGTTGGTTTGTGGAGTCCGTCGTCGGCAATGCCGGCCGCGCCCTGGGGCTCGGCGACTGCCGGCCGCCCGGCGACCCGCCCTTAATGCGGTTCGAGAGGGGCTAGGGTATCCGGCGGCGCCGTGGATACCGGCGGTCGCGCCGTCCGAAGGACCGCGTGGGCTGAAACCCGCGGTTCGTTCGGCGAAAACGCCTTTTCGTACCTCCCGGCTCATGGCTCGGCTACCCCGCGTGCGGCCAAGAATCGCCCCGGCACTGGCAACCCCTCCAGCTATCTCCAACATACCCCGAACGCGGGGTGCCGGTCAAGGGTGACTCTCGGACATTTTCCGATTGCGATTTCTGTCGGACGGCCGAGCCCCCGTCGTGATACGGCGGACGGCCTCGTGTGCGTGGCGTGCGCCCACAAAGTCCGCTCCCTTACCCTTGACATCGCACGCGACGTAAAGGGCAGGCGGTCGCGGTACGGGAATAAAGTCCGCTCTTCGTGCCTTCTGCCTATGTGCCTTCTGCCTTTGTGCCTTCTGCCTTTGTGCCTTCTTACGGTCGCGGTACGGCGATGCTGACCCGCCGGAGCCGATCTCCGCCGCTGGAATTGTGACGGACCGCCATGGTGCCGGCCCGTTGGGGGTGGCCTTGAGCACGTGACGGCGGGCGGTAAGATGGGCCGGGCGAGGGTATGGGGCCGGGTGGGCGTCGAAGGCCGCGCGGGAGCCGAGGGCGTGCGCGAGGATGGATCGATGCGGATTGCGGTGATTGGTGCGGGGGCGGTGGGGTGCCTGTACGGCGGCAGGCTTGCGCGGTGCGGGCATGACGTGCGTTTCCTCATGCGCCGCGACCTCGATGCGGTACGTCGCCACGGCCTGCGGATCGAAAGCTGGCAAGGCGACTTCCATTTGCCGCACGTCACGGCCTGCGGCGACCCAGCGGAGATCGGCACCGTCGACCTCGTGCTCTGTGCCCTCAAGGCCACCAGTCTCGACGCGGCCGAGCCGCTCATCCGCCCTTGCGTCGGGCCGGACACGCGTATCCTGGCGATGATCAACGGGTTCCACATCGAGCAACGCCTGGGCGAGTGGTTCGGCCCCGAGCGCATCCTGGGCGGGCTGGCCTTCGTGTGTGCCAACCGCGGCGAGCCCGGCGTCGTGCACCACCTGGACTACGGCCGCGTGGCCTTCGGGCACCTGCTCGACGACCTCGACCAGGCCGCCGAACTCGCCCGCCTCTTCGCCGACGCAGGCTTTGAGACGCACGTCGCCCCGTCGCTCCGCCAGGCCCGCTGGGAGAAGCTGATGTGGAACATCCCCTTCAGCACCGTGGCGGTCAGTGCCGGCGGGGTCACCACCCGCGAGATCCTCGCCGATCCAGGCCTAAACGTTCTCGCCCGCCGCCTGATTATCGAGACCGGCACCGCGGGCAACGCCGACGGCTGCCACATCGACGTACCCGCCATGCTCGACAAGATGATGGCCAACACCGCCACCATGGGGCCGTACCGCCCCTCGATGCTCATCGACTACCAGGAGCGGCGGCCGCTGGAGGTGGAAGCCATCCTCGGCGAGCCCGTCCGCCATGCCGCCCGGCTCCAGGTGCCCGTGCCCACGGTAGAAACCCAGTACCAGCTTGTCGCCTTTCTCGACCGCTTGAATCGAGGGGAGATCCCGACGCACCATGACGCTGCTGCACCCCGATGAATTGCCGTACCTGACCGCAGACGTTCCCGGCCTGGGCGGGCGCATCAAGGCCCGTCCCGAGGACTTCGCCGTCGAGGAAGTCCCGCTCTACCCGCCGTGCGGCGAGGGCACGCACGTGTACTTCCGCATCGAGAAGGTCGGTCTGCCGACCATGCAGGCCGTGCATCAGGTCGCCCGCGCCCTGGGCGTCGCCGCCCGCGACATCGGCTACGCCGGCCTCAAGGATGCCAACGCGGTCACCACGCAGACGCTCAGTCTCGAACACGTCGACCCCGCACGCATTGCCGCCCTCGACCTCCGCGGCATCCGCGTGCGCGAGGTCTCCCGCCACGGCAACAAGCTCAAGCTCGGCCACCTCGCCGGCAACCGGTTCGCCGTCAAGGTGCGCGACTGCGATCCCGATCGCCGCCCGGAGGTCGAGTCGGCCATGCGGACGCTGGCGAACCGGGGCGTGCCCAACTACTTCGGGCCACAGCGGTTCGGTATGCGCGGCGACACCTGGCAGATCGGGCTGGCCCTCCTGCACGGCGATTATGCGTCCGCCATGGCCCAGATGCTCGGCCGCCCCGCCCCGTGCGATCATGGCGAGATCCTCAGGGCCCGGCAGCTCTACGACGCGGGCGACTACCACGCCGCCGCCGACGCCTGGCCTTACAACTTCGCCAACGAGCGCCGCGCGTGCCGCGCTTTGGCCCAAGCCAGGGGCAACGCTCGCAAGGGCTTCCGGGCCGTCGATCTCAACCTCCAACGGCTGTACCTGTCCGCCTTCCAGTCGCACCTGTTCAACCAGGCCGTGGCCCGCAGGCTCGATCATCTCGATGTGTTGTGGCTGGGCGACCTCGCGTGGCGGCACCCGCAAGGTGCCGTGTTCGAGGTCCAGGACGTGGATCGCGAGCAGCCGCGATGCGAAGCGTTCGAAGTCAGCCCGACGGGCCCGCTGTTCGGCCAGCGCATGCGCGCCCCGGTTGGCCGGCAGGGGGAGCTGGAGGCGGCGCTGCTCGCCGAGGCCGACGTGAGCCCCGAGCAGTGGGGCAGCGTTCGGCAGCGGGTCGCCAGCGGTGCCCGGCGTCCGCTCCGCTTTCAGCCGCAGGAGTGGAGCGTCGACGCCGGCCGCGATGGGCACGGCCCGTACGTGCTGCTGCGATTCCGCCTGGAGTCCGGCTGCTACGCGACGACCCTGCTTCGCGAGATATGCAAATGTCCGTCCGTCGTCGCCGGGCAGGAGTCCACGGAGGTCGAGTCATGAGCGGGCGGCGGATCCTGGGGCTGGTGATGCCGCTCTGCGTGACGGCGTGCAACTTTCAGACCGAGTTGGAGCAGGCACGTCTTCAGGCTGACGAGTGCCAGCTCGAGCTGGAAAGGCTCCGCCAGCAACCTGGCGAGTCAGGAAACGACAACCGTCTGGCGGCCCAGCGGGACCGACTGGCCGCCGAGAACGAGCGACTGAAGGGCGAGCTGGCCCGCCTGCAGGAAGAGACGCGACGGCTGGCTTCCGCGTTGGCCGCCGCGGAAGAGAAAGCCAGTCGCGTTGCGCAGGAGATGGGGGCCCAGCGCCAGGAGGTCGAGCAGGCCATGGCTCGCCTGACGCAAAGCCGTCTCGGATGGGAGGACGATCTGGCGGAACGTCAACGGCAGATCGACGTCCTCACCAGCCAAGTCGAGCGTCTGGAGGCGGAGCTGCGGCGACTGTCTCCCGGCACGACGCCGACCAGCCAGCCGCAGTAGGCCGGCGTTCACGGGCTGGGCAGGGGGATCCGCGTGCGTGCGAAGCCGCAAGCGGCGGCTGTGCCGGTGCGAAGCCGCGAATGTCGGCGAAGACGGGGCGCGCCGGATCGCGACTGCGGGGGACCTTGGAGCGAGCTTATCGGACACTGCCCTCCCGGTCCCGCTCGCGGCGACGTGCCGCAGAGGAGCCGGCAAAACTCCCTCAAGAAAAAACCGGTGGCCCTCCGATAGCAAACCATCTAGAATACGTATCTTACCCATCTTGACACCAGTCAAGCGTTGTAGGAGAGATGGACAGGAACGATGGGATGAGCGGGTCATGCCTGATAGAACCCGTTTTTCCTGAACAGGTCTGAGGTAGCCGGTGCGGAGCGACCGGCGGGTATCACGAACTTGCAGGCGGACGGCTTCCTTCCCCAGCATGAGGCGGTGGACGGGATGACAGGTGCCTGGGCGGCCCCGAGCGGCCAAGCCCGGTTGCCATCCTCCGCTTGCGGGGAGATTGACGATGAAAGCGGATTCGTTGCTCGATCGGTACGTCACACCTTTGCTGGAAGGCAAACGACAGGCTTGTCGGGATGTCCTGGCGGAAGCGATGGCCGGGGGTTTGGATGCCCGGCGGCTCTACCGACGGGTGCTTTGGCAGGCGATGGAGCGTGTGGACCTGCTCTATCGCGAGGATCGCATCAATCTGGCGACGGAACACATGGCGACGCGGATCAACCGCTGCCTGGCTGATCAACTGCAGCCGCATCTCGAGCGGAATACAGCGATCGGCAAGAGAATCGTGATCGCGTGCGCGGACGGCGAGCCGGAAGAGCTGGGTGCTCAGATGTGCGCGGACCTGTTCGAGGCTGATGGCTGGGAGACCTACTTCGTCGGCGGGGGCGTGCCGAACGACGAAGTGCTGGCCATTGTGGGGCAATTGCGGCCCGATGTACTGTTGGTCTTCGGTACGACGCCCGCCGGCGTTCCTGAGGTTCGGCGGCTGATCGATCTGATCCGCGAGGTGGGGGCCAACCCAACCATGAACATCATGATCTCGGGCGGGGTTTTCAACCGGGCGGACGGGCTGTGGCAGGAGGTGAACGCGGATTTGTTCGCGCCGACGGCGGAGGAAGCACTGCAAATCGCGGCGGAAGCCGAGCCGCGCAAACCGGTCATTCGCATTCCAGGGGCTCCGAAGAAGCGTCGTCGCCGTCGGCGACCGCCGCTGCTGGCGCAGGTCCCGGCGTAGAAGTTTCCGCTCTTACATCACGAAGAGGCAAGCACTCCCGGCGGTTGCACGCGTTCCGGGTGCTCAGAGCGGGGTCCGGACACGAACAAGTTCGCCCGGTGCCCGATCGGGGTAGTGCGCGCCGATCCGGGGCGTCTCATTTCAAGCCCGAAGCCGCGAAGATGCGGCTTGACGGGGCAAAAAGCGGGCGCTAGACTGTGAAGCTTTCAAGGGGCCTGCGTCGATCGTGTGTCGGCCGTGGGGGCGGCCGGTCTGCGGTCGGCCCGCAATCACATGACAGGTGACGATACCAGCGGACGCGCGTACTGGAGGTGGGCGGGGCTGGGCTTCGAGTTCGCTGGGGTGATGGGCCTGTTTCTCTACTTTGGCTACTTGGCTGACCGGCGGTGGCGAAGCGAGCCCTGGGGCCTGCTGACGGGCGGCGCTGTCGGCTTGATCGGCGGCCTGTACCTGCTGCTCAGGGAAGCCTACCGAATGATGCGGGAACTGAATGGTCCGAACCAGGACGGCCCGGGTGCGCGTGACCAGACGAAGGACCGTCAGCCATGATTGTGCTCTTGGTGACATCGCTGGTGATGGTGGTGGCGGCCGGCAGCGTGGGGCTCCTGGTGACGGGCGGATGGGCTGACGCGGTGCAGGTGGACACGGTGCTGTACTGCGGCGCGGTGAACCTGCTGGCGTGCTGGGTGGCTTTCATGCCGGCGGCGGTGGCGCAGCGACGGTTTCCCGCTTATCTTCTTCAGGCGGCGCTCGCGGCGACGGTGATTCGGATGCTGCCGGCAGTGGTGGCCACACTGGTGGCCCTGGTGCGGGGATGGTACCCGGGTATGCTGTTGAGTTTGTGGATGGTCGTGCTCTACTTGTGCCTGCTGGTCGTGGAGACGGCGGTGGTGGTTCGACTGGCAGCCCGCAGGACCGACGCGGCGGACGGACATTCATCGGCATGACAGGCGTTCCGACATTCTTGGCGGCCGGCGATGCGATGCAGCACATCCTGCCGCACGAGATTTTCCGCGTGCGTCCCTTTGAATTCGGCACCTGGAGCCGCGGCCCGTTCGTGCTGACGGACCATGTGCCCTTCACCAGCCACATGCTTATGCTGACGATCGCAGCGGGCGTCATGCTGGTGTTCTTTCCGCTGATCGGTCGCCGGTATCCGATGGTTCCCACGGGGGTGTATGCTTTCGTTGACACCGCGCTGGAGTTTGTGCGTGAGGGCGTGGCCCGGCCGGTGCTGCACGAGCGGACGGACCGGTTCATGCCGTTCATCTGGACGTTGTTCTTCTTTATTCTGATCAACAACCTGCTGGGGCTGGTCCCGCTGGACGCGGTCTCGACGCTGTTCTGGGGTCGGGGGCACCTGTTCGGGACGGCGACGGCGGGCATCTCGGTGACGGCGGGGCTGGCCCTGGTCAGCTTCATCGCCATCCACGTGGCGGGTATCGTGCAACAGGCCCGGCACCAGCGGGAGCACGGCCGGTCGGCTCCCGGGGCGGTGCTGTGGGGCTTTTTGATGTACTGGTACCATCTGGTGCCGCACGTGCCGGGGGTACTAGGCGTTCTGCTGTTCCCGGGCCTGTTGCTTCTCGAACTGATCGGCATCCTGGTGAAGCCCTTCTCACTGGCCATTCGTCTTTTTGCGAACATGGTGGCGGGTCATGTGGTGCTGGCTTCGTTGCTGCTGATGATACCGATCCTGCGGAGTATCTTTGACTGGGAACTGGCGACGGTGACCATCCTGGGTTGTGCGACGTTCAGTTGTCTGGAAGTGCTGGTGGCGTTGATTCAGGCGTACATTTTCACGTTCCTGACGTGTTTGTTCATCGGCGCGGCGGTCAGTCCCGAGCACTAGCCGCGAGTCACGGATTCAAGAGTGGTGCTGGCAAGCCTGGCGAAGTGGAGGTAGATGAGAAATGATGATGCTACCGATGTTGGCGGAAGTGGTGATTAACGACTATGGGCTGCCGCTGCTGGGTGCGGGACTGGGCGCAGGCCTGGTCACGATCGGCGCGGCCAAGGGGATCGGTCAGCTTGCGGCCGCGGCGGTGGAGAGCCAGGCCCGGCAACCGGAGGCGGGGGGGCGGATCTTCACCTCGATGATCATCGCGGCGGCGCTGATTGAGGGCTTCACTTTCTTCGCCCTGATCATCTGCATGCTACTGGGCTCGAACGTATTGGATGTGATCAAGGCTGCCGGCGAGGTGGCGGGGCAGTGAAAAGCCAGGCTGTTGTGGGACCCCGATCCATGTGGAAGGCATCCTGCAGAACGGTGATCGCATGGGCGTTGCTGGCGGGTGCGGCCCAGCCGCTCGGGGCCGCCGAAGGCGGGGGTGATCTGCTCCGCGTGGACCTCTGGCAGGCCGGCTACACGATCACGGTGTTCGTCGTGTTGGTGATCGCCCTGAGCCGGCTGGCGTTTCGGCCGATCATGGAGGGCATCCATAAGCGCGAACGGTTCATTCGCGAGACGGTGGAGGCGGCCCAGCGTGAGCGTGAGGCGGCCGAGGCCCGGCTGAAGGAGTATAAGGAGAGGCTGCTGAAGGCCCGCGAGGAGGCCTCGCTGATCGTCGACGAGGGCCGCCGCGACGCGGAGGTCATGCGCCGGCGGATCGAGGAGGAGGCCCGGCGCAGCAGCGAGTACCTGATCGAGCGGGCCAAACGCGAGATCGGCATTGCGCGGGATACGGCGCTTAAGGCTTTGTACGACCAGTCGGCGGATCTGGCGGTGACGCTGGCGATGTCGACGCTGAAGCGGCAGCTTTCTCCGGAGGAGCACCAGCGGCTGATGCTCGACGCCCTGCGGGAATTGAGTGAGCAGCCGCCGATGGCGAGTTCGAACTGACGCGGCGATCCAAGGTGGCCCATGCCCGAGGCAGACCGAGACAAGTTGGCGATCGCGGACGTGTACGCGGGAGCGCTGCAGGAGCTGGCCCGCGAGCAGGGCCAGGAGCAGGAAGTGGCCGGTCAGTACGGTGACCTGGTGACTTATCTGGATGGTGATCCGGCGTTCGAGGCTTTCCTGGCCAACCCTTCGATTGATTCGGATCAGCGGGCGGCATCGCTGGAGCGCATCTTCCGAGGGCGGGTGAACGATCTGCTGCTGAACATGGTGCAGGTGTTGAACCGGCGGCGGCGGGGCGAGCTCATTCGGACGGTGCAGCGGGCGTTGCAGTTGCGGATGGAGGCCCAGCGCGAGCAGCAGGAAATCGTGGTGGAGACGGCGGTCCCGCTGTGGCACGAGATGCGGACGGCGATCCGGTCGGTGGTGGGCGGCTGGTTGCAGAAGACGGTGATTTTGATCGAGCGGGTGCGTCCGGAGCTGATCGGTGGGATGGTCATCCATGCGGGCGACGTTCAGGTGGACGGCAGCATTGCGTCGCGGATCGAGGCCCTGCGGAGATTGATCCGGGAGCGCACGACGCACGAGGTACACCGGGGCGAGCAGTACCTGTCGGATTCCACGGGATAGGACCCTCGGCAACGCGTACACGGACACGGTGGAAGTGGCATGAAGTTCAGAGTGGACGAGATTGCGTCGGTCATCAAGCAGGAAATCACCCAGTATCGCGGCGCGCTGGACGTGGCCGAGATCGGGCGCGTCCTGGAAGTCGGGGACGGCATTGCCCGGATTTACGGTCTGGACCAGGCCATGTCCGGCGAGATGCTGCGGTTCGAGAACGGCTCGGCGGGCCAGGTATTCAACCTCGAAGAGAACGCGATCGGGGCGGTGGTTCTGGGGGATTGCCTGGGGATCAAAGAGGGAGACGCGGTTCGGGCGACGGGGGAGTTGTTGTCCGTGCCGGTAGGTGAGGCCCTGGTGGGGCGGGTCGTGAATCCGCTGGGGGAACCGCTGGACCGGCGCGGGGTGATCGAATCGCCGCATCGTCGGCCGATCGAGTCCGTGGCCCCGGGCATCGCGGAGCGGCAACCCGTCGACGAGCCGTTGCAGACGGGCATCAAGGCGATTGACAGCATGATTCCCATCGGGCGCGGGCAGCGGGAACTCATCATCGGGGACCGCAAGACCGGCAAGACGGCCATCAGCATCGACGCGATCATCAACCAGAAGGGCACCGGCGTCATCTGTGTGTACGTGGCCATTGGGCAGAAGGAATCGACGATCGCCGGCGTGGTCGAGGCCCTGCGGGAGCACGGGGCGATGGACTACACCACCGTGGTGGCCGCGGGCAGCGCGGATCCGGCGCCGTTGCAGTACATCGCCCCGTACGCCGGCTGCGCGATGGCCGAGTACTTCATGTACGAACAGGGCAAGCACACCCTGTGCATCTACGATGATCTGTCAAAGCAGGCGACGGCCTACCGGCAGCTTTCCCTGTTGCTGCGTCGCCCGCCCGGGCGCGAGGCGTACCCCGGCGACGTGTTCTACCTGCACAGCCGGCTGCTGGAGCGGTCGGCGAAGCTGGCCAACCGGTATGTGATCGTGCCGAAATCGGCCCCGGCGGATACGCGAACGGGGGTCAACGACAAGACTTACGTGGGAGTTCCCGGGCGTCACGAGGCGGAACGGGACCTGCAGGGTCTGCCCCAGCGGGATCTGGAGATCCGGATGGATCCGCGGAGCGGCGGGTCCCTGACCGCGCTGCCGGTGATCGAGACGTTGGAGGGTGAGGTCTCCGCCTACATCCCGACGAACGTGATCTCGATCACGGACGGGCAGATCTATCTGGATCCGGACCTGTTCTTTGCTGGGGTTCGCCCGGCGATCAACGTGGGCATCAGCGTGTCGCGCGTGGGCGGCAAGGCCCAGATCAAGGCGATGAAAAAGGTGGCGGGTACGCTGCGGCTCGATCTGGCGGCGTACCGCGACCTGGAGGCGTTCGCCCAGTTGGGTACGGAACTGGACGCGGCCACCCAGCGGCAACTGGACCGCGGCAAGGTCATGGTCGAGTTGCTCAAGCAGGGGCAATACGGCCCGTACCACGTGGCGGACCAGGTGATCAGTATTTTTGCCGGCACGCAGGGGCTTCTCGACGACATGCCCATCAGCCGCATCGCCGATTTCGAGGAACGGTTGCTGCTGCACGTGCGTGACGAATACCCGGAGGTGCGGAACGAGTTAATCGAGACCGGGGAGCTTGGCGACTCGCTTTCCGGGCGACTGCGGGAAATCATCGGCAGCTTCAAGAAGACGTTCATGGCAAGGTAGTCGGCATGGCCAAGGCGCGAACCATCATCAAGCGCCGCAAGGCGGTGCAGAACATCCGCAAGATCACGCGGACGATGCAGTTGATCGCCACGGCGCGGTTTCAGGCGGCGTTCAACCAGGCGACGGCGAGCAAGGCGTACACGCAGGGTATCACGCGACTGGTGGAGGAACTGGCCGGCGACGAGGCCGATCTGGAGCATCCCCTGCTGCGGGTCAATGAGGAGTCGCGCCACTCGGTACTGATCGTGATTACCAGCAACCGCGGGTTGTGCGGCGGGTACAACGCGGCGGTCCTGCGTGCGGCTCTGGAGCACCTGGACAGCCGGCGGGCCGCGGGCGAGCAGGTGGACATCTTTGCGGTGGGCAAGAAGGGCATCACGTATTTGAAGTTTCTGAACTACAAGCTGGCGACCGAACTGGCGGTGTTCGAGGACCGGCCGCAGTTTTCCACGGTCGATCCGATCGCCCAGACGATGATGGACGCCTACGAGCGGCGGGCAGTCGATTCGGTGCACGTGACGTACACGCGGTTCGAGTCAGCGGCTCGTCAGCATGTGGAGACGTTGAAGCTGCTGCCCCTCGAGCCGCCGACCGGGCGTGGGGAGGCGGTCACCGGGGCTCCGTTCAGCGGATACGAGTACAGTCCGCCGCGGCGTGAACTGCTGGCCGAACTGTTGCCCGAGACGGTGAGGATTCGCCTGTTCCAATGCTTCCTGGACGCCGCGGTCAGCGAGCAGGTGGCCCGTATGGTGGCCATGAAGGCGGCCACCGATGCCGCCGGCGACATGATCCGGGGCTTGAGCCAACAGTACAACCGGGCCCGCCAAAGCCAGATCACACTGGAGTTGCTGGATATCGTCGGCGGGGCGGAAGCATTGAAATGACGGATGTCGAAGGAGCACCCATGGAGAAGTTGCATCTGTTCGCGGCGGTCCTGAGTCTGCTGAACGCGCCGTTGGTTGAGCCTGGCGACCGCGTGGTGGCCATCGGCGACAGCATTACTCAGGCGGGGGGGTACGTGCGGGCGATCGACGCGGTTTTCGCCCAGCAGTACCCGGACCTGAAGCTGCCGCCGGTCACCAACGCGGGTATCGGCGGGCACAAGGCGGAGGATCTGGTCGCGCGGTTCGCGAAGGACGTGATCCAGCGTAAACCGGCGTGGGTGCTCATCAACGTGGGCATCAACGACGTGTGGCATCGGTTGGGCGAGCCACACGACGAGCAGGTGCTGGCCGCGTACAAGGCGAACCTGGAGCGCATGGTGCGGACGGCCCAGGAGGCGGACATCCGGGTGGTGTTGCTCTCTCCAACTGTGATCGAGGAGAACGCGGCGTCGGAGGGTAACCGCCGGCTGGCTCTCTACGTGCGGGCGGGCAAGGAGGTCGCGGCGCAGCGCGGGTGCGGGTACGTGGATCTGCACGAACTGTTCGTGCGGGCCATCGCCGTCCACCGGAAGCAGCATCCGGATGCCGGGGCGAGCGGCCACCTGACTACCGATGGGGTGCATATGACTCCGGCGGGCGACGCGCTGATGGCCATCGGCGTGTTGCGGGCGTTGGGTGTGCCCGACGAGAAGATGAAGGCGACGAAGCTTGACGAGGTATTTCGCTGATGGGCCAGGGCAACGGCAGCAACATCGGGCGGGTCACCCAGGTCATCGGGTCCACCTTCGACGTGGAGTTCGATGAGGGCCACATGCCGGCGGTTTTCAATGCGCTCAAGGTGGAGATCGCGCGGCGGGCCCTGGGCGCGGAGGCGGCCCGGACGCTGTGGTGCGAGGTCGCCCTGCACCTGGGCGGCGGGCGGGTGCGCGCGGTGGCCCTGGGCTCGACGGACGGCCTGGTGCGGGGGGCCGCGGTCGAGGACACCGGACACCCGGTCCGTGTCCCCGTGGGCATGGAGACGCTGGGGCGGGTGCTTAACCTGCTTGGCGAGCCCATCGACATGCGGGGCCCGCTGGCGGCGAGCGAGAGCCGGCCCATCCACCATCTGCCGCCCGAATTCGCGGACCTGACGCCCAAATCCGAGATGATGGAAACCGGCATCAAGGTGGTCGATCTGCTGGCCCCGTTCGTCCGGGGCGGCAAGATCGGGTTGTTCGGTGGGGCGGGTCTCGGCAAGACGGTGATCGTCCAGGAGATGATCGCGCGTATCGCTCGCGAGCATGCGGGCTACTCGGTATTTGCCGGCGTTGGGGAGCGCACCCGCGAGGGCAATGACCTTTGGCTGGAGATGCAGGAGGCCACGTTCAAGGACGCCCAGGGCAACGTCAAGCGGGTGATGGACCATACCGCGATGGTCTTCGGGCAGATGAACGAGCCGCCCGGTGCGCGTCTGCGGGCCGCCCTGAGCGCGTTGACCATCGCCGAATGGTTCCGCGACCAGTCGGGGGCGGACACCATGCTCTTCGTGGACAACGTGTTCCGCTTCTCGCAGGCCGGCTCCGAGGTGTCCGCCCTCCTGGGTCGAATGCCCTCCGCCGTCGGTTACCAGCCGACGCTGGGTACCGAGATGGGCGAGCTGCAGGAACGCATCACCTCCACCCGGTTCGGGGCGATCACCAGCGTGCAGGCGGTCTATGTGCCCGCCGACGACCTGACCGACCCTGCCCCCG
>CAZEEJ010000142.1:0-15329 GCA_964511155.1 uncultured Planctomycetales bacterium | reverse complement strand
CCTGTCGCGGCCACCGTAACGCTCAAGGCCGCCGAGGATGGCAGATCCATCGTCATGAGTTGCCGGGTGGAAAACAACTCCGACGTGGCCGTGCGCCAGGTTATTTTCCCGGATCTCATGGGCCTCGTGCCGTTCGAAGGGCCCGATCAGACGCGGTTTCGGACGGCCGGCTTCGTGCGCACACCCTTTCGAGAGCTGATACCGGATGAGGGGCGGCTGAGTCTTCAATTCTGCCAGGATCCCGCGGCCGGAATGGTCGAGTACAAGTCGGGGGGGATGTTCAGCGACATGTGGCTGCGATGGATGGACCTGGGCGGCTACACGGGCGGTTTGAGTCTGTTCCAGAAAGCGTGGGGATGGGATCCACGGGTGCCCGTGCGCCTGCACCTCGACCCCGAAGAACCAAAGCTTCGCCTGCTGTGCGTTCATCTGGTGACCATTGAGCCCGGCGCGAAATGGGAAAGCGGCGAATTCGTTCTGACGCCCCACGCGAACGGCTGGGCGGAGGGAATCGAGCCTTACGCCGAGTGGGCCGAAGCGCATCTCAAGAAGGAATATCCCATGCCGAGGCATGTGCGTGACGGTCTGGGGTACCGGACGCTCTGGATGAGCAAGGGTTTCCCCAAGGACCCGCAGGACGCCATCTGGAGATTTGAGGATCTGCCCGCTCTGGCCAGAGAAAGCAAACAGCATGGGCTGGATGAGATGGTCATGTGGAGTTACACGGAGGGATTCAAGCTGCCGTTGCCCCCGCCTCACCCCCACCTGGGCACGGAGCAGGATCTCGTTGACGCGATCAGGACGTGCCGGGGACTGGGCGTGAATGTGGCTCCCTTCATCAGTGTTCTGCAGGCGGGTCACGACACGGGTCCGAAGTACGGGCTGACGGTGCCCCGAGAGGGCGGATGGCCGCAGCACCCCGAGGCCATTCCTCCCTTCCAGGCCACCTACATCTCGCTCCTTCAGTGTGCCGGCGTCGATACCAACAATGCGCTCTGGCAGCAGGAGGTTCGTGAGTCCTGCAAGCACTACATCGACATTGGCATCCCCTCGCTTTCGTGGGACCAGTTCTGGACCGAGCCGAATCTGAATATCATCAAGCTCATGTCCGAGGTTCGCGCCGAGGCGAAGAAAGTCGACCCCGAGTCCACCTTCTCCAGCGAAGAACTGTGGAACATGGAGATCGACGCCGACTATCTCGATTACACCTGGAACTGGGGTGGATTCCGGGATTGCCAGGCTTTCACGAGCGTCTTTCCTTCCCCGCGAATCAGTTGCATCGTCACGGCGGCACCCGATGTGGTTGCGATGGCGTTTCTCGACAACCTCTACCTCAACGTGTTTCCGCGAAAGGCGGGGGCCGTCAATGGTTCCGACTGGATCGCCAGTCACCCCGAGTTGAGCAAGATGCTCATAACGTGTGCGGCTCTTCGCAGGCAGTTCCTCGAGTACTTCACCGTCGGGCGTTTTATCGGCGACTGCCTGCTCAGCGAACCGTGCCCGAGTGCCCACGTGGCCGGCTACGTCCTGCCCGATCGCGCGTTGCTCCTGGTCCTGAATCGCGGGGGCAAGCGACTCGTCCCGTTCCAGTGCGACCTGGCTCCGTGGCTCAACTCGCCCGAGGGCCGGTACACCGTGAGGCAATACGATTCAACCGGAGGATTGACGACCACACACCGGCTGGATGGACGCCTCTGGAAAAGCGAGGCGGCCTCGTTGGAGCCTTTGGAGATCGCCCTGTTCGAGATTACGCCCGGGCAGCCGTGATGCTCGGGTTGTGGGCGAAGTCCGCACCGCGCCTTTGCGGTGCACGGGCTGAGGCAGGATCATGGGACGGCGGCGGCGCAGGCGGGGTTGATGATCACGCCCGGGCCGGCGAAGCAGCGTTGCAGCAGGCCGAAGTCGGACTGGTCCACGTCGCGGTCGCCGTCGAGGTCGGCATTCTGGCAGCAGGGATCGGTCCAGGGAATGCCCGGGCCGGTCACGCAGGCCAGGAAACGGTCCAGGTCGTCGGTGTCCACGTCGCGGTCGAAGTCGAGGTCGGCGATCGGGCGGTCGTGGGCGATGTGGCTGCCGACGTGGTTCAGGGCGGTGCAGTGCAGGCATTGGCCAGCTTCGTCCGCATCGTTGGAAAAGACGATCCAGATCGGCTCGGAGGGTGCCAGGCCGGGGGCGGTACTGGTGATTTCCATGTTCAGCAGATAGATGCCGTTGGTGGCCTGGACGCCGTCGACGGAGGCAGGGGTGCTGTTGCCGTCGCGGCCGAGCAGGAAGAAGCTGATGTGGCGATGGACGGTGCCGCCGGCACCGACGCTCTCGAAGTTGAAGCCGGCCTGGGTTCCCGTGCTCGTGCCGACGTAGCGGTTCTGGAAGCCGAAGCGGATGCGGAGTTGCTCCTCGTCCGGTACGGGGCCGAACTGTACCGGCCCGGTGCCGTCCCAGTAAAGCAGGTCGTCGAGGACGTTGAAGCCGATCTGGCTGCCGGCGGGCAGGCCGCTGCCGGAGAGCGCACCGAAGCCGGGATCGTCGGCAAAAAAAAGGTCCAGCGGGTTGACCTGAAACCGTCCGCCCCACACGCGCACGCCGGGGCTGAGCAGGACCGGGCTCTGCGGATCGTTCAGGTCGTAGATACCGGTCTCGATCCGGTTCGCCCGCACCTCAAGGCCGATGTCCAGGTGACCGTCCGGGTCGCAGGCCTGAACGGGAACGAATCCGCCTGCCAGGGTGACCACCGCCGCCACTGCCGTTATTCTGAGTAAGAGAGTTCGCATTTTCGATTTCTCCGATTCTGCCGCCCGGTCTGCCGCTTGCGGCTTCGCAGGGACGCGGTAACACCGCCGGAAGGGCGGCCACCTCCTCACGGAGGTACCTCTTGAGCGTCCTCGGTGACCGATGCGGAACAGCGAGCCGCGGCGGGATAACGAGCCGCGGGCTTTAGCCCGCGCGGCTTTCTGACCGAGAGCAACGGTTGCCTTACGCACAAGCGCCGCGCGGGCTGAAGCCCGCGGCTCGTTGCCCCTCTCCCGTCACAGTTCCTCATCCGGTCGTCGCTTCCGCCGCAGCGCCAGGCCCGCACCGAGGGCCAACAGCAGACCCGTCATCGGCTCGGGCACCAAGTGCGTTTCCACCCATTGGACCGCGGCCTCGTGGTGCTCCTCGAAGTCCTCGCCACCGCTGTTGAAGACGATCCAGAGCGGCAGCGAAGCTCCCACGCCGGGCATCGTGGTGGTCAGTTCCAGTTCAAGGAGAAAGATACCCGCCGTGGGCTCGACGCCGTCGCCGGGCACGGGGTTGCCGTCGGCTCCGTAGAGTTCGTAGGCCATGTGGTCATGGAGCCCGCCGTGGGTGTCGATGACGGCGAAGTTGAAGCCTGCCGTCGGCGCCGCACCGACGTTGATCGACTGGGACCCGCGGGTGACTTGCAGGGTCTCGAAGTCGGGCACCGGCCCGAAGCCCGAGCCGGTCCAGAGCCGCAGGCCGGCCAGCGCGTTGAAGCCCACGAAATGACCGCTGCCCCCCGGAAAGGCACCATCCTCGGAGAGGAAGCCCGGATCCTCCGCCAGAAACGGCTGGCCGGGATCGTCCTCGCCGAACTCCGAGCCGAACACGCGAGCGTGGTTGGAGATCGGCACTACGATCCCGCCGTCCAACTCGGCCGTGCCGGTGACGATCCGTCCGCCGGCGATATATGGGCGGATGTCCGCGTGTTGCGCATGGACGGCAGTGGCCGCCAGGCTGAATAAACCCGAGATCAGAAACAAACCCGAGTATTTCATCAGAATGCTCCTTTCGTACTTCTGTCATTCGCCGCAAGGGCGATCCGGGCGGGACCGAGCGAACTTGCTCGTGGTCGAAGCCCAGGGATTGCAATCCCTGGGCTTGGGGGCGGTGACTCCCCGCTGCCTTGCCGCCTCGCTGCCTCGCTTTCACCGCCGGTGGTAGTTCACCAGCAGGCCCGGATCGAACTTGTTGCGTTCCATGTCCTTGTAAACGCGTTGAAACTGAAGAATCTCCACGTGGCCGTCGAGAAACCCGTAGCTGCTGACGGAATCCTTCGACCACTTGAGCCCCCCGTGGGCCTGAATCTCCAACTGTGTGGCGGCCTTGCGCGGCGGATCGGAGACGTCCGCCCATTCCTCGACGTGGGGATGGTCGGACGCCGCCAGGCACTCGCTGGGCCGGTAGTACGGGTTACTCGCATCGCACGTCTCCACCATGTAGACGAAGTGCACGATGCTGGCCGGGCTGGGGATCTTCTCGATCTTCGCCCAGGTCACCTGTCTGCCGGTCAGGTCGGGAACCGTCTCGACGTCGAGAAAGTTATTGATGCCGTAGCTCGTCTGCCTGTACGGATACCCGAGTTTGCCTTCCACGGGGATCCCCTGGCCGCCGAGTTCAACAGGCCAATGCGGGCTGTTGTCCGCGGGCGACCGGGCCACGAGCCGATCCTTGTAGTAGCGCTGCAACGTGTGGAGCCAGGCCACTTCCGGCTTGTCCGCCGCCACTCCGTGCATCAATCCCACCCGGATCAGGTACCCGTTGTTGGAGGTCATGTACATCCAGTGGGCCGTTTCCAGGGCCTTCATGTTGCTCATGCACATGGTCCGCCGGGCCGCCTGTCGGGCCTTGGACAGCGAAGGCAGGAGGATAGCCAGCAGCAGGGCCATGATGGCCACCACCACGAGCACTTCGATCAGCGTGAAGGCGCGGAGACGCATGGTTTGGATGTCCAGCGGTTCACGCCCGGCCCGGCGACCTGTTGAGGGCGCGATGGGCAGGCGGGAACCTTGACCAACCTCGGGCGGCCGCCCGCCGCCATTCCCGCCCAATGGGGAAAGCGGCGCAGCAGATCCCGCGGATAACCCGGTTGAACGCAGACGGGGACTGATGCGGAAACGGGGGATGTTCAGCGTTGGGGGGGGGCCCGCGAGCGGATCGGCGAGTCGCAGATCTGAAGGACCGGGGCCTCGCGAACCGGGCGGACCCAATCACCCGGGTGAATGGGCGAGAGGTTCGTCGCGGGTGCCATCCCGACCAACGGCGCCAGGGATCGGTTGGCAACCAGAGCCTGGCAGACCTTGCAATCCGTGGTCGGGTTCTGGTCCTGGTGGGGCCTCTGGCAAGGCTCATGGTGGTGCTGCGAGGCCAAGTGCAGGGCCAGCGCGGCGCCGGTGGAGGTGCCAAACCAGCACAGCACCACCAGTGCACAGATCCTGCCTGAATGCCTCCTGAAGTGCCCCATATTTGACCCGGACAGGTATTACACTGTATGACCATCGCCATCTTAGGTGCCGCCACCCGCCCTGTCAAGCCGGATGCGAGAGTGTGCTTTCTCCGGCAGATTCTGTTCGGAATCGCCCTGGCCGATGGTAGAATAGGGCATGGGGATCGCGGAGTCAGCGGCCCTGCGCAGGCGGGTCCGGGCGGCGAGGGGTTTGTTGCGCGGATCGTGGGTCTTCCGGCCTCAGTTCGTCCGATAGGGAGTGGATACATGCGTCGCAACCGGGTGTTGGCGGGGTTGGGGGCCGTTTTGTCGGTGGTGGTCTGCGCGGCGGGGCTGCGTGCGGCGGAGGGTGACGGCGGGGCGGGGCTGAGCGATCCGCAGGTCCGGGCGGCGCGGGCCCGGCAGCTTGAGAGCCGGAGCACGGCGACCAAGCGGCAGGCCCAGGCGGCGGCCAAGCGGCAGGGCTGGGCCGATAAGGTCCGAACCACAGAGCCCGGTGGCCGACTCACGGAGCTGATGGCCATCCGCGACGGACAGGTCTTCGTGGTGACTACGCATAACGTCAATGCGGCCATCTCGACGGCGGCCGATCAGATCCGCAACATTTCCCCGTACAGCGTGGACGGCACGGGCATCGCGATGGGCGTCTGGGACGGCGGGGCGGTCCGACCGACGCACCAGGAGTTCGGGACGCGGGTCACGGTCCACGACGGTGCCTCCGCGGCAGACCATTCCACGCACGTCGGCGGTACGATCGGTGCGGCCGGCGTGATGCCCAGTGCGCTGGGTATGGCCCCAGCCGTGCTGATTGACTCGTACGAATGGACCAACGACGTCGGGGAGATGACCTCGCGGGCCATGTCCGTACCGGGCGAGGCGGGCATGATCCAGGTCTCGAACCACTCGTACGGATACATCACCGGCTGGAACGGGACGCGCTGGTACGGGAATTATCCGGAGCGCGAGTCGCGAGGTTTCGGTCAGTACTCGAACTACGTGGTTGAGTACGACACGGTCTGCTACGACGCCCCCTATTTTTTGCCGTTCAAGTCGGCGGGCAACGACCGCAATGATTTCGCGCCGCCTGCGGGCACGAGTTTCGAGTACTACAACGGCAGCGCCTGGGTGTGGAAGACCTACGACCCGGGGACCGACCCCTATAGCGACGGGTGGGACGACGGCGGGTTCGACAGCATCGGGCACATCGGCAACGCGAAGAACATCATGACCGTCGGGGCGGTGAACGACGCGGTGTCGGGCGGCGTGCGGTCGGTGGCGGCGGCGACGATGAGCGCGTTCAGTTGCTGGGGGCCGACCGACGACGGCCGGGTGAAGCCGGACATCGTCGCCAACGGCGTCAGCGTGTACTCGTCGTTCTCGGGCAGCAACGCCGCCTACGGCACCTTTTCGGGCACCAGCATGGCGTCGCCGAACGCGGCCGGGTCGGCGATGCTGCTGATCGACCACTACGGCCGGGTGTTCCCGAACCAGTACATGCGGGCCAGCACGCTCAAGGGGCTCATCATCCACACAGCCGACGACCTGGACAACCCCGGGCCCGATTACCGCACGGGCTGGGGGTTGATGAACGTCAAGGCCGCCGCGGACCACATCAGCAGGCACGCGGACTTCCCCGGTGCCGCGCATATGGTGGAGGGGCGGCTGGCCGGCGATCACCCCAGCGACAGCTTCGCGCTGACCTGGGATGGCGTTGAGCCGATCCGGGCCACGCTTTGCTGGACGGATCCGCCCGCGGGCGAGATCACCGGGTTGGACGATCCAGCCATCCGGCTGGTGAACGACCTCGATCTGCGGATCGTCGGGCCCGGGGGCTCGCCGACCTACCTGCCGTTCGTGCTCAACCCCGCCACGCCGGCCGTCGCGGCGAGCACGGGGGACAACATCCGCGACAACGTGGAGCAGGTGCGGATTGCGGCGCCCGTGCCCGGCCGCTACACGGTGACGGTCACCCACAAGGGCGCCCTGGTCAGCGGCGAGCAGCACTACTCCCTGCTCATCAGCGGAGTCAATGCCGGACCGGCGGGCATTGTTCGGCTCGATCGGTCGACGTATGCCTGCGGGGCCACGGTTACCGTCCGGGTTATGGACGGCGACCTGGTCGGCCAGGGGAGCGAGCAGGTCACGCTGACCACCGACGGGGGCGACGAGGAAGTGCTCATCCTTGCGGAACAACCGGCGGACTCGGGCACGTTCGCGGGCACGATTCAGGCGGTTGCCGGCGGGGTAACCACGGGGGATGGGGTCCTGCAGGTCGGTGACGGGCAGACGTTGACCGTGACGTACGCGGATCTGGATGACGGCACGGGGCAGCCGGCCGCGGCCCAGGATACGGCGGCCATCGACTGCGTGCCGCCGGTGATCTCCAACGTGGCGGTGACGGGCATCGCGGCGCGGCAGGCGACGATCACCTTCGAGACGAATGAGCCGGCCGTGGGGCGGGTGCGTTACGGGACGAGTAGTGGGCTGCTGAGCGGTAGTGCGGGCAGTTCGGTGCCGCAGACGGTCCACCAGTTCGTGTTGAGCAACCTGGAAGACGGCACGGACTATTTCTTCAGCGTCGAGGCGACGGATGCGGGCGACAACCTCGCCATCGACGATCAGGGCGGTGCCTGTCACACGTTTACCACGCTGGAGCAGCCGGATTACTTCACGCAGCAGTTCACGAACAACAACGATCTGGCCTACCGAGCGGTGACCTTCTTCCCGGACGGGTCAGGCGATTACTACGCGGCCTGTACGGATGAGGCGACCATCTTCCCCGTCGATCCGACCACTGCCACCGTGCTCGCCCTGGGCGACGATGCCTACGTGGAGGTACCGATTTCGGGTGGAGCCCAGCTCTGGCTCTACGGAATCGGCTACAGCTCGTACTTCGTGGGCAGCAACGGGGTCATCACTTTCGGCCAAGGCGACGATCAGTGGACTGAATCACTGGGCGCCCACTTCCAGATGCCGCGGATCTCGGCCCTGTTCGACGACTTCAACCCGTCCGTCGGCGGAAGGATCTCTCACCTGCAGCTCGCCGACCGGGTGGTCGTGACCTATGAGAACGTGCCGGAGTGGGGCCAGAGTACGCTCAACAGCTTCCAGGTCGAGATGTTCTTCAGCGGGACCATTCGGCTGACCTACCTGAGCCTGGCGGCGGTGGACGGCTTGGTGGGCCTGTCGCCCGGAGACGGGATACCGGCGGACTTCATGGCCAGCGATCTGAGCGGATACGGGTCGTGCTGGCACCCGGCGGATCTGGACCACGACGGCGACGTGGACCTGGATGATTTCGCCCTGCTGCAGGGCTGCTTGAGCGGTTTTGGAATTCCGCAACCGGACCTTGCCTGCCAAGCGTCGGACCTGAGCGGCGACACCTGCGTGGATGCCAGTGACGTGGCGTTGTTGAGAGGTTGCATCAGCGGGGCGGGGCTGGCGCCGGACCCGGGGTGTTTGCCGTAAGGGGGAGTAGCGGGGACGGGGGCCGTTCCACCAGCGGATCCTGCAAGCGATCGGTGCGAAGCCGCGAGCGGCGCTTGCGCACGGCCGGTGCGAAGCCGCAAGCGGCAGATCAGTCAGCGAAGGTTCCCGGGGAGACATGTCAGGGAGGGACCCAGGGATAACAGGCCCGGTGACTGGGACACCCTGGGGGGGGCGTCATTCGGGGGCCTGTTATCCCTGGGCTTGGGGACGCGTCAAAGCGTTCGCCTCTGACGCGCGTATTCTACCTCCCGACTTCTGACTCCTGTCTCCTGTCTCCTGTCTCCTGTCTTCCGACTCCTCTTCTCACGGACAGACGCCGACAACCGCGTTATTCAGGTTGTTGCGCACGACCACGAGGTCGAGGACGCTGATGGTTGAGTCCGTGTTCACGTCGGCCCGGAAGTTGACCCCGTTCGTGGCCTGGTTGAGGTTGTTACGGATCGACACCAAGTCGAGGACGTTGACGGTACTGTCTCCGTTGACATCGCCCAAGGCGACGCCGAAGCAGACATCGTCGGTCACGATGGCCAGCGGGCTGCCGGAGGCGGCGATACCGGGGAAAGTGATCCGCAGCTTGGTATCGTCGAGGGCTCCGGCCATCTGGATGGTCAACTGGCTGCCGACGGCGGCGAGGCTGGAGACGCTGCCCGAGGTGAGCAGGACATCGGCGTTGGTGCCGGTATTGCGTTGGATGGTCTTGTCGAAGGTCACGATCACGGTGGTCGGGCCGCCCGCGCGTCCCTCGGTGGCGGTGGCGAGCAGGACGGAAACGTCATAGACACCGGGGTGGGTTTTGCGTGAGATGGCCTGGGAGACGACCGGGGGCGTGACCAGGATCGGGCAGGTGGCCTGGACGCTGACGTTGACGACGGGCTCGTCGGGGTCGTCGCTGTTGATGGCCAAGTTGCCGTTGAGGTTGCTGCCGGCACACGCCCCGCAGTTCTGCGTGACGCAGATGGTGAGGGAGCTGTAGGCCGGGATGGCGTACGGGGGAGCCGGATCGAGCGTGATCCAGGACGGTTTGGTGATCGAGGTCACGTTCAGCGTCTGCCCGCCGTCGTTGTGGATGGTAAGGAACTGCCCCGGACAGGGCGTCAGGGAGGCGACGGCGTTACCGAGGTTGACCCGGGGCTTGGTGATGGCCACCTTGGAGTCGGTTTTGTTGTCGCCGGTGGCGGCCAGCTTGGAGCGTACCTGGGCCGGGGTCAGGTAACTGCCGGTCAGGGTCTTGGCGGCTTCCTGGAGGCAGGCGACGGCGCCGGCCGCGTAGGGGCAGGCCGCCGACGTGCCGCCGAAGCTGGGCGTGTAATCCCCCGCCGCGTTATAGCCGCCGGCACCGACGATGTCGGCCGTGTAGGCAGCGTTGGACGGGGCGAAGATATCCAGGAAGCTGGCGCTGTTCGAGTAGGCGGTGACCTTGTCCGGCGCGGTGGGATCGGACACGTAATACCCGGTGGGGCAGCCGCCGGTGGGGATCTTGGTGGCACAGGAGCCGGCGTTGACGCAGGGGGTGTAGGTCCCGAAGTTCGCGTCGTAGACCGCGCCGACGGAGATCACGCTGGAGATGCAGGCCGGCCAGCCCATCGAGTCGCAATATCCGTCGTTGCCGGAGGAGGCGAGCACGGTGATGCCCGCGGCGTTAGCGTTGTTGGCTGCGGTGGTCATGCCGGGGCTGGTGCCATCGCAGGTGCTGTAGTAGCGTCCGCCGCCGAAGCTGGTGCTGATGACCATGATGGGGTTGGCGGGGTCGTCGTTTTTGTGGGTGACGCACCAGTCCCAGGACGCGATCATGGCCGCTTCGGAGGCGCTGCCGGTGCAGCCGGGAACCATCTTGAGGGCGTAGATTTTGGCGTTATAGCCCACGCCGCCGATGTAGTCGCCGACCGTACCGAGGTTGCCGCCGGCCAAGCCGGCACAGCAGGTGCCGTGGCCCTGGCAGTCCATGGGGTTGGCGTCGCCATCTCCGAAGTCGTATCCGCCGATGACTTTGGCATTGGGGAAGCCGCCGCCGCCCAGTCTCGGGTGGGTGTAGTCCACACCGGTATCGCAGATGGCCACCGACATGCCCGCCCCGTTGTGGGTGGCGCGGGCGACGGCGGCGTTCATGAGCGGGATGCCCTGGGCGAGATGGGCCTCGAACATGCGGACGGGGTTAACCGACTCGACCCGCGGATCGGCCAGGAGCTGATCGAGGGCCTTCTGGCTGATCTGGCCGGAGAAGGCGGCGATGTTGTCGTAGCGGTAGCCAAGATCGAAGTCGCCGGCGAGCAGGGTATCGAGCACCGCGTCTTGGCGCTGGGCGACCTCTTGCTGCAAGGCGGCCAGGGACTGGGCGTCCTGGAAGTCGGTGTTGGCCATGAGTTGTCGCGGCGGGGCGAGGTTGACGATGACGTCGACCTTGCCTTGGCCGGCCGCGAAAGCCGCAGCGATGAGGTTCTCTTCGTCGAGCAGCTTGTCGGCCGGCGGCGGGAGGGCCTCGACGCCTATGGCCGGGGCCGACGCGCCCGTGCAGTCAAAGTTCAGCGAGGTAGGCTCGACGCGGATGTCCTGTACGGCGGGATCTTCGGCGTAGAGGTCCATGTAGAAGCCGGCCCAGGGCGAGCCGCCGAACCACTGAAGGGCGCAGTTCTTCCAGAACAGATCCTGCTGGCCGCTGCCGCCGCTGCAGATCAATGGCCCTGTGTCGGCGACGGTCATCTGATACGAGTAGCCGAAGGCTCCTGGCGGCAGGGTGAACTCCTGGCCTGCCGGGATGTTGAACGTCAGGATGTAGCCGCCGCTGCCCGGCAGCCCGCTCAAGTTCCATCCGGCCAAAAAAGTGCCCGGACAGCTACTGCTGGTCGTGCCGCTGTAGAACCGGATCGTGATCGTACCGGGATTGGCCTGCGCGGTGTAGTACCCGAACTTGAAGCTGCAGACGGTGCCACCGGCACTGGTCCCGAAGTCCAGGGCCTCGAAGCCCGCCCCAGGGCCGTAGAAGTAGCCCGAGTCAATGGTGTTGGCGTAGATGTTCTGGTTGCAGGTCGCGGTGGGGGAGGCGGGAGTGGCAGGGATCGATCCGGCGATTGGCTCGGCGGTCTCGACCTGCAGTTCCTGGACGGCGCCGACGGCCGGCTGGGCCACCGCCAACGCGATGCCCTCTTCGGCATCGTCCGAGCCCACGGCCTCGTTCCAGTGCATGGCTGTCAGGCCGAGCACAGCCGCCAGGGCGACCAGCGATCCACCGATCCACCACCGCGGCCGACCCGCGGTCCGACTTCGCTCTCGCATCGCGCTGCTCATAACTGTCCTCCTTCGTATTCTGGGAATCCGGACGAACGTTCAATGGCCATGTCCCGGCCTTGCCGGGGGTACCTGCTTACTTGAGCCTACCGACAAACGTCACAAGCCCACCGGCCGGGGACCGGTGTTACAGAGAGATCGGATGGGCTCTGTACGAGACGGGGAGATCCTTACGCGAACTGCTACACCTGCTTCCTTCCTTTAACTCCTCGCTCCTCGCAGGCTGGGGTCGCACACCCCCAACCGACAGCTTGCCCATCTAACTTAGCGGATCGACGGGCTTTTGGCGAGTAAAATCCTGCCGCATTGCTTTTTTTTATGGGCAAGCCGTGCAGCCCCACTTTAAGCAACAGGCCTGAAAGGTTGGCCCCCGATTAGGATTTGCGGAGGGTGCGGAGTGTGTCGTATCCGAGACAAATACGGAATCATGCTTACCGGCCGAACAGTCGTGGTAAGGAGCCATGCTCGCCGGTCGAATCCACCAGGCAGCCCAAGCGGTCACAGACCCCGTGCCACGCGTTGGCGAACGGCTCGGTGGGCGAAGTGGGCTCGCAGGAGTATACTGCCGCGCGGTATGGCGTGGCCGGCAGGTTGCCGGCCGCGGGAAACGGTCACCCACCTGAGGATGGAGCGGCTATGAGGGTCCTTATTACAGGTTCGAGCGGCCAGATCGGGACGAATCTGGGGTTGGCTCTGCTGGCGAGGGGCGACGAGGTTGTCGGAATCGACCGGCGGGAGAACGCCTGGACGAACCAGATCGACACTCGCCGGATCGACCTGCTGACGGCCAAGCCGGAGGAATTGCCGGCGGGGCCGTTCGACGCGGTGGTTCACCTGGCGGCCTATGCCAAGGTGTTCGAGTTGGTCGAGATGCCCTGGCGGGCGCTGGAAAACGTGACCGTGTGCTTCAACGCCCTGGACTACGCCCGGCGGCACCGCATCCCGCTGATCTTCGGCAGTTCGCGGGAAGTGTACGGCGACATTCACCGGCACGTCACGGTGGAGGCGGAGGCGGACTTTGTGGTGGCGGAGAGCCCCTACTCGGCGAGCAAGATTGCCGGCGAGGCGTTCATTTACTCGTATGCCGAGTGCTACGAGCTGCCCTACCTCGTCTTCCGGTTCAGCAACGTGTACGGCCGCTTCGATAACGACATCGAACGCATGGAGCGGGTGCTGCCGCTGTTCGTCCGTAAGATCGCCCGCGGCGAGCCGATCACGGTCTTCGGCCGGGAGAAAGTGCTGGACTTCACCTATGTCGATGACTGCATCAACGGCATCATGCTGGGCCTCGACGCCCTGGTGGCCGGCCGGGTGACCAACCAGACGATCAACTTGGCCTGCGGCCAAGGCAGCACGCTGGTCGACGCGGTGAACATCATCGCTCTGGCACTGGGCAAGAAGCCGGATGTGACGTACAAGCCGGCCCGGCCGGGCGAGGTCACGCGCTACGTGGCGGACATCTCGAAGGCCCGCACGCTGTTGGGTTACGATCCGCAGACGCCGCTGACGGCGGGCATCCCCAAGGGGATCGAGTGGGCGAAGTCGTTCGGCGAGCTGTGAACAACTCAGACTGACCGATGCGGCGCAACGAGCCGCGGGCTTGAGCCCGCGCGGTTCTTTGACCGGAATGAGCGGTTGCTCCACGTATGAGCACCGCGCGGGCTGAAGCCCGCGGCTCTTTGCACTGCTCCAAGAGCAGTGGCACACGGGAAAGCGCACACGGGAACGGGCACACGGGAAAGCGCACACGGGAACGGGCACACGGCGAAGCGCACACGGGAGAGTAGACGACGATGACTGAAGACGGTGCGGGTTCGGGATCATCGCTACGGCTGCCGCCGTGCGACTATGAGCCGCCGGCGTACTCCGGGCCGGGGCCCGAAGAGATCCTCGCCCTGCGCGAACGGTACCTGAGCCCCGGGCTGTTCACCTACTACCGCGAGCCGCTGTGCATCGTCGATGGTCACCTGCAGTACGTGTGGGACCACACGGGGCGGCGGTACCTGGACGGCTTGGCGGGCATCGCCACGGTGACCGTCGGGCATTGCCACCCGGAGGTGACGCGGCGGGCGGCGGAGCAGCTTGGCCACCTCGTACACACGACCACGATCTACCTGCATCCGACCATCGCCCTGCTGGCCCGCGAACTGGCCGGGCACATGCCCGCGGAGTCGGGGCTGAGTGTGACGTATTTCGCCAACTCGGGCAGCGAGGCCAACGACCTGGCGACGATGATGGCCCGGTTGCACACCGGCAAACTGCACGTGCTCGCCCTGCGGAACGGCTACCACGGGGGGACGCAGGCGACCATGGCCCTGACGGCCATCGGTACGTGGAAGTACCCGATCTCCAGCCCGCTGCAGGTCGCCCACAGCGCCCCGGGTTACTGCTACCGCTGCCCGTTCGGCTTGACCTACCCGTCCTGCGACGTGAAGTGCGCCCGCAGTATCGAGGAGATCATCCGCTACGAGACCAGCGGGGAGGTGGCCTGCTTCATCGCCGAGGCCATCCAGGGCGTCGGCGGAGTGGTCATTCCGCCGCCGGAATACTTCCAGATCGTCTACGAGATCGTGCGGCGTTACGGCGGGCTGTGCATCGCCGACGAGGTCCAGGTCGGGTTGGGCCGCACCGGCAAGCATTTCTGGGGGTTCGAGAACTGGGGCGTGGTTCCGGACATGGTGACCACGGCCAAGGGGATCGGGAACGGCGCTCCCCTGGCGGCCTGCATCACGCGGGCGGAGATTGCCGGCCAGATGACCCGGCGGCTGCACTTCAACACCTTCGGTGGCAACCCGGTCTCCGTCACGCAGGGCCTCGCCGTGCTGGAGATCCTCGAGCGCGAGCACCTGCAGGCCAACGCCGACGAACTGGGCAGCCACCTCATGGACCGCCGGCGGGGCCTGCTGGACAAGTACCCGTTGATCGGGGATATCCGCGGGCTGGGGTTGATCATCGGCATCGAGCTGGTCGAGGATCGGGCCACGAGGGAGCCGGCCGTCAGTCAGGCGGCGGAGATCCTGGAGCTGGCCAAGGTCCGCGGGCTGTTGCTGGGCAAGAGCGGGCTGCACGGCAACGTCCTGCGCATCACCCCGCCGCTGTGCGTGACGCGGGCCGACTGCGACTTCATCGTCGCTTGCCTGGATGAGTGTCTGGCGCTGGTGGCGTCAGCGAGTTAGAGCGTTTCGGGATCGATGTGAGCTGTCGCTACATCATCGCGAAGAGGCAAGCCGGTCGCGGGTTTATTCGGGAATCCGCCGCCGCGTCCTCTTCCACTCAATCAAGACGCGCCCCTCATAATACCCGGCAACGTCCCGCCGGCCCACGCGCTTTCGTA
>CAZEEJ010000141.1:0-15452 GCA_964511155.1 uncultured Planctomycetales bacterium | reverse complement strand
AATCGCTCCTGCTCGCCGCGGCGTGAAGGCGGCATTGTGAGGGGCGCGTCAACATTGGTATCAACGAGGATCATCGACGGTCCCGGAGTAGATGCTTTCGCGGCTGTCGTCCACCTGGTGCCCGACCGGCTCGTGGCTGTCGGCCCATGCCTGGAGCGACTTCAGCCAGGGGTCCTCGGCTCGCGTTCCGCTTTCCCCCAGGATGATGACTCTAACCGTCCGCCCACGAAGGTCCTGGCGGCCGGCCAAGTCCTCCCATTTTCCCTCAATCACCTCGGCCATCATGCACCTCGTCTGGATCGCAGGAAAACCGTGCGGCTACCCTGCCCGCGCTTCGTCTTGTTAAATCATACAACTGGCTGTTGACCGAAACAAGCGTTCTATTGTACCGCAGAGGTCTTGGCGCGGGCTACCGCCTGCAACCCAAGACAACTCTTGGCCGCCTGTGACCCAACGCCAACGGCGTTGAATAACACAGCCCAAGGTCGCGCAGCGCACCCTGGGGCACGAAGCCGCCCGTCCTCCCCAAACCCTGAAAGGGTTTCATATCCGGCCGCGGCGGGTGGCATGGGTCGGTACTCCGACCCGTGGTGGGTCGGGGCAGGCCACGGGCCTGAGTACAGGCCCATGCCACCCCGCCGGGCAACCTCTACGATCCGACTTGCGCGGATTGAACGTGGACCTCGACGGCCGGCTGCGGCGATTTAGAATCGGGCGACGATCTGGGCGTAGGCGGATCGTGTCTCGTAGGTGCTCGAGGCGGACTGGTTCCACTTGACCTCGAAGCCCAGTTGGTGGGTGATGTCCCAGCCGAAGGCCGCGTCGTAGCCGATGCCCCCGACGCCGTCGCTGTCGATCGTCGTGTTGACGCCGACCTCGTAGTAAAACTGCTTCTGCTCGACGTACTGATCGTTGTTCAGGTAGTGCCGCCAGGCGAGCCGAAAGAGGTGCACGACGAAAACGTCCGGCGACCAGTAGGACGGCACCTCGCGGTCATACCACCAGGCCATGCCCCGGTATTCGAACTGCAGGATCTTCGGGAAAAGCGAGAAGCGGTAGTTGACGCCCCACAGCAACTCGTGCAGGCCGTTCTTCTTCGTAACCTCCGATTTCTTGCTCGTGGGCCACCAGGTGCCCTCGTCGATCCAGGACCGGCCGTATTCGACGAAGTAATCCATCCACGGATCCACGTCGCCGAAGACCCGGGCGAACAGTCGCTGCTCGTCGAGGCCGAGCTCCTGGGTGAGCCAGTTGCGCGTCCACGGCCTCCGCATGCCTCCGACGGTAATGCCGAAATGGTCGATCGGTTCGTGCGTCAGGGCCGCATCCCAGATCCAGCGGTTATCGAGACCCGACCCGACCAGGTTCGCGTAGCCGCTGGCGACGTGCCCGCGGGTCTGCATGTCGAACTGGTGATCGATGCGCCCCATGACGCGGTACTCGTCCATGTGTCGGCGGCCGAACTCGCGGAAGAAGTGCCACATCTGCGTGTTGATGAGCGAGAAGTCGGTCCGCTGGGCGATCTCCTGCTTGAGCGTCTCGGTCAGACGCGTGGTCTCGATGTCCACTTGGCCGCCCCGACCGGATTCCCGCGTCCACTGGAACTCCGTCCGCAGCTCGGGTCGATGATAGAGGCTGTTTTTGTACAGGGCTTCGCGGGCCCGGCGGTGCCGCGGGTCGATGCTCAGGATGCCGAGGTACTGCCCGGCCGCTTCCTCCCAATGCCGGTGCCGGGCGTAGATCTGGGCCAGGTCGAACCGGGCCTCCAGGTTCGTCGGGTCCAGCTCGATGAGCGTCTGGTACTGTTCGAGACCGTCCAGATCATTCGACCACCAGAAATCGCGCTTGGCCTCCCGCTCGGTCTCCAGCAGGGTCCGCCACGTCTGCTCGGCGGGGGAATCACCCAGCGACTCCGCCGCGTCGTCGAAGGCGTCCAGGCTCAGCCGGATCTGTTTGTCCCAGCCGAGGCTGCGGGCCGCCTCCCGCCGGATCACCATGTCCGCCGGCGCCTGCTCGATCAGCTCGTTGTACGTCTCCTCCGCACGGTCGAACGCCCGCCACCAACTGTACACCCGAGCGAGACCTCGCCGGGCCTTGGTGCATTCCGGCAGCAGCTCCAGCACCCGCAGGTACGTCTTGTAGGCCTCGACGTACTCGGGCGTCATCATGATGCCCAGCCCCTCCGCCCGGTTCAGGGTCAGCATGATGTCGTGTTCCTGGTAAGCCAGGGCCGCGTCGCAGACCTCGACGAGCTGCTCGCCGGCGGTCATCACCAGCAACAGGTTGCAGACCTCGAGCAGATCCGTCCGTTCGATCGACTCCTCGTGGATGGCCTGAACCAGCCATTCCACGTCCACGGCGACCTTCTCCGGCCCGTCCTCAGCGTACTGCTGCAGAACCTCCCGGGAGATCCGCGTCGCCGGTTTCTCGTGCTCCGGATCGAGCAGGGCAACCAGCCGCTCGGCCAGTTCCGTTCGCTCCGGCGTCACCGGATGCGACACGATTTGCCCGACCAGCAGGAACAGCCAGTCGCGCACGTCGTCATCCTCGTGCAGCAACAGCCGCACCGGCTGCTGGTCGAGCACCCCAAGGCACTGGTCCAGCGGTATCTCTGCACTGGCGGGATCCAGGATCGAGCAGGTCAGCAGGCCCAGGCACGACCGCGGGTCGCCCGCGTCCCGGGTCTGCATGATCTGAAACACCCGTCGGGCCTCCGCGAAATCCCAGGTCTTCATCGCCAGGCGGCCCATGAGCAACCGCGCCCGCTTGCCGATCGGCGTGGTCGCGTCGACCAGCGGCCGCATCGTTTCCCGGGCCTCGGGATACCGATCGGCGATGAAGTAGGCGAGGGCCAGGTCCATCGCCAGATCGGGCTTCTCGGCGGGGGCCTGGGCGATCAGGTTCTGCAGGGCCTCGATGGCCGGTTGGTAGCAGCCGAAAGCGATCAACAGTTGCGCCTCGGACTGCCGCAGATCGAGGTTGTCAGGATTGGCGGCAATGCTGTCCCGCGCCGCCTGCAGGGCGGCGAGATTGTCACCCGACGCGCCCAGCAGCTCGTTCCATAGACCGGTGACCTCGGCGTCCATCACCGAAGCCGTCAACGGTTTGAGCGCTTCCAGTGCCTTGCGCGGCCGGCCGGTCCAGAAATAGGCCCGGGCCGCCCCCAAGGCCGCCTCGCGGTGAGTCGGATCGACCGCCAGAACCTTCTCGAACTCCGCCGTCGCCTCGTCGTAACGCTGGGCGTAAAGCAGCGTGGTGGCCAGCTTGACCCGGGTCTCGGTCGCCGCCTGGGCTGCTGCCCGCTCCTCCGCCGTGGTCTGGGATCGAACCGGATCGGCCGTCAGCAGCATCCCCGCGGCGGCACACAGCACCAGCACGCAGGACCGATGCACGGGTTGCAGTCTCATTGGTCGTTCTCGCCCAAAGCTTTGCGGAACTCCGTCGCGGCTTCGTCGAATCGGCCTGCCCAACTCAGGGCCTCGGCCAGCTTGATGCGCACATCCTGGCGTTGCGGGTGGCGTTCCAGCAGCTTGCGGTAGATGGTAATCGCCTCGTCCAGCCGCTCCGTCCAGCTCAGCAACTCCGCCAACCGCAGGTTCAGGCCTTCGTCCTCGGCGTCGGACTGGAGTCCCTGGCGAACCAGCTCGATCGCCTGATCGAACTTCTTCTGCGAGGTCAGGATGTCCGTCCGCAGGGTCACGGCTTTGAGCGACCGGGCGGCTTCCTCCGACAGGCCGGCCAGCACCTCGATGGCCTCATCCTGCTGTTGAGCCCCCAGCAGGGCGGCTGTCAGATCCATCCGCAGATCATCGTCCTTGGGCTCCGCCTTCAGCGCCGCACGCAGTTTCGGCAGGGCCTCCTCGGTCTTGCCGCTCCAGGCCAGAATCTGCCCCTCGATCTTGGCGATCTCCGGCGGCACCTGGGCCCGCTTGCTCAGCGGCTCGAGCTCCTTGAGGGCCTCCTCGTACTGCGTGTCCCACGCCAGCGTCTCCACGTACGCCAGCCGGTAAGCGTCCGTCAGCAACGACTTCTGCTTCAGCTCCTGGTAGAGCTTGATCGCCTCCTTGTATTTCTTCTGGCTCGTCAGGATGCGGGCCCGGCTCGCCGTCGCCTCCGCGTATTGGGGGCTCCCCGCCGGGATGCGGGCGAACTCCGCCAGTGCCGGGTTCTGGTCACCGGGCGGGTCTTCGGTCAGCGCCTTGCGCTCCAGGGCCAGACCCAGCCCCAACCGGGCCTCGTGGTGGTCCGCCTGGGCCGCGAGCACCTTGCGGAACTGGTCCCGCGCGCCGTCGAAGTCCTTGTTCCACAGCAGCACGTAGGCTAACTGGCACCGATGTCGCAGCAACTCGTCAGACCCCGGCTGCGTGGCTGACTGAGCCGCTGCGCCGCTTTTTAATGATACGGCGACCACCGAGATCTACACTCCGGAAAGAGGCACGTTGCGAATCGGGAAAAACGCCATCATGTCATTTCTCCTGTTGCGAGCTGAGAGCTTGGCGGTACTGCTCCGCCGACTCGTCGAAGCGGCCGGCAAACGCCAGGATCTCCGCCAGCACGAATCGGATGCGGTAATCATCGTCTTGGGCGAGCATGGCTTCAAGGATCTGGACGGCGCGATCGGCCTGCCCCTGTCCCCACACGCACCGGGCCTGTTCCATCCGCGCAACGTGAGCGCGGCTGTCGCCCGCCGGCAGAAGCGTCAAAACCTGTTCCCAGGCCTTTTCTCCCTCCGCAAACCGCTCCGCCCACTGCAAGGCCTGGGCGTACTCGATCCACCAGTCCACGCGTTGCGGCTCAAGCTCGGTGGCCCGCGCCAGGGCCTCCGCCGCACGGGCCGAAAGCCCCTGGTTGCGCAGGCTCATGCCCAGCCAGTGCCAGGAGTCCGCATCCTTCGGATTGGCCCGGGTAGCCCGAGTAAAGGCTTGTTCCGCTACTTCAAATCGACCGGCGTCGTAGGCCCGTCGGCCCTCGGACGCTTGAATCGCCCCCGACCGCACTTGCAGGTACAGGAAGCCCAGGGCGATCCCCAGCACCACGAACACGGCCGCCGCTAGCATCACCTGGCGCTTCACCCGGCCCATCGGCAGGCCTCCTTGCTCTTCCCTCATCGGCACGCCGGTCCCATGGCGGCCGCAAGCCGAAATCGGTGTGGCACCGGTCTCCTGCCGGTGCGGGCGGCTTCCCCGCCGCATGTTCCGCGTGGCGTTCGGGGACTGGCTCTTTTTTGCCGGCGTGAGGTCTTTCCATGCGGTTCCGTCACCTGACGGCATGGCATCGTCGTTGCGCCAGAACGGCCTCAAGGCAAAAAAGTGCCTGTCCCCCTTCCCAAAACACGTTCTCCTGCCGGTGCAGGCGGTTTCCCCGCCGCATGTTCCGCGGTAAGGATCTACTCCGCGTGTCCCAGCGTATCGCGGATTTCGTTCACCACCCGGGCCTCCTCCTTCAGTTGCGACAGGAAACCGTGGATGATCGCCTGCATCTGCGGGTCTGCCGTGCGGGCGGCAATGGTGTCGTAGAGCGTTTCCTTGTCGGAACGCTCCGCATCCACCTCGAAAAGATAACGCTGAAAAGTCCCTTTAGAAAACATCTTGGCTGCCCCCCTGGACGCGATCAATGAGCCGTTGCAGTTGCCGAGCTCGCTTGTCGGCAGCGGTGGAAAGGGTCTCAAAGAGTCGGGTGATGCGCTCGCGCTCCGTTGCTGACAGGCCGCTCCAGGTGAACGTCCCGATGATGTTGCCCATGCAGATAGCCGACGCGCGCTCGATTGTCAGGCCCGACTTCAACGCCGCAAGCAGTTCGTTTCGGGTCATGTGGTCACAACCTCCAATCGGGCCTTCTCGGTCGCTGACTGGGCCACGTCCACCGACGCCGCTTCGCGGAAATAGAGCACCGACCAGAATACCGCGAAATGCACGCCCGCCCAGGCCCCGTTGACCAGCGAAGCGAAGTCGCCTTCAAAGATAAACCGGCAAACGCCCCACAGCATGACCAGGTAGTTCAGCAGGCAGATGCTCACTTGAGGCCACAGGCGGCGGAGGGCCACCAGCGGGCTGGCGCCCTTGGGAGTCACCCCGAAAGTGCCCCGGCGACCCAGCAGGGCCGCAACCGACGCCCGCATGTGCACCGGCGCCGCCAGCAAGCCCAGCAACTGCCCTTGGACGAGTTGCTTGAGTGTGTAGTGCCGTTTTCGCAGCCCGCCGACGAACACCAGCATCGCGAAGATCAGGTACGGCAGGAACGCCGCAAAGTACAACTCCGGGCGAACCAGGTAACTGGGAATCCCGAACAACACGTACAACGCCGGGCAGATCATCAGGATCAGGTACGCCCATCCGACCAGATAGAACGAACCCGACAGCCCGTAGTCCAGCCATTGCCAGAAACTCAGAGCCAGCGGGTTGCGCACAAACATGCCCAGCAGCCGCAACCCGACCCCCAGCGTGCCCCGTGCCCATCGGTATTGTTGACGGAAATACGCCGAGAGCGTCTCGGGCCCCAGCCCCATCGCGTAGGCTTCACCGTAGTACAGCGACTTCCACCCGCGGGTATGCAGCTTGACCGACGTGGCGAAATCCTCGGTGATGGAATTTTCATCCAGCCCCCCGACCGACAGAAGGGCGTCCCGGCGGAGGACCACGTTCGTGCCGCAGCAAAAGGCTGTCCCCGACGCGGCCTTAGCCTCGCAGATGTACTCGTAGAAAACGGCCTGCTGTGCGCCCGCCGCCCGGGCCACGCGGTTATCCTTCACATTCGCGTAAAACTGCGGCGTCTGCACAAACGCCAGTTTCGGATCCGCCACCAGCAGCGGGACGATCCGGTTCAAAAAGAACGGCATCGGGTTCTGGTCCGCGTCGAAGATGGCTACGTAGGGGCCGGTCGTCTCCTGCAGGCTATCGTTGATGATCCCCGCCTTGGCCCCATGTCGCTCCTCGCGGCGGAAGAGACGGATATTGAACTGTCTGGCCAGCTCTTCGGCCTCCTGCTGGTACTGGGCGTCGGACGAATCGTCCAGCAGCCAGACCGTTTTGTTCGGGTAATTCAGCCCGGTCAGCGTCGTCAGCGTGCGCTCGAGGATCTCCCGTGGCTCGTGACGGGCTGCCGTCAGTACGTCAACGTGCGGGAAGTCCTCCGCGGCCTTGAGGATCGCCGCCGGTAGGTTCGGGCGGAACCACAGGGCCCGGATCAGGCTCAGCACATAGCCCAGGGCGTGGACCAGGATAAAGGTCTCGGCCAACAGCAGGGCGAGGCTGACCGGGACCTCAAGGCCCTCGTAGTTCGCCCGCTGCACGAGGACGACGCGGACCGTCAGATAGACGCCCATCGCCGCCGCCGCCAGTAGCCCAAGTGTGCTGAACAGCGTGCTCGCGCCCAGCGCCGCCGCCCGCTGAAGGAAGGTACCGTCTACGCGTGTGTCCATAACACCGCCTCACCGGCTGTGTGAGCGTGCAGGATGCCGTATCGAGGGTGCGTAGACATCGCCCGGATCCTCACGCCCAGGGGGTTGGTCGGGGTATCGCCGCCTGGCGAAACGGGCGCGGTCCCGCTCTTCCGGGCCGTCCCGCGCAAGCACCGCGCCTCGGCGATTCGGCCGGAATCGTCACGGGTCTGGAAAACCGCTGGCCGAACCGCCGCGCGGAGGCCACGGTCGCTCAGACCCGTATGCCTAATTATCGGATACCATGGGGAGGGAACTTCAATCCCCCCGGCAGCCGGCCTGGAGAACGGCGTCCAGGGCCGCGGCTGGGTACGGGCGGTTGGGTGCAGGAGGAGATGCACCAGCCGACGCGGCCGTTGCGCGAACCGGCGGCCTGAGCACAGCGCGGGCTTTGCCCGCAACCCAAAGCGGCCAGGGGACTTACAGCTAGTCGCCTGAAGAAATCTTCGCACGGCGCGAAGAAATCAACCGTTAGTGGTACAGATGGCCCCGGAGTTTTTCCTGGCGTTCGGGCCCTCGGCAGCCGCGCAGCAGGGGCACCTGGCCGGCTCGCTCCTGCTTTGCGAGGAGATCGACGGGCAGGTGTTCGAGTCCATGTACTTCATCGCCCCGCAGATCCGCAGCCGCGTCCCGGTGGTGCGGTGAGAGCAGTCTCGTTCCGGTGGTGCGGCGAGAAGAGCATGCGGTAGCGGCCCCGGTGGAGAGCAGGTGGACCGGTGGCGGGAAATGGCTTCCGGTTGCCCGGCAGAGAGCCTGGCTCCCTCAATCAATCATCAGCGACGCGTTCCTTGGCATCGCATGGCCTCCTCCGGTACCGTAAGCCAGTTGCGTCCCGGTTCTGACGCGTCTCCAAGGCGTTTACAGTTTTGTAGGACTATTGCGTGGTATGGGGTGCGGGTGTCGGCTCTTGTTGCCCGGCCAGCAGGGCGGCCCGAATCGCCGCCTCATCTTTGACATGTGCGAGCACGGTGATCTGGTCCCAGCCTTGCAGCCGGGTGCTGCCTTTAGGGACGACCACCTCTTCGCCGCGTGTGATCAGCGTGATGACCGAGCCGGGAGGGAGCTTCAGGTCGGATATCCGAGTTCCGGGTGCGCCTTGCGGGCCGGGCATGTCCACCACGATCAGGTCCAGATTGCTCTTGGCCATGGTGACGAGTTCGAGGTTGTACAGCGGCTTGGGCCGGGATCGGGTGGACAGCCCGAGCCAGTTGGCCACGATGCCCAGGGTGGATCCCTGCAACGCCACCGACAGGATCACGGCGAAGAAGACGAGATTGAACACTTCCCGCCCGACCGCCATGCCTGCGGCCATAGGGTATGTGGCCAGGATGATGGGGACTGCGCCGCGCAGGCCTGCCCACGAAATGAACAGCCGGTTCTTCGTGCTCAGCTTCATGCCCACAGTGCCAACCCACACCGCGACCGGCCGGGCCACGAACGTCAACATCACAAACAGGGCGATGCCTTCGACCCAGAGGCCGGACCATTGTCGCGGGGATACCAGCAGGCCCATGAGAACGAACATGCTGGTGTCAGCGATAGTGGAGAGGGCGGAGACGAAATTGGCCACGCCCTGCTTGTGGACAAACGGCTGATTGCCCATGACGAAACCGGCGATGAACACCGCCAGCATTGCACTGCTCTGCGCCAATTCTCCAATGCCGTAGATGAGCAGCACGACACCTAGCGACAGTACGTAGTAATGCCCTCGATCCTGGGGCTTGAGGCGGTTGAACAGCCAGAGGACCCCGTGTCCGAGCACCCATCCGATGCCGATCCCGGCGGCGAACTTCCAGGCGAACGCCAACACCACGATGTACCACCGGGCGTCGCCGACGGTGAACGCCTGAATCACCACCAACGTCAGGAGGATGGCCATGGGGTCGTTAGCGGCGCTTTCAATCTCAAGTGTGGACGACAGCTTGGAGGGTAGCGACTGACGACGGAGAATCGAGAAGGTGGCCGCCGCATCGGTGGACGAGATAATGACCGCCAGCAGCATGGCCTTCTCAAGCGGCCAGTGCAGCATTCCCCACAGAACCAAGAATGTCGCCAACGCGGTGAGGATCACGCCCCAGGTCGCCAGTCCGCCCGCCGCCAGAGCCACGGACCTGAAATCCTCGCGTCGTGTGCTGAATCCGCCTTGAAACAGAATGAAGACCAAAGCGATATTGGCCATTTGATTGGTTAGGCTTACGTCGCTGAAGTCCCAGACCCTGAGCACGTCGCTGCCGAAGAGAATTCCCGCCCCCAGGGAGATAAGGATCACGGGAACGCTCCAGCGATCAAGCAGCGCTGCCACCAGGACCACCGTGATCAGAATCAGCGGACCGAAAAGATAGATTTCATTCATCTGGGCAGTGCTCCGGGCCAGCTCATGGTTCGTCTCGGATTTCCTGCTGCGACTTCCTGTATCATCATGGTTTTGTCACATTTGTTCACCCAGAGACTGCTGCCGCAATGCATCCTCTGCGGTGCGGTCGCGAATGGACCTCGAGTCACGACCGTCATTGTTAGTATTTCACGAGCGTTCGCAAGTCGGCAGGACGAGGGGCGGCAAGACTGGCAAGGCAATCGCATCTGGTTCTTTCCGACGTTTCCAAACCCGCCAGAGCGGTTGAGGGAGCACGGCAGTTGGGCGGTCGTCAGGGCACGACCGATGAATCCCGGCGGGCATGGGCCGATGATCATGCCATGCCACCAGGTAGCCGATCACCGGGGGCAGCCGAAGCCGCTGTTTGCTCAAGTCGATCACCCAGGCCATGAAGAAACCGGCCACAACTGCGGTAATGAGTGGTAGAAAGTGCATAAAATATCCTTACACCCTCCCAAGGGGAAAATCAATAGAAACAGGCTTGCCGGGTGTGCTCCATAGGCACTGCATTCGTTGAAAGAAGGTCAGGCTCTTCTTCCACTCGGAGACGGCCATGTTTAACTCGGCGGTTGCGTCGTCTTCGGAGCTGCTTAACTCCCTGAGAACCGCCTGGGCGCCCTCCACGTTGTGGGTCAGCAGGAGTGCCGTGGCGAAGTTGGTCTTGATGATCGTAGGAAGATCCGAGGCCATCGCGAGGGAACTCCCCCGGTAGACCAATTCACGCAGGAGCTTGACGGCCTCGTCGTGTCGACCGAGCCGCATCAGACACACAGCCTGCGCGTTGACGATCATCTTGGAGCCGGACTGAAGGTGCGGCGACAGGACAGTCAGCGCCTCTTGAGGCTTGCCCTCTATTAGCAATGCACGAACACGGTTTAATACATCGTTTACGTTAGCTAATGCCATAATGACGACTCCTGGTTGAGAGTATGCCAGATCAGTTCTGGTGAGCACCAACAAAGCCCCAAACGGGTGCAATGCCGATGCTGATCGATTGGTGAGACGAGCGTTGGATAGCGACGATCAGATCGTCAGAAGGCAGTGCAGCAAGGTCAAGGGGCCGCAGGTAACGGGCGGAAGAGTCGGCGTGGGGGGCAGAGACAATGCCACGCCGTCCAACGGCACGGTGTGGGCTTGAGCAAGTATGAACGAAGGTACAACCGACCCGTTACCGTGATACCAAGTGGTCCGAGACAGGTTGCGGTCGCGAGAAAGAGCGGCCACCGGCGGGCAGGTGCTAGTAGCTGCCTCGAGCAGCATGGATCCTGGCCTCTGTCCGGCTAGCGACTCGTCGCCGGAAGCAGCGATCGCCTGTGGGCACATCAGCCGGGCCAGGACGATGGCCAACAGAATGGATCTTCCAGCACTCCACAAGGGGGGCCACATGCTCCATATGCTAACAGGAAACCGCGCTCTCCACAAGTGGTCGGCTGTTACTGGAACGGGAGCTAGTGCCGTTTTCGGTTGGCGAGTGTCGTGTTCGTATCTCTTTTTAACATAGGCACTTGTGCGACCGGACCATCCACAGTATAGACGTCCGAAACGGGGCCGCAGCTAGCCGCGTCCACGTTTCCCCAGAAGCTGCGTTTCAAAGCTCTATACCGTCTTCCACGCATGCAGCCACTGGTAGTGCCCCGGCAGATGAGCGTGGAAGCTCTCGATGCACGTGCGGAGGGCCTGCTTGTCCTGCTCGGTGAGCGGTTGGTCGCGCTCGTACGAGGCTTTGACGTTCTCGTCCAGTTGCTCGGGGAGGGAGACGCCGGGGATGACGGCCGATACGCGTTTTTCGGCCAGCATGGCCTTGAGCAGGCTGCTGGCCCGCGTGTCCACCTCGCGTTCCAGCTTGGTGGGTTTCCCCCCGATGAAAGTTGCCCCGGCCGCGAAGGGCTTGATGCCGATGACGCCGACGTCCTTCTGCCTGGCCAAGTCCAGCAGGCTGTCGCCCTTGAACGCGGTAGTCAGGAACATGTACGGGAACAGGATCACGGAGAACTGGGGGTAGTCGTTCAGCACGCGGCGGAACACCTCCGGCTTGTGAGCCGACACACCCAGGAAACGGACCTTGCCCTGCTGCCGTGCCTTCTCAAAGACCTCCACGACCATATCGAGTACCCGGGGGTTGATTTCGAGCATCGTTTCCTGCCTGGTTTGGCCCTCGCCCCAGGTGGCCCCCACCGGTCGCCAGAGGTCGAGCATGTCGGTGTTGTAGGCCTTGAGACGGTCGTCGATCGATTGAGCCATGCCTTCCCTGGACAGTTCCTCCTCATGGTCGCTGGTCAGCTTCTGCGGCCAGGAGGCGAAGCCGATGTGCCACTTGTCCCGATGGCCCTTCATCGCCTTGCCGTACAGGGCGCACTCCTCGACGATATTGTTGTCGACGTAGTTCATGCCCAGCTCGACGGCCCGCGCAAGAACTGGAATGCGATCTTCCACCGTTTTCCCATGGTGTCCGCCCAGACTGATCTCGGAAATCATGATCCCGGTTTTGCCCAGACGGCGGTATCCCATCTTCGGGTTGTAGTTGAGGATCTTCGAGGCATCGGCCGGGCGGGTCTGGGTGGCCGATACTTGGCCGGCGATGGTAACGGAGGCCACGGCGGCCGAAGTGGTCTTGAGGAACTCGCGTCGGGTGGGCTCGTTCTGACTCACGGGGGAGGCTCCTGCCAAACGGGACCTGGGAAACAAGGATTACACGAGAGGAGCATTGTAACGCGGGAGCCACGCGGCGGAAGAAGGAAAGCCCGCGAAGCGGCAAGCCGACGCCCCGGTCCTACACGCTGTCTGGCTGACTTGCTCGAAAGCGAGCGAAGTTGCTGGCGATCGAGGCCATGTCCCCCAAGCACTGCTCACAGAGCAGTGGCACACGGGAGCCTCGCTCGCCCCCTTGCCGCCTCGCTGCCTTGCTTCCTCGCTGCCCCCTCCGTGGCTGAACGTCCGAAAAAAAGCGGCGAAACCGGCCCGGGCAGGCGGGCGACGTGAGGCCGGGCGGGCTGAGGCTTGATTTTGTCGTTCACCGCGATAGCATTTGGTGCTAGAGAGAGTATCGTCAAGTCGCCTCCCACCCGGGTCCGCCCGTGTGGTGTTGTGACAGACTTGACAGGTTTTGCCGGTCGGCCGTCCCCGTTCAAGCGGCTGACGCGGGCAAGGGGAGAGAGAGATGTCAACATGTAGCCGTTCCTATCGTGGGTACGTTTCGCTCTGCGCGGGGCTGCTGGCCGGCGTCACCTTGTCGCTAGCCAGCGGGACCGTCCGGGCCGCCAGCAGCTACCCGAGTCAGGCCCTGTGGATTCAGAACGCCGACCAGTTCCTCCAGACGGCCGGTTGGGACAACCTCGACGCCTTCATGTGGTTCCACAAGGACAAGCTGGCGATCGAGGGGTACGACTGGCGGCTGAATCGGTCCGGCTCGGCCGCGGCTTACAACCAGGGCATTAACGGCCTGGCTCCGGGTGTCTACCTGGACGGGTTCCCCCATGCTACCGGAGTGATCGACACCTTCGAGGCGACGGTTGGTCAACATCAGACCCGCATCGGGTGGTTCGAGTCGCTGATGAGTCCCTTCCCGACGGCTGACGTTCAGGCCATTCAGGCCCGCGGGTCGATTCCCTACATTGTGCTGGAGCCGTTCGATTACACCCTCGGAGATGATGCGTACCACGGACCGAGTCGGCTCCAGCCCATTGCCGACGGCTACTACGACAGCTTCCCGAACGACTCGCCGCTCGGGCTCGAGCGCTGGGCCGAGGCGGCCGCCGCGCTCAAGGGCTCCGGCCAGCGGATCGAGATCAGCTTCGCCCACGAGATGAACGGCCAGTGGTTCACCTGGGGCCTGCAGCACGCGACCAACGGCAACACGCCGGCGTTGTACATCGATGCCTTCCAGCATGTGGTCGACGTCTTCCGCGCCGCCGGGGCCGACAACGTGGACTTCGTCTGGACGATCAACGCGTCGTGGCAGGATGACTTCTCCGCCGCGTTCCCCGGCGTGGATTACGTCGATCGCATGGGCATGAACGGCTACAACCGCGGCGACTTCCCGCCCGGCACGCACGCGACATGGGAGGCCGACTTCTACCGCGATTGGCGCGAGTTCGAGGAGATCTTCGGGGCCTGGGATCCGTTTAACCCGGGCGGCGTGCACAACTACAACAAGCTGGTCGAGATTGCCACGGCGGGCGGCAATCCCGCCATGCCGATCATCATCGGCGAGTTCTCCTCGACGCCCGAGCCCGCCACGATGGCCTTGCTCGTTCTCGGTGCCGCGGCCCTGATGCGCCGTCGGCGAAGCTGTTCGTGAGCCCCCTGGCGCCGTCCCTCCCGTAAGCGTGTGCCGCTGCATGTGTGCCCACTGCCCGTCTGCCACTGCTCTTTGAGTAGTGCGGGACGCGTACAGGCCTCGCATACCCTTGACGTGGCACGATCACGTGGTTTTCTTCCGGGCTCGCTGCTTGGCTGGGTGGGCTCGCGATGATCGGCACGCGAGAAGCCGTTCCGGCAGGCAACACTCAACTCGCGTTCGCTCTTGGCCATCCCATCCTCGTCGCGGCGGTGATGGTCCACGCGGCTCATCCGGGAAACCGCGCCCGATACGCTGATCGGAGCTTCGCGCCAACCTCATCCACTGTCTTGTACTCGTCGCCGGGCGGAACTCGCTTCAATACCTCTTGTACGTCGTCCAGAAGAATCTCGGCCAGTCTGCGCACCTTTTCGGTGGCCGGGCAGCGCTCCAGCATCTCCGCCGCGACTTCGAGGACATGGACCCGTATCACACCGTGGGGCAGCCCGCCGACAAACCCCGCCCCGCACGCACGGAAGCCAATGGCCTGCAACCCGGAGTCGTTCTGCTGGGCTGCCGCAAGAGCCAGCAGTTCCTCCAGCAGCCGGTCCGCCCGGTCGTGGTCGGCCCCGGCCTCGGCGACGGCGTTGGTCAGCCCGTTGGCCAATTGCTCGCGCACGGCGGCGTCATCGGCGTATCGCTGGTGCAGGGTGCGCAGCTCGTCGAGCAGCCGGTCCGCACGGGCATGGTCGGCCCCGGCGTGGGCGATCGCGTTGCTCAGCCCCTTGGCCAGCTCCTCGCGGACGGCGGTGTCATCAGCGTGTTGCCGCTGCAAGGTGCGCAATCCGTCCAGCGGCCTGTCCGCCCGGTCGTGGTTGGCCCCGGCGTTGTGGAAGGCATTGAACAGCCCTCTAGCCAAGATTTGGCGGATGGCGGCGTCATCGGCGTATCGCTGATGCAAGGTGTGCAGTTCTTCCAGCAGCCGGTCCGCCCGGGCGCGGTCGGCCCCGGCGTGGTGGAGAGCATTGAACAGCCCCCAGGCCAATTCCTCGCGCACGGCGGCGTCATCGGCGTATCGCCGGTGCAGGGTGCGCAGTTCGTCCAGCAGCCGGTCCGCCCGGGCTGGGTCGGCCCCGGCGCGGGCGATCGCGTTGGTCAGCCCCTTGGCCAACCGTTCGCGCACGGCGGCGTCCTCAGCGTGCTGCTGTTGCAGTGTGCGTAGCTCGTCCAGGAGCCGGTCCGCCCGGGCTTGGTCGGTTCCGGCGCGGACGAAGGCATTGAACAGCCTCTTGGCCAACAGCTCGCGTACGGCGGCGTCCTCGGCGTGCTGCTGTTGCAGTGTGCGTAGCTCGTCCAGCAGTCGGTCC
>CAZEEJ010000140.1:5327-15548 GCA_964511155.1 uncultured Planctomycetales bacterium | reverse complement strand
CTCCAGCGCGTCGCGTATGCCGGCGAGACACCGCACCGCGCAGAGACCCTGCGGGCGCTTCATCGGGCGTTCGTGCTGGCCGTCCCTTTCGAGAACCTGGACATCCATCTGGGACGGCGGATCGTTCTCGACGAGGCGGCATTCTTCGAGAAGATCGTCCTTGGGCACCGGGGCGGATTCTGCTACGAGCTGAACGGGCTGTTCGGCGCGGCCCTTCGGGAACTCGGCTTCGATGTCACCCTGCTGTCGGCGCGCGTGTTCGACGACCAGGGTGAACAGGGAAGAGAGCTCGCGCACCTGCTCCTGCTGGTCAGGCTCGAAGAGCCCTGGATCGCGGATACGGGCTTCGGCGACTGGTCGGCGGAGCCGCTTCGCCTGGCGGAACCGGGCCCGCAGCTTGTGGACGGGGTGAGCTTCCGCCTCACGGCGGACGGGGATCGCTACGTTGCCCGGCGGCAAGAGCCGGGACACAGCCACTGGAAGCCCCGGTACTCCTTCGCACTCACGCCGCGACGGCTGTCGGACTTCGCGGAAATGTGCGACGATGTGCAGACCGCCGCCGACTCCGTGTTCCGTCGGCACCGCATGTGTACGCGCTGCACGCCCGACGGACGCGTCACCCTGACCGAAGACAAGCTGATCGTCACCACCAGCCGTAGCCGACGAGAGCTCCCGCTGGATGGCGAGGGGGCGTATGCCGGAGCACTGGCCGAGTACTTCGGGCTGATCCTGCCGCCGAACTCAGCAGGAGAAGATCAGATTCTCAACACCGGAACGGAAAACAGGTTCGTTGATTGACGTGACCTCGCTGCGCCGTCGCCGGAATCGCCCACGAGCCCGCGTTCCTGTCCTTGCGCTGGCCGCTCACAATCGTTCACCGGGCAATTGGCTGGCTTGCTTCACCCAAGCGGCGAACCGGGTTTCATCGAGCTGGTCGTCCTCGTGGACGTGGAAGTAGCGCACGTCCTTGATCTTGGACTCGACGGGAGGAACAGGATCCAGCGACGTGCCGCGGAAGAAAGTCACCTTGATGTACTTCGCGAAGCAATGGAAGGCGAGGAACCAGCCCTGGCCCTCGACGCCGTAGAAGGGCGTGTTCCACTTGACGGCCTTGCGCACGCCGGGGACGGTGCACACGATAACCGCGTCGAGGCGGCGCCCAACGTCGCGTTTCCAGCCCGGGCAGGCCTGGATGTAGGCCTGCACCGGGGCATCGCCGTCGGCCTTGGCGATCTGAGGATTGCCGCCGGAGAGCAGGACCGGCTTGGCGGCCTCGCCGGACTGCGACTCCGGTGCCGTCCTGCACGGCTTGGCCGCCTTCGCTGTGACCGGCTTGCCGGCGGCATGCTTGGCGACCTTCGTCGACTTCTTGGATGTCCTGTTGGCCATCGCGTTCACTCCAACCGATACGTCATCAGGCATACCGGGTTTGGGAAACAACCTCACGAATGCATCTGCGGCTAATCTCCAGAAGAAAGAGCTTGGACAAGCTCGCGTATGTCGGCGGCCAGCCGGTGAGCCTGTTCCTCGCTCTCCGGCCCGCCTCCGCGGTACATCCCGCGAATGCGGCCTTGGGCATCCACCAGAGCGAGGCGGTCGCTGTGCAGGATGGCCTCGTCCGCGGGGCGCTGCTCCCCAGGCGGCACCTCGGCGAAGGCCGGCCTGAAACCATCGCGCAGCAGCGCGTCCACCGCCTCCTGGTCGCCCCGCAGAAAAAACCAATTCGGATGATCCGCCCCGTGCCGGGCGGCATAGCGGTCGAGGGCCTCCGCCGTGTCGCGATCCGGGTCCACGCTGAAGGAGACCAGGCACAGCCCCTCGACCTCCTTCAGCGTCTCGTGCAGCTCCTTCATCCGCATGGTCGTCACCGGGCAAGTGCCCCCGCAGGTGGTGCAAATGAAGCTCACCACCCAGACCTTGCCCATCAGGTCGGCGTTGCGGATCGTCCGCCCGCTCCGGTCGGTGAGCTCGAAGTCGGGCACCGTACCGTGGACGGCCAAGCTGGTCGGCTCAGCATCCGGTTTCGGACGGTGACGCACCAAACGCAAGCCGGATTTGACCAAGGCGGGTACCAGGACCAGGACGAGAATGCCCAGCAGGATATCACGACGGGTCAATTCCGGCCGTTGCATGAGGGTCTTCGCCTTTCACGCTACCGAAGGACCTCCCGGTCAGTCCGCGAGCGAAGGGTCGGCAGGACACGCTGCAACACCGCAAGCGGGCCGGGGCCGGCTCCTTTGCGAGCGGACGGTCTCAACCCCCCAGTTGCATTCTGCAACAGGGGGGAATGGAGAATTGAGAAAAAGGTGCCTTTCGCGGGTGCCGCTCCACCTCGCCACCGGTGACGTTGAGCGACACCTGCCCGAGTCCCGGTTTCTCACTTCTCACCTCTCACTTTTCACTTCTCACCTCCCGAACGTTGCGGAATGCAACGCGGCGGTCAATTCTAGCCCCGTCGGATGCCAGCCACCAGGATCACGGCATGACGGAGACCAACAGCGGGGCAGAGAACACAATCACATCCTCCGGCCCCATTCTCCCTGGGTTGCAGTCGCCCGCGCCGCGGTATACTGTCGGGTTGTGTCACGGAGTCAGGCTTGCGGGCTGCGTCATCAGGAGGCCCTGTCCCATGTGCAGAATTCGGACCAACGGCATTTTCTTGTGCGCCACCCCGGCGATTCTGGCCGTCACCTTGTCCGCCACGAACCCGACCTCGGCGGCGGAACCGATCCGGGATGAGTTCGCCTTCCTGCCGGCCGACGCCGTCCACTTCACCGGCTGGCTGGAAGACTGCATCCAGAACTCGATCATCCACTGGAACAAAGGGGTGGTGCCCTACGCCGGCTTCGTCGAAATGTACCGCACGGGACGCAAGCTCTTCGCCCAGGGCGAGATGTGGGGCAAGGCCGTGCGCTCCGGCTCCATGTTCTACCGATACACCCAGGATCCCGAGCTGAGACGGATCCTCGCGGCCACCGTCGTCGACCTGCTGACCACCCGGCGGGCCAACGGCAGCATCAGTTGTTCCGACGTATCCGCCCAGCCTGACGGGCCGGGCGGCGAACTCTGGGAACGCAAGTACGTCCTCCTCGCCCTCGATTGCTACTACGAACACGTGGACCAGGACCCCGACGTCCTGCGGGCCATGATGGAGCTGGCCGACGTCACCATCGACCAGATCGGGCCTCCCCCCAAGGTCCGCATCGTCGACCAGGGCTGGAGCCCGAACCACATCGAGTCGAGCACCATCCTCGAACCCATCATGCGGCTCTACAAGCGGACCGGCCAGCAGCGCTACCTGGACTTCGCCAAGTACATCGTCGAGGTGGAAGGCGGCGCCAAGGACCATCGGATCATCGACGACGCCCTGAACAACAAGGAGCCCTACAAGATCGGCGGCGTGTATCCCAAGGCCTACGAGATGATGTCCCTGTTCGAGGGCGTGGTCGAATACTACCGGGCCACCGGCAATGAACGCTGGAAGCAAGCGGTACTCAATCTCTATCGCAACATCCGCGAGAAGGAGATCACCATCATCGGCAACGGCGGCGGCGACCAGCCTTACCACCCCGCGGTGCTCGGCGAGGCCTGGGACAACACCGCCGTCGAACAGACCAATCCGGACATGCAGCGGATGATGGAGACCTGCGTCGGCGTCACCTGGATCAAGCTGTGCAGCCAGATCCTGCGGCTGACCGGCGACCCCTCCACCGTCGATGAGATCGAGCGGTACGCCTACAACGGCCTGATCGGGGCGATGAAGCCCGCCGGCGACGGCTTCAGCTACGTCAACCTGCTCAACGGCGTCAAGACCAATCCGGAGGGATGGGGCGGGGTCATCAACGATGTGTACGTCACCTGCTGCAATTTGAACGGCCCCATGGGGCTGGCCTACCTGCCGCTCGTGGCGGTGATGAACTCGCGAACCGGGCCGGTGATCAATCTGTACGATCCCTGCATCGCCACCGCGTTGACGCCGACCGGACGCGCGGTCCGCCTCGAGGTGGCGACGGATTACCCGCGGTCGGGCAAGATCCTGATCCGCGTCAAGCCCGAGGTGACGGAGCGGTTCTCCATCCGGGTGCGCATCCCCGCCTGGAGCGCCTCGACCACCTTGAACGTAAACGGTGAAGCGTTCCCCGCGGTGCCCGGCACCTACGCCGACCTCGCGCGCGTCTGGACTGCCGGGGATGAGATCGAGTTGATGCTGGACATGCGCTGCCGGCTGCTCGACTCACCGCGGGGCAGCAACCGGGCAGGGGACAATCACCAGGCCCTGGTCCGCGGCCCGGTCGTGCTGGCCAGGGACGAGAACCTCGATCCCGACTACCACAAGCCGGTCACCATCGCCGCGAAAGCCGGCTACGTGGATGTCACCGCCGTCCCTCCGACGCTGCCGACCACGCGTATGCAGTTCCTTGTCCCCACCACCGGCGGGGGTGCCATCCCCATGGTCGATTATGCCACGGTGGACAACTGGAACGGCAAGCGCATCTGCACCTGGCTCCCCAAACCCCCGACCGCTCCGCAGCCGTAACCACCCGTGCAACCGCGGCTCGGTGTCGCCCTGCAAGAACGCAATGGCTCCTTGTCGCTGTGCAAGAGCGCAATGGCTCTGTGTCAGTGTGCAAGCGCGCCATGCTGCGGGGTAAGATCTAGATCCCTCTGTACCGGAATAACATGAACCATTCGCGAGCAAGACGCACGACCCGGCTTGCCTCTTCGCGTCGCAGGCGGTCGCGGCGCTGACGGAGTCCGGCACGGAGGGCGACCCGCGGGTTCCCTCGACATGCGGCTACTGCGGCTCGCTATTGGGCACCGGAACAGGCTCGGAGTCAAAGTCCATGTCCATCTCCCCGCCTCCGCCGCCCATCATGAACATCTGCATCAGCGGCATCGCCGCGTCGCGCACCGACACCACCAGCTCCATCGGCACCAGCACGTGGACCTCCTGGGCCGTGTCGTCCACCCGCGTGACCACGAACGCCAGCGGGGCCGCATTGCGCAGCACCAGCGGGAACATGAACGGCTGCCCGACGCGCATCAGCGCCCCGGTCACCAGAGACACCAACTGGTCCACGTTGAGGTAGCCTTCGACCAGCCGCGGCCCCTCGGGCAGGCGGGTCGCCACCTTCTGAATACTTTCGCTGCCAGAAAGCGGTGATTCGCCTTTGCGGGCGGCGTCGGCCAGGACCGCCAGGCGCTCCACGCCCGTCCCGAACGTCGCGACCACATGCCGATCATCCGCCGCCGCGACCCGCAGTAGCAGCCCCTCCGGACCCAGCAAACTGTGAAGCTGATCCAGCTCCGCCTCCCCCACTCCGGGGAACCCGCGCAGATCAAGCGTGACGTGGTCAATCGCCAGCTCACCCGACTGCTCCGCTTTGACCTTCCAGGCGATGCCGTCCACCACCCCCTGCACCGCCTGCTCATCCAAACCCTCCGCCCGGGCGGCCTGAACAACCACCTGCTTGAGCAACTCGAACGAGTTGACCGCCGACTCCATCCACTGCCGGCTGTCCTTCACCCTCAACACCGCCGACATCGACGCCAGCCCCTGGGCACCATCGGGCGGCAGGTTGGCCACGCTCAGACTCACTCCCTCAACGCCAACCGTCACCCGTACCAGCGCATCCTTAAGGGCCTTCACCTGTTCGGCCGAGATGCCTTCCCGCGGCTGGCTTTCATCCAACACCGCATCCAGCAACTTCCGCAGCGATGCCTCGCTGCGACCGGCCGAGACCACCGCGCCCAATGACAAGACCGTCGGCTCGTTCGCCAGGCCCAACAGCATCGGCCCTTCCGCCGCCTTTGTCCCCGCCATCCGGGCGCCCAACTCCGTACCCGGCTTGCTGCGGAAGTACCCGCTGAAGTTCAGGCCCCGCCGGTCAACCGCCAACCCGCCGGAGAACTCCTGGCTCTCCTCCAGAAACTTGGCCAGTTCCTTCCCGGCATCCGCTTGCGCATCCATCGCCTGGGGATTAAGCATCGCCATCAGTCCGGTGAAGGACTGCATGACCTCCTGCCGGATCTGGGGCGAAATACCACGCAGCGCGGCCCAGCCGAACAAGTCGTGATCGGCAAAGGCCTTCACCCGATCGGGGGACATCGCCGTGAGCACCCCACCCTTGCCATTCTGCACCACCGCCTTGACCACCTCCGGCGTCTGGCCGGCAATGAGGAAACCGCCCTTGACCGCGGCTACATACGGCTCCCCCATGATCTCCACGGTGAGAACCTCCCCTTCCTTCTCACCGTTCAGGGCCGCCACCAGCGCCTCGCCGTCGCTGCAGGCGATCAGCAGGACCAGCCGGTTGGCCATCTCATCCATCGACGGAGCATCACTGCAGTCGAGGACAGCGATCGCCACGCCGCCCGTCTCATCCAGCCCCTGCCTGATCCCCATCTGTTCCTTGAGCCAATCCAGGGGGGCCGGGAACATCGCCTGCGGCGGCGGACCCAGGAGGAAACCCAGGGTCCGAGCCATGTCCACGATGTCCTTGTTGACCTCGCCAAGGTTGCGGATGGCCAGAAAGGCGGTGGCGTCCGCCGGGATGGCCTTCAGCAGGGCGACCGGATCCGCCGGGGCCGCCGGGACCTCCGGCGCCGCAGCCGTCGCCTGCCCCCAGGCCAAGCCCGGAACCGTGCCCATCAGAAGCCCCAGGCAAAAACCACTCACCGCACGCCTCGTTGATCGCGTCAGTTGCATCGTAGATAACCCTTTCTGTTCAAGTCGCGCATGCGCCGACTTCTGTTCATGTCGCGTACGCCCCGACCCATACGGGCTCTCGCGAATACCTGCCGCCCCCGGGGCAGTCACGATATCGCCGGGGCTCAGTATTGGACACCTCAAGAATAGACAAGTTTCGCCAAAAGGCGAGCGCCACGGTGCATTTGACCCGACGGCGATGGATTGCGCTTCCCCGTAACGGCCGCCCTGCTCTTCGGTAGCGGCCGCCCTGCTCTTCGGTAGCGGCCGCCCTGCTCTTCGGTAGCGGCCGCCCTGCTCTTCGGTAGCGGCCGCCCCCCGTGGCGGCCGCAGGGAGGCGATAACGCCCTCGGCTGGGTGGCCCATCCTTGCGCAGCAAGGGTGGGCTGGCGATGATCGAACGCGTGACGGGTGGCAGAGGTCGACGGGTGGCATGGGTCGGTACTCCGACCCGTGGTTGCGCCGGGGCAGGCCGGGGGCCTGAGTACAGGCCCATGCCACCCATCCGCATCATCGTCAGCCTACCCATTGTGTTGCGGGCGGCGTTTACGCCGGCTCGGCGGCGGCACCCCGACTTGCATATTCCAGCAGGAGCCCCGGCCGCATCTCGTCCGCCCGGTGGCACGCCACCACATGCGACGGCTCGCAACCTTCGTGCCGCACCAGGGCCGGCAACTCGCGCCGACACGCCTCGATCGCCAGCGGACATCGCGGATGAAACGCACAACCCGGCGGCGGGTTCAGCGGACTCGGCACCTCGCCCGTCAGCACGACCCGCGACCGCCGCCGCGACGGATCCGGGGCCGGGATCGCCGACATCAGCGCCTGCGTGTACGGATGCTTCGGATTACGGTAGATCTCCTCCGCCGCCGCCAGCTCCACGATTTTGCCCAGGTACATCACCGCAACCTCGTGGCTGAAGTGCTCGACCACCGCCAGGTTGTGGGCAATGAACAGGTAGCTCAGCCCCATCTCCTCCTGCAAGTCCTTGAGCAGGTTGAGAATCTGCGACTGGATAGACACGTCCAGGGCACTGACCGGCTCGTCGCAGATGATCAGGTCGGGGTTCAGGGCCAGCGCTCGGGCGATGCCGATCCGCTGCCGCTGGCCGCCGGAGAACTCGTGCGGGTATCGCCGCATGTACGAGGCGCTCAGGCCGCACCGCTCAAGCAGCTCCGCCACGATGCGTTCACGCTCCCGACCGCGAGCAATCTGGTGCACCGTCAGGGCCTCGCCCACGATCGTCCCCACCGTCATCCGCGGGTTCAGGCTGCCGAAAGGATCCTGGAAGATGATCTGCATCCGGCGGCGCAGGGCCCGCAGCTCGGACCGGCCCAGGGCAAAAACGTCGCGCCCGTCAAAGACTACCTGCCCTGCGGTCGCGGGAATGAGCCGCAGGATCGTCCGTCCGACCGTCGTTTTCCCGCACCCGCTCTCGCCGACCAGCCCGAGTGTCTTGCCTCGTTGGACCGAAAACGAGACCCCGTCCACCGCCTTCACCCAGGCATGGACGCGCGACAGCACCCCCCGGCGGACCGGGAAGTACGTCTTGAGGTCCCGGACCTCGAGAATTCCGTCCCCGCGAGGCGAGGGAGCCGGCGCCGCACTGTCAACACCTTCGTTCATGACGGTCGATAGGTTACGCGGAAGCTTCCCGGGATGCCAGCGCCACCGGTTGAAAACCTGTGCCACAAATGGTATGGGGTTGGCCCCAAGGAGACTACAGTATGAACAAGGCCCTGATCACCGGCATCACCGGACAGGATGGCTCCTACTTGGCCGAGTTCCTGCTGGGCAAGGGCTACGAGGTGCACGGGATCATCCGGCGGGCATCCACCTTCAACACCAGCCGCATCGACCACCTGTACCGCGACCCCCACATCAGCGACGTGAAACTCTTCCTGCACTACGGTGACCTCGCCGATTCCTCCAACCTCGCCAAACTGCTGCACCGCATCGGGCCCGACGAGGTCTACCACCTCGCCGCCCAGAGCCACGTCCGCGTCAGCTTCGACATCCCAGAGTACACCGGAGACGTCACCGCCCTGGGCACCGTACGCCTGCTCGAGGCGATCCGCGAGACCGGCGTGCCCGCCAGATTCTACCAGGCCGGATCCTCCGAAATGTACGGCCAGGCGCAGGAGGTGCCGCAGCGCGAAACCACCCCCTTTCGTCCGCGCAGCCCTTACGCCGCCGCCAAGCTCTACGCCCACTGGATCACCGTCGGCTACCGCCAGAGCTACAACCTCTTCGCCTGCAACGGCATCCTGTTCAATCATGAGTCCCCCCGCCGCGGCGAAACCTTCGTGACTCGCAAGATCACGCGCGGCGCCGCCCGGATCAAGGCCGGCCTCGACGAGGCCCTCTACCTCGGCAACCTGGACGCCAAACGCGATTGGGGCTACGCCCGGGAATACGTCGAGGCCATGTGGCTCATGCTCCAACAGGACGAGCCCGACGACTACGTGATCGCCACCGGCGAGACCCACTCCGTACGCGAGTTCCTCGACGAGGCGTTCTCCTGCGTCGGGCTCGACTGGCGAAAGCACGTCCGCACCGACCCGCGGTACTACCGCCCGGCCGAGGTGGACCTCCTGGTCGGCGATGCCTCGAAGGCTCGCCAAAAACTCGGTTGGCAGCCTCGGACCCGGTTCCGGGATCTGGTCCGCCTCATGATGGACGCCGACCTGCAGGCCGCTAAAAGGGGACATCACTGATTTGACATTGGTCTCGGGCCTTGGTAGGCTCCCGGTCATGCCTCGAACTGCCAGAGCCATTGAAGCGGGGTTGGTTTATCACGTGTTGAACCGCGGCAACGGCCGCATGCGGTTGTACCGTAAGGATGAGGACTTTGCGGCGTTTGAGCGGGTGCTTGGCGAAGGGCTGGAACGGTATCCCGTGGACCTGCTCACCTACTGTCTGATGGACAATCACTGGCACTTGGTGATGCGGCCTCGAACGGACGAAGCCCTGGGACGGCTCATGGGCTGGGTGGGGGTGACGCATGTGCGACGGCACCACGCGCATTACGGCACGCGCGGCGGCGGGCATCTCTACCAGGGACGGTACAAAGGCTTCCCGGTGCAGGACGACGGCCACTTTCTGACCGTCTGTCGATACGTGGAGGCTAACGCCCTGCGGGCCGGACTGGTCAGGCGAGCGGAAGACTGGAGGTGGGGCGGGTTGTATGCTCGTGCACGTGGCGACAAACCGTTTACCCTGGCGGATTGGCCCGTGGATCGGCCTAAAAACTGGACGGCGGCGGTGAATGAGATCCTCAACGACAAGGTACTCGAGCAGTTGCGGACCAGCGTGAACCGCGGCCGGCCCTGTGGCGAAGTCTCGTGGGTGCAACGCACCGCCAAACGCCTGGGCTTGGATTTCACCCTCCGAAGCCCCGGCCGGCCAAGCAAAGCAACAGAGGAATAACAATGAGTGATGTCCCCTTTCCCTTTCTCGAAGCCCCGGCCGGCCAAGCAAAGCAACAGAGGAATAACAATGAGTGATGTCCC
>CAZEEJ010000140.1:0-5227 GCA_964511155.1 uncultured Planctomycetales bacterium | reverse complement strand
CTTTCTCTGAGAGGCCAGTGGTCAATCGCGACGCCATCGTCGGACTCATCCTCGGGACCGCGGTCGGCGATTCAATCGGCCTGCCGCGAGAAGGCTTGTCCCGGCGCAGGTCTCATCGCCTGTTCGGTGAGGGACCACTCGGCCAGCACCTCTTGCTCGGGCGTGGAATGATTAGCGACGACACCGAGCACACCTGCATGGTGGCCCAGGCACTTCTCGCGTCCGGCGGCGATATTGACGCCTTTGCTCGCTCGTTGGCTTGGCGGCTTCGCGGCTGGCTCGCAACGCTGCCGGCCGGCGTAGGCCTGGCCACGCTCAAGGCCATCCTTCGGCTTTGGCTGGGATGCTCGTGGCAAACCAGCGGCGTCTGCTCGGCCGGCAACGGGCCGGCCATGCGGGCGGGCCTCCTGGGACTCTTCGCCGGGGATGATGACGATTTGTTAAGGTCGCTGGTGCATCGCTGCACGCGCATCACGCACACAGATCCTCTGGCCGAGCAAGGGGCGCTGTTGATCGCGCTGGCTGCTCGCCATGCCGGTCGCAGATGCTCAGTTCCCCCCAATCCGGATGAGTACTTGGCAGAGGCTCGCACTGTCCTGAGCGACCATCGTCTCCGCGATTCGCTCACACAGGTGCGAACGGCACTGGGCCAAAACCTCACTGCGGCTGAGTTCGCGGAAATGCTGGGCCTATCCGCCGGCGTATCCGGCTACATTCTCCACACCGTGCCGATCTGCCTGTTCTGCTGGCTCCGCTACCGTGCAGACTTCCGGGAAGGCGTAGAAGCGGTCGTCAGACTGGGTGGGGATGCCGACACAATCGGTGCGATTACGGGCGGACTTCTTGGGGCAACCTTGGGCGCTGCTGCCATCCCTCCCGAGTGGCTTGACCGGCTGATCGAATGGCCACGAAGCGTGGAGTGGATGCGCTGCTTGGCCGAGCGCTTGGCCAACTCTGTCGGGAAGGGGATGCCCGAACAGCCCAAGGCGCTCTTCTGGCCCGGCTTGCTTCCGCGAAACGTGCTGTTCCTCGCGGTCGTGCTGGCGCATGGGTTTCGCAGACTTCTGCCCCCATACTGATAAGCATCCGCGGGCCCTGCCGGGCAAAAGGGGACATCACTGATAATTGACAGTGGTCGCCGGCCCTGGCAGGCTCCGGGTCATGCTTCGGCCGGCCAAAGCCATTGGAGGGGCTGGAACGGTATCCGGTGGACCTACTCACCTACTGCCTGACGAACAATACACTGCCGAGTCGGGCGATGATCAATACCAGTCGGTTTCTGTGGCGCACCGAGCCTCACCGCCCGCCACATCGAGGCCGGCCCGCCGCCCCAATACTGTAAGGCACTACAAAGCATGAAGTTAGTCAATAGGCGGGCTGCCTGGGCGGAGCGATGAGCCTGGACGATCCCCGCCTTGGTCGAGGCCCCCCGCCCGCGCCGGGGCCATACCGGACGTGCCCAGGCCTCCCGCACGCGTCCGATAGCCGGCCAGAAAGGCCGACCCTCGATGAAAAACCGGCAGAATCCTTTTGCATTGCCGCCGGATGGGGCTGTATAATGACGCAGGGAGCAAGCCAAGGTCTGGTCTGCGAGCTTGGCGGGTCGAAGGAGTCGCGTGCCTCGATGCTCCATGTCCATATCATGAATCGGGCGATGCGGAGATCGCCCAGGGATGGTCAGCTTCGTCGAGGATGACGCAAGCCGGAAAGAGGATACTACAATGCGAAAACCCTTCCTGCACCTGTTCGCTGTCACAACCGCACTGGTCGCCGCCCCCCTCGCCCAGGCGTCCTTTACGGCAACAGTCAACGAGGCGGGCGGTAGCGGCAACACCGTGGTGGTGAACCCGAGTGTGAGCCGCAGCTTCAGCATCGACGTGAACGTCAGCGTCACCCCGGAGACCGTCCTGAGTTCCGAGATGCTACTGACGGCCGGGACCGGCGGGGTGGTGGAAATCACCGGCGGAACGTACGGAGCGGACTGGGACGCGACTTGGTCCCTGGCCGTCCCCACTGGGACGCTCGATCCGAACAGTGCCACCCACTTCGGAGCCGTGGTTCTGTCGCCCCCCGGCGAAGCCCCGCGGCTCACGGGTGATTCGCTGCTGGTGACGCTCGACCTGGAAGTGGCGGTTGACACGCCCCCGGGAGACTACACGCTGACTTTGACCGACTTCGCGGTAGGCGACGCGGACAGCTTCCAGGACATCGGCGGACAGAGCGGCGCTCAGTTCACCATCACCGTTCAGCCGGCTTCCCCACCGACCATGCTCAGCGCTGTCTCGCGCAGAAGCCACGGGCTCTCCAGCACCTTCGACATCGACCTGCTCAACCCGCCCGTCGGCCGACCGGTCTCGGTCGAGCCCCGCTCGGGCGGGCCGACTCTGATCATCGTCGGCTTTGACGCCCCCATCCAGGGCGTCGGCGGACTCGATACCGACGACGTGAGCCTGGCCAGCACCGGCCCCGCGGGCACCGTCACCAACGTCTCGATCAACGACGCCGAGTTGTCGGTCGAGATCAGCGGAGCGACCGGGCCGGCACGCATGGAGATCGCCTTCCCCGGGATCGCCCACGCTGACAACGAAGCCGCCGCTGTCGAGGAATCACTTTGCTTTGGTGTGCTCGTCGGCGACGCCAACGGCGACGAAGCGACGAACGTCCTCGACCTCGTCAGCGTGCGCAACAACCTGAATACGATCGCCGGTGCCGCCAGTTTCCGAACCGACACCAACGCGGATGGCCAGATCAACGTCCTGGACCTGGTTACCACCCGTAACAGTCTGAACACCTCCACGGGCGCCGAGTGCCCGTGACTGCCTCGCCGGGTTGATCCCGGCCACAGATAGCAGGCCGCCGGGCTTGATCCCGGCGCTTTGCGAGGCAGGCACGGGTGTGCGGATCGAGCTTCCTTCGCGAATGGCCAAATAGCTCGAGCCTGAAAGGCTCGTTCTGTCAGCCCAGCCCGATGGCATGGGAAAGCTTAGCACGCCCCGAAACTCGGCTCTGAAAGGGCCGTTCCCACGTCACCCGCGCGCGAACCCCGGAGGCCTGGCGGGGAACTCTCCCGCTCCTCGCGAGGAACGCGGGCACGGACCGGGACGCTTCGCACGCAAAAGACGGGGATAAACCCCGCCGCTCGCTTCCGTTGCCCCGCCGCTGGCTTGGGCTACCCCCGCCGCCGTGTCCGGCCACCGGGTGCTTGTCTGCCGGGCTGATTCCCTTTATAGTCCGCCCTGCGGCGTCTCGGCCCGCAGTAACCACACGTATGTACGGAGGTTGGATACGTCACCATGAGCATCGCCCCTTTTCTCCTGGCAGCCGGTGAGACCGGTTCATTGTCCGGTCACTTCACCTGGATCGACTGGATGGTCGTTTTCGGCTACCTGGCCATCACCACCGTCATCGGCGGCGCCCTGGCCGGCAAGCAGGCCACCATCCGGGACTTCTTCCTCGGCGGGCGCAAGCTGCCCTGGTACGCGGTCTCCGGCTCCATCATCGCCACCGAGATCAGCGCCCTGACTTTCATCGGTGTGCCCTTCGTCGTCTTCAAGGATGGCGGCAACTTCACCTACCTGCAGCTCGGGGTCTTCGGCTCCTTCTTCGCGCGTATCATCGTCGGATTCGTGCTCGTGCCCGCCTACTACAAACGCGAGATCTACAGCCCCTACGACTACATGGGCAACCAGCTCGGCGGCAGCGTCCGCTCTGTCACCACCGCCCTCTTTGCCCTCGGCGGCATCCTGAGCCAATCCGCCCGCGTCTACCTCACCGCCGTGGTCCTGAACCTGATTCTCAGACAACCGCTCGCCCAACTGGCCGACTGGACCGGCATCGCGCCGCTGGCCTAGTCCATCTGGATCATCGGCGCCGTGGCCATCCTCTGGACCATCATGGGCGGCATCACCACGGTCATCTGGACAGACCTCATCCTGTTCCTCGTCTTCCTCTTCGGCGCCGTGGTCGCCCTGGCCGTCATCATCTACGAGTTGCCCGATGGCCTGCGCGAGATGTTCTCCGTCGGGTACGAGGCGGGCAAGTTCCAGTTCTTCGACTTCGACCCCTCCCCGCTCAAGGCCTATACCATCTGGACGGCAGCCATCGCCAGCACCTGGGGCGGCCTGGGTGCCTATGGCACAGACCAATTGCTTGCCCAACGCATGTTCTGCTGCAAAGGCCCCACCCAGGCCCGGCTGGCCATCATCGTCAGTTCGGCCGGCCAGATCATCACCTTCACCGTCATGCTCGTCGGCGTCGGACTCTTCGCCTACTACCAACACTTCCCGCTCGTCGGCGATGCCCTGGCCGCCTACCAGGCCAAGGGCGAAAACATCTTCCCCATCTTCATCCTCAGCGTCATCCCAACCGGGTTGACCGGCTTAATCATCGCCGGCGTATTCGCCGCGGCGATCTCCAGCCTTGACTCGATCCTCGCCGCCCTGTCACAAACGGTGATGTCCGCTTTCTACCTTCCCTTCCGCAAACGCCGCATGGAAAGCCGCGGCCACACCATCCATCCGGACGACCCGATCGAGCATCGCCGCACCGTCTTCGTCTCCCGAGTCTTCGTCATCTTCTGGGGCGTCGTCCTCTGCCTCATGGCTCAGTTGGCGGACGTGATCTCCCAGTACTATCCCTCGATCCTCGACCTGGGCTTGGCCATGGCCGGCTACGCAGGCGGAGCTCTCCTGGCCGGGTTCCTGCTCGCGTTCCTCAAGCTGGGTGTCGACGGGCGGGGATACACCTGGTCAGCCCCGCTTTCCGTGCTGACCGTCTTCGCCCTCGTGTGGCATCACCCCTGGACGCACGCGGTCTGCTGGATCGGCGGAGCCATTCTCCTGCTCACCTGGCTCGGGGCCAACCTGCGCGGCGGCGCGCCGGCCGGCAACATCACGGTAGCGCGGGAACATCACGCGCCCCTGGCTCCCGTTTGGCTACAGACCGTCATCCTCGTGGTCGGCATCGCTCTGATGTTGCTCATCAACTACCACGGGTACTGGGAAGGGACGCCTCACGCCGAGACCGGGGCACCGAGCTATCTGACCGTCGCCTGGCCGTGGTACGCCCCACTGGGCTCGACCGTGGCCTTCGTCTGGGGCTTCCTCCTGGCCCGCCGTAAGTCAGGCAAGAACCTTGCCGAGCCAGTACCGGCCTGAGAGGGTGTGCGAAAACGCCAAGCGGAGCCGAGACCGTGAAGCTTTTCCGTGGCCCACGGGGACTCTCCACG
>CAZEEJ010000139.1:14687-15593 GCA_964511155.1 uncultured Planctomycetales bacterium | reverse complement strand
GAAACGCAAGGGCTCCGGGCCGCTGACCATCAGCGTCGAGGGTTCCGTCTCACGCCCCAACACCGCCGCCAGCCCCCTCTCCATCGCCATCACGGATCCGGGGGCCTTCTTCGCCAGTGCCTGCCGGACCTCCCTGGCTGCCCAAGGCATCGAGATCGCCGGCCGCGATCGGCGCGAGCAGGTACGCACCCCGGGCCAGCCCCTGCCGTCTGATCTCCAGGTCGTTGCCGTTCACGAGTCCGGCCTGCCGGACTTCCTGTGGCGCATCAATAAGAGCAGCCTCAACATGTTCGCCGAGGCCGTGCTCAAGACTCTCGGTGCCTACACGGGACCGGACAGCCCGCGCCGCCAAGGCACGCTCAAGGACGGGCAGGCCGCCATGGGCCGGTTCCTCGAATCGCTCGGCCTGTCGGACAACCTCTTCCTCGTCGACGACGGTTCCGGCCTCAGCCACGACAACCGCGTCGCCCCGATCGTCCTGACCACCATCCTGCAGTACATGGCCCGACATCCCCGGCACGAGCTATGGCGCACCAATCTGGCGATCCCGGGCGAGGACGGCACGCTCAAGTCCCGGATGAAGGATCTGCAAGGCAAGGTCTTCGCCAAAACCGGCACCATCGGCGGCGTCTCCTCGCTCAGCGGCTACGTCCTCGGTGCCGACGGGCAACGCTACGTCTTCAGCGTCCTCTGCAACGATATCCAGAAGGTGGATAAAGGTTCCTCCGCCGCCCGCGGCCTCCAGGACGCCGTCTGCAACGTGCTCGCCACCACCGGCGCAGAATCGAAGACCGCCTCCGACGAGTGATTCCCCAATCCCGGACCCCCAAGCCCAGGGATAACCGGCCCGCACCCCCAAGCCCAGGGATAACCGGCCCGCACCCCCAAGCCCAGGGATAACCGGCC
>CAZEEJ010000139.1:13922-14587 GCA_964511155.1 uncultured Planctomycetales bacterium | reverse complement strand
CGCCAGCAACCGCCCGCATGATCGGGACGACCTCTGCCGGGCCGGTTATCCCTGGGCTTCCCCGACCCCAGATCCCCAGCTCCCCACCCGGGGACTTGCGTCCCCGGCTCGCTGCTCACTCAGCACTCAGTACTCATCACTCATCCCCCCCTACTGCGCACTCTCGATCTTGCCCGCGGCGGCGTCCGGGTTGTTCTTCAAATAGATCCGGTACAGCTCGAAGAACGTGGGGGCATCGAGCAGCTCGAGCCGCGGGTTCGCCGCGCGGGCTTTCTCGTATACCGACGCGAACCACTCCGGCGATTGCAGAATCGCCCGGAACCAGTGGAACGGCAGCGTCCGCATGCCCACCCGTTCCAGCAGCACCTGCGCCGCCCCCTCCGCAGCACCGCCCAGGTCCCAACCGGCCCGCAGCACCGGCATATCCCCGTGCAGCAGCGAGGCCGGCACCTTCTGCGGCACAATGCCGTTCGGACTGAACGACGCGTAGCAGTCCATGCCCGCAGGGCTCAGCCCCGGTGCGTACCCGTCGATGATGAAACCCGTGATCGTCAGCCCCCAGCGCCGATACATCGGCTGGGAATGCTTCGCCCACGCCGCCAGCCCGCACGGCAGCCCCGAGACATCCCGCGGCCCATGCCGCCTCCCCCGGTTGGGCGACCCCG
>CAZEEJ010000139.1:0-13912 GCA_964511155.1 uncultured Planctomycetales bacterium | reverse complement strand
TCGGGCCTAGTCACTTCCGCGACCGCCTCCAGACGGCGTGGCCGTCCGTCGCAGGTAGTCCAGCACCATCGGCGCCCGCCGCTCCGCCAGCGGCGTGATGCACCACATCAACGGCACACTCCCCCGAGCCGGATCGTCCCACAACCGCGGCAGCGTCTGGTAAATCCACGCCGCCGCGTCGTAATCGCCCACGTAGAAGATGATGAACTCCCGCCCGTCGAAGTTCACCTGCCCGTCGGCCGTCAAGTAGCCCCGGGCACGCAGTTCCTCGTGCGTCACCCACCGCTGCGGGTAGCTCTCACGCAGCGGAAAGTGCATGAAGAATGAGGCGTTGGCCATCGCTCCGTATTCGATCGCGTCGGCGTCGATGTAGGCGTTGTACGCACTGGCGATGCGCACCATCTCCCATTCCGTGGGCACTCCGCCGTGTTTGCCCCCCGCATTCACGTGGTCCGTATACTTGAACGCCCACGGCGTGAACCCGCCGATGTGAATCATCCGCTCCTTGCCCCCCTGCCGGTAGGCACTGAGCAGCATCGCCTTGAGCGTCTCCAGATCCGTGCCCGGCCGCTGCCCAAGGTCGTCCACCGGGGCCTCGTCCGGCCAGACGTGCAGATCGAAGAACCAGCCCTTGCGGGCGACGAAGAAGTCGTGGTTGCTCAACGTGTGGTGGTTCGGATGCGATGCCATCGGAGTCCGCATCCACCACGGATCGATGTAGTACCCGGCATACGTCGCGTCCACCTTGCCCGTGTCCAGATAGAAATGCTTGAGCCACAGGTGGGCATCACACTTGGCGCTGCCCGTTGAGGGGATGTCCGTGCCGGGGACCATGCCCTGCCCGGTGAACATCGGGCTGCCGTCCGCGTTCATCAGTCGCCGGACCACCGGCAACCGCGGGCCGATGGTCACCAGCATCGTGTACAGGCTGTCCGGCCGGGGATCGTAGCGAATCGCGATCAGGTTCTCGACGCCGGCAATGGTCGAGGCCAGATTGCTCGTGGCCGGCACCCGCGGGTCGTACACCACCGCCCCGTTGATCCGCCCGCGGTAATGTTTGACCAGGGCCATGATGTCCGGGATCCGCTTGACCGGTCGGCCGTGCAGCCACTGCCCCGGCTCCGACATGCGTTTGAGCCAGTAGTCGTCGATGTTCTGGCCGCGCGACTCCACGAACCGCACGTACAGGCTCGGGCTCTCCCGGTTGACGATCCCCTGCAACGTCGCCACCGCGTGGCAGTGGTCCCAGGCATCCGCGACCTGCACCGGATCGTTTCGATCAAACTTCAGCGCGTACGTCAGGTCGTATACCTGGATCGGCTCCGCCGACACCTCGCCCAGCACCGCCACCGCAAGCACCACCGGCAACCACATGCGTCATCCTCCATTCCCAACTCGTTCACCCAAACGCCGCACAAAGATAGCATGAACATCCCGCGAGCAACACTCACGAACCGGCTTGCCTCTTCGCGAAGCGAACCCATAAACCATGACTGCCCCCCGAGCTGCCAATCGGCGCTGCCCGCCCCGTCACGTTGTCCGATCTGCCCGGGATGCTTAAAATCCAAGGCGTACCGTTCAAGCGCTCCCGCGTATCTGAAAGGAGAAACCATGGCGGAGCCCCAGCATGGTCGACAGCCGATCGTGGTCGAGGAGACCCCGGGCAGGAAGTCCTATTGCCAGTGCGGGTTGTCGGCCAACCTGCCCTATTGCGACGGCGCACACCGGCGGGAGGAGACGGGCCTGCGACCGATCGCCGTTGAGCTTGCCGAGCCCGGACGCAAGGCGATCTGCCAATGCCACCAGAGCGGCAACAAGCCCTGGTGCGACGGCACGCACGCCCGGCTGTCCTGACCGCCCCGCCTCACGGACGGCACCATGGCACGCGATGACCTCGAAGGCCGCTTCCTTGCCACCATCACCGGCGAATCCCGGCTCCCCCCGGATCAGCCGGTGCTCCTCGGCATCTCCGGCGGTCCCGACTCCATCGCCCTGCTCCACCTGTTCTGCTGGCTGAACCAGCAGCCTGACTGGCGGGTACCCCTCCGCGTCGCCCACCTGAACCATCAGCTCCGCGGGCCGGACGCCGACGAGGATGCCCGTTTCGTTGCCGACCTCTGCGAGTCACTGCGTATCCCTTGCGAGATCGGTACCGCCGACGTGGCCGCCCGCGCCGGTGCGTCCGGGCTCTCCGTCGAGCACGCCGCCCGCCAGTGCCGCTTCGAGTTCTTCGAGCGGCTATGCCTCAAGCACGCCATCCCCACCGTCGCCCTGGCCCACCATGCCGACGACAACGCCGAGACCATCCTGCACCGCATCATCCGCGGCACCGGCCTCCGCGGGCTGGCCGGTATCCGCCCCACCCGACGTCTCCGCGAGGGCGGCGACATCCGCGTCATCCGGCCGCTGCTGACCTTCCGCCGCGCCCAGCTCGATGACTACCTCCGGGAGCGCAGCCTGCCTTTCCGCGTGGACGCATCCAATCGTTCGCCCGCCCACACCCGCAACCGTCTGCGCCGCGAAGTGCTTCCCCTGCTCCGCGACCAGTTCAACCCGAGAATCGAGGAGGCCCTGCTCCGCCTCGCCGAACAGGCTCGCGGCATCGACGCCTACCTCGCCGAGACCGGCGAACGCATGCTCGACTCCCTGGTCCTCGAACGCGACGACCACCAGATCGTTCTCCACTGCCCGACCCTGCTCCGCAAGCCGCGTGTCATCCAGACGCAGCTCATCCGGCGGGCGATCCTGCTAATGGGCCTGCCGGAGGGGGACCTGACGTACGCCCATCTCAACGCCGTCGCCGACCTGGCCACCGCCCGCGAGGGCAGCAAATCGCTGGACCTGCCGGCCGGCCTGCGCATCACGCGGCAGTACAGCCGGCTGATCCTCGAACGCGCGGACGCCATCCCCGGACCGGTCCCCCACGGCTCGGGAATCCGCATCGCCATGGACGGCACCACCCCCCTGCCCGGCTTCGACCTCGAAATCACCGCCGAGTGCCTTCCCGCCGATGACCGCCTGATCGACGATCACATCACCCATCAGGCGGAGCGCGGCCAGTCCGTCTACGAGGAGTGGCTCGACGCCGACGCCGTCCACCCCCCGCTCATCGCCCGATCCCGCCAATCCGGGGACCGTTTCTTCCCCCTGGGCATGACCCGCATGAAAAAAATCTCAGACTTTTTGATCGACGAGAAGGTCGAGGCCGCCCGGCGTGAGCGGGTTGTCCTGCTCTGCGACCAGCTTGGCCCGGTCTGGGTCGTGCCCTGGCGGATCGACGAGCGGGTCCGGCTCACCCGCATGACCCGCCGCATCCTCCGCCTCCGCGCCCGGCCGACGACCCCCAATTCCTGAATCCAAGAAAAAAAATCCGCGCACCCCCTTGACAGGCGGATCCGGGCGCGTAGGATAGGCGTCGCCGGTGACAATACGCTTGGGGCCACACCCGTTCCCATTCCGAACACGGTAGTTAAGCCCAAGCGGCCGATGGTAGTCCTACCGGGCGAGAGTAGGTGATTGCCGGCACTTTTTTGGATTCCCTCGAAGGCCCGTGGAGGTCAGCCTCTGCGGGCCTTTTCATGCGCCGGATTGACCTCGGGCGAGCCAGTCGATAGGCTACCCCGATTCTGACTTCAGGAGCCAGCGAGACGACGCACCATGGCCCCCGCCCCTCAACAGCCTGCGACCACGCACACGCCCGCCAGGGCCGCGTTCGCCAATATCAAGGACACCCTCGAGTCCATCGTCGTCGCCTTCGTGCTGGCCTTCGTCTTTCGCGCCTTCATCGTCGAGGCCTTCGTCATTCCCACCGGTTCCATGGCCGTCACCCTCTATGGTGACCAGGCCACTCACACCTGCTCCACCTGCGGCTACGAGTACGCCCGCGGAATCTCGGCCGATGAGGTCCGGTTCGCACTCCAGAATCCGAGTTTCTCCCCGCAACTGCGGTGCCCCAACTGCGACACCATGGTGGACCAGATCCCCCCGGTGAGGCTGCAGCGGCCGGACAGCGGCGACCGCATCCTGGTCCAGAAGTGGGCCTGGGCCCTCAGCCGCGACGATGGGCTGGCCGGCCCCCGACGCTGGGACGTGACCGTGTTCAAGGATCCTCGCGACGGCACGACAAACTTCATCAAGCGGCTGGTAGGCCTGCCGGGCGAGGTCCTCGAAATCATCGACGGCGATATCTATGCCGCTCCGCTGTCCGTGCTGGAACAGAAGGAGCCCGGCCTGGTTGAAGCTTTTGACCAGCTTCGCCGCGAGGTCTATCAGTATGGCCGCGGCCGGCCCGACTCCTCCATGATCGGGGCCTTCCGCCAGCGGTACGAGGAGCTGAACCACCGACTTCTGCCGCACCTTCGCATCCAACGCAAGACGCCCCGCAGCCAATCGGCGTTGTGGTTCAACGTGTACAACCATGATTTTCGCCCGGCGGCCCCACCCGGCGGGCACCCGCCTTCGCCGGTCGGCTGGTGGCCCACGGACGAGGCGGCCACGGCCTGGGATACCAGCGGCCGGGAAATCGTCTTCGATTCCCTGGATGGGGGGACGCATACCATCCGGTTCGCGGGCAAGGAGATCGACGATTTCGCCGCTTACAACCCTCCATCCGGGCCCGGGCGGTCAGCTTCCTCCGAGCATCCCGTCGGGGATCTGCGCTTGCGGTTCACCTGGTTCCCCGACGCCGGGGATGGCAGTCTCATCCTTCAGATGAACCGCGATCGGGAGCTGTTTGCCGCTGAGATCCGGCGCGACGGCTCGGTGGCCGTACAAAAACGCCCCACCGACCAAGCCGGAGGTCGCATCCTGCTCATTGGCCAAGGAGGCCTGGATCGCCCCATCATTGACGGCCAGGCGGTCGAGGTCGAGTTCACCATTGTGGACTACCGCGTCACGCTCGATCTGGACGGCCGGCCGTTGGTGGTGTCCCGGGACGAGCACTATGCCCCGGACCTCTTCCGGGCGATGGCCCGCCGCGACAGCTCGGAGATCCTGCCGAGCCGTGTCTCGATCACCGCCAGCGACTTGCGGTGTCGGCTGCGCCACCTCACGCTGGAACGCGACGTCTACTACCATAGCGCCAACCAGCCCGAGGACGGCGCGCGGGATCCGACGGTCGGAACCGTCCAGCTTAACCCCTACCACCGCTGGCCCGGGTGGGGCACAAGCGGGCTGCCGATCCTGCTCCGCGGTGAGCGCGAGGTGGACGGTAAGCATTATGCCGGCGAGTATTTCATGCTGGGTGACAACAGCCCGGCCAGCAAGGATTCGCGGTTGTGGTGGGAGATCGGCCCGCACCTGCGGCACATGGGTGAAGAGTACCAGCTCGGCACGGTGCCCGGCGACCAGTTGATCGGCAAGGCGTTCTTTGTGTACTGGCCGGCGGGCTACCGTCCGTCGTGGGCCGCCAACATTGGCCTGATCCCCAATGTCGGCCGCATGAGGTGGATCCGGTAGCCTTCCGCTGGGCGGGAGCCCGGACAGTTATCCACAATACGAGGACCGGTTAAACCAGGAATGGAATCCTTCGGAGTTTTGTCGCGCGATCCGGAACCGAACATCGCCCACAACGGCTTCATTGGCTTTAACTATATGACTAACAGCATGTTAACGAACAACACGGTGGTGACAGGTCCCGACGGGACGCGAGCCGCAGGGTGCCATAGGGCATCCCCCCCTCGGCGAAAAACCGTCTGGCGGGAGGAGCTTTTCAACACCCTATCCACCACTCCGGACCAACTCGCGGGCGTGCGGGGAGCGTGCCCATGGTGACGCCCGGCAAGCTGCTCGAAACGATCGATCTCGTCAAGCGTTACGGCAATCGCACGGTGGTGGATCGGGTCAGCTACGCGGTCCAACGCGGCGAAATCGTCGGGCTCCTGGGCCGCAACGGCGCGGGGAAAACGACCAGTTTCCGCATCACCATCGGGATGATCCAACCCAACGGGGGGCGGGTGGTCTTCAACGGCGAGGACATTGCCCGGCTGCCCATGTACAAGCGGGCACAGCGGGGGATCGGGTACCTGTCCCAGGAGCCGAGCGTCTTCCAGCGGCTGACCGTTCGGGCGAACCTGGTGGCCATTCTGGAGACCATGCGTCTGCGTCGCCGGGAGCGCCGCGCCCGAGCGGACAAGCTGCTCGAGCAGTTCGGCCTCAAGCATGTGCAAAAGCAGTTGGCCCGCGATCTGTCGGGGGGCGAGCGCCGCCGGCTGGAGATCGCCCGGGCGCTGATCACGGAACCGCAACTCATCCTGCTCGACGAGCCTTTCAGCGGCGTTGACCCGATCGCGGTGGAGGGCTTGCAGCGGGAGATCATGCGGCTGCGGTCCGAGCACGGCATCGCCATCCTGCTGACCGACCACAACGTCCGGGAAACACTGTCGGTGACGGATCGCAGCTACATCATCCACGAGGGGCAGGTCATCGCCGAGGGGCCGCCCCGCGAGCTGATCAACGATCCCAAGGTCCGGCAAATCTACCTGGGCAGCACGTTCCGAGGCGACGAGTTTGACTGAGCATGCGGCGTTGATTCGGTGTGGCACCGGCGTTGATTCGGTGTGGCACCGGCGTTGATTCGGTGTGGCACCGGCGTCTCGCCGGTGCCGGGCGCGGAACGCTCAGAACCGGGCGTCGTCCTTGGGCTTCATCGCGACGACGATCTCCAGTCCCTTGCCGATGGCGGTCAGGCGATCCTGCAGGCGGGAGACGTCGACGTACGGCGGCACCTCCACCTCGATCATCATGACGTAGAGCGGCGACTCGTGGTGGATGACCTCGGTGTGCAGGTTGGTCACGTTGACGCTGTGCTCGGCGAGATGCTGGGTGATGCGGTGGACGATCCCCTTGCGGTCGGCACCGTAGACGTGGATGAGGTGCCTGGGCTGGTCGGTCCGGGTCTCGCTGGCCTCCTCGGGTCGCAGGTCCTGGACGTCGAAGCGCAGGCCGAGTTGGCCGGCCACGTCCTGCAGCCGCTGGGTCAACTGCTGGCTGACCAGCCCCTCGGGCATGCGGATCATCAACATGCAGGCGAAGGAGGGGCCCAGCCGGGCCATCTGGGAATCTTCGATGTTGCAGTCGCATTCCAGCAGCACGCCGGTGATCGCCGAGACGATGCCCGGTCGGTCCCGCCCGCTGGCGGTCAGTAACGCGTAATTCGGCATGGCCAACTCCTGTGCGGTTGCTCCGGTCACCCCGAAGCCTCAGATCACCCTGAGGCCTCAGAGAATGTTTAGTCTAAAACCCGGCCTGGCGTTATGCAACGATGGGGAAGTGAGAAGTGAGAGGTGAGAGACCCGTGCCCGCGGCGTGTTCTGTGGGCTTTCGCCGACGGTGAGGGCAGCAGGGGTCCAGCGGTTGTTTCTCGGGGTCGGGAGCTCCCGGGGTCACTCGACATTGAGCCGCACCGACAATCGCTCCCCCAAGTCCGGAGGACTTGGGCCACCCGCCCGCCCCCGCGCCGGCAGCGGGTTGCCGCGGTGCTCACATTGCCGGTATAATGCGGCCGCTTGGAGAGGTGTCCGAGCGGCTTAAGGAGCAGCCTTGGAAAGGCTGTGTACGACTTGTTCGTACCGGGGGTTCGAATCCCCCCCTCTCCGTTGTAGTTCGCGGCGAGAGACCCGCCGGCTGAACACGCGGCTCGACTCTTTTCGCGCGGAAGGTCAATCCGCGGTCCCGGGTCAAGCCCAAGGCCGCGGCGTGAGTCACCGCCACATCGACGCGATAACGAGAGAAAGACCACGACGACCAGCCGGGCTGCTCCCATATCAGTTGTCCGATGAGAGGATTCCACGGGCTTGATTCTGTGCGGGTGGACGTTAGCATGGCCAACCGATATATGAGGAGCACATATAGTGGACTTCAACAACTGTTCTTGTTCCGGCAGATCCCTTGCGCGCTTGCTGCAACCGGCCCTGATGTCGGTACTCGCCGGTGAACCGGTGCATGGGTATCTGATCGCGCAACGGCTTCGGAAGCTGGTGATGTTTCGCGACTCACCGCCCGACTACGCCGGCATCTATCGTGTGTTGAGCGCCCTAGAGGAGCAGGACTTGGTCAAGGGCGAGTGGGACACGGCCGAGGCGGGCCCGGCCAAGCGGCGCTACACGCTGACATGCCGAGGCCGGGCCTGTATGGACACGTGGCTGAAAACCCTCCAGGAGTATCGGCAGGCCATTGACGATTTGGCCACGGTTATGGAAAGCCGGATCTCCAAGAGGAGGCGTTGAGATGATTGCCGCCTGGAGCCTGCGACGATCCTTCCTGGCCGAAACCATCGGGACGTACATCCTCGTGTTTTTCGGCGTGGGCTCCGTCCATGCCGCGGTGCTGACCGGCGCCCAGACGGGAATCTGGCAAGTAGCGATTGTTTGGGGTATCGCGATCGCGTTGGGTATCTACGCCACGGGCGCCATTTCCGGGGCTCACATGAACCCGGCGATAACCCTGGCGTTCAGTGCTTTTCGGCAGTTTCCGATCCGGCGAGTCCCCGCTTACCTGGCCGCGCAACTGTTGGGGGCCATCCTGGCCGCAGCCACGTTGTACCTGCTCTTCGATGGTGTTCTGGTTCAGTTCGAGGCCGCCAACCGCATTGTGCGGGGGCAGTCAGGCAGCGAACTGTCGGCGATGGTGTACGGCCAGTACTTTCCCAATCCTGCGATCGCCCGCGTCATGCACTGGCCGGTGGACTGTGTTTCGCCGCTGCAGGCCATGCTGGCCGAAGCGATCGGCACGGCCTTCCTGGCGTTCTTCATCTTTGCTGTCACCGAGCCTCTTAATACTGGTAGCCCGGGCAACAGACTGCTGCCGGTATTCATCGGCCTGACGGTCTCGGTGCTCATTTCGGTGCTGGCCCCGCTGACCCAGGCGGGCTTCAATCCGGCCCGGGATTTTGGCCCTCGTCTGTTCGCTTGCTTTGCGGGATGGGGGTCTGTGGCGATCCCCGGTCCGCATTGGGGCTTCCTGACCGTCTACATCCTTGGTCCGATCGCCGGGGCCATGGGTGGTGCAGGGCTGTACGAGTACGTCGTGAAGCCCGGGCTGAAAGCTCAGCCGAATCTGGGCCAGAGCACGGGCGATAGCACAAACAGAGGCACGACCATGCAGTCAACACGTCTGATCTTCGTGGGCGGGTTCCTGGGCGCAGGCAAAACGACATTGCTCTGGGAAGCAGCTCGTCGCCTGGCAGCGCGCGGGCAACGCGTTGGCCTCATCACCAACGACCAGGCCCCCAATCTCGTCGATACGGGCCTGCTCGCCCAACAGGGGTTCGAGGTTCGCGAGGTAGCGGGTAGCTGCTTCTGCTGCAACTTCAACGCCATGCTCGATGCCGCGTCCGCCCTGAGGAATGGGGTTCATGCCGATGTGCTCATCGGCGAGCCCGTGGGCAGTTGCACGGATCTCTCGGCGACGATTCTACAACCCCTCAAGGATCGTTATCGACAGCAGTTTGCTCTGACGCCGCTCTCGGTTCTGGCCGATCCGGAGCGCATCCGAACGACGCTATCCGGCGAGACGACGGCCATGCACCCGGATGCCGCGTACATCTTTCGTAAGCAACTCGAAGAAGCCGACATGATCGTCATCAACAAGGTGGACCTGCTCTCCTCGAGCGAGCGAGTTGCGTTGCAGCATCTGCTGGCCGACCAACTCCCTGGCCGACCGGTACGGTTCATCTCTGCCCAGACGGGCGAAGGCGTGGACGAGTGGCTCGAGGCGGTCCTGACCGATCATGTCGCGGGCGGAAGAATCACTGCGGTTGACTATGACCGCTACGCGCGAGGCGAAGCCGTCCTGGGATGGCTGAACGCCACATGCGATCTCTCGGCGACGGGCGGCAGGGTTGATTGGCACGGTTTTTGCCGCGGGCTGTTGGAGTCCTTCAAGGACGAGTTCGCCAGGCGGGCGGCTGCGGTGGGGCACGTGAAGATTATGCTCTCGACGCCGCAGGGAATTCTGGCGGGCAATCTCACCCGCTCCGATGCCGAGGTTTCGGTCCGCGGCCGGCTGACGGGTTCATCCCCCGAGGCGCGGTTGGTAGTCAATGCCCGCGTCGAGATGACACCCGAGTCCCTGGAGCAAGTCGTACGGATGACCCTTGGCCAGGCGGCAAACAGGCCAGTGGCCGCCCGAATCGACGATCTGCGGAGCTTCAGTCCGGGCCGTCCGGTTCCGACTCATCGCTACGTCAGCATCGTCTGAACAGGAGCTTCCCGACTCCCGCTGCGATTGTATCGGTCGACACGCGGGGCAGCCGGGCCGAGCATCGCACCGACCAGCGCTCCACCAGGTTTGCGCGACTTGGGCGTCCCCGGGGGTTCGAATCCCCCCCTCTCCGTTTTTCATGCCTTCGGCAATCGCACAGGCTTGCCACGAATTCTTGGCGGTCAGAAACCTCCGGTGCTTGCCCAATCGCCGAGCGTCGTGTTCAGGTTGGCGCGGATCAACAGCAAATCGTGGATGTCAATCACCCCGTCCGCGGTCACATCGGCACGGAAGTTGGACCCGGTGACTGACTGGTCAAGTACGTTCCGGGTTTGCACGAGATCCAGGATGTTGGTCACTCCATCGGCATTGGTGTCCCCGGTCAGGCAACCAATGTGCAATTCGACCTCACCGTCAAGGCCCTCAACACCGACCACGGCCAAGGTGAAATAACCCGGGTTCGGAGTGTTGGCCAGAGCCACGATGACCTCGCTGCCGTTCACCGTGACCTCGTCGATGGTGCCCGCCGAGGTCTGCACGCTCGCCCCCGCGGCGGGGCCGCTGAAAGTGAGCACGAGGTGGGTTGGCCCACCGGCCCGGCACTCAACACCTGCCTGCCCCCCAAAAGGCAACGGCAGGTTGACCTCGAACACGCCTGCCGCCTGATGTTGCTTGCGCGAGGCCGCGGATATCAGAGTGACCGGCTGCGGCCGCGGGATGTACTCATACGCACCCATGTCCACGATCGGCGGTGTCCCGGCTCCCGTATCCGGGGTGGCCGGATCGTCCACGAATCGGTTCGCACCCGCCAAGTCGAAGGGCACCGGCTCGCTTGTGTCTCCATCACCGTCGAGGTCAAGGAAATCGGTCAGGAGATAGTCGTCCCCCGCGTCAATGCAAGGCGAACCAGCCGAGAGCCGCAGATCGCCGGGATTGTCGTCGGCCGTGCCCCAAATGCCGTCCGGCCCAGCATCCGGCGAGATGACGAATCGAGGGTCCACCGACATATTGCCCACCGTCCCCGTGGGGTCCGGCACGCCATGGAAGTTGTATACCCCGTTGGCATAGACACAGTTGTACCGGGCCAGGAGCCCTGTCCCTGCGGCCATGTGGATACCCGACGAGTTGAGCGCCACAATCGTGGCGCCAAGATGCAGCTCCCGGGTGGTCGTACAATAGATGGCGCCGCCGGAAGGCGCAACATTTCCCACGAGCGTGCTGCCCGCCACTCTCGAACCAAATCTCGGCGATGCGACGTATATCCCACCACCGGCGGAGGACGCACTGTTTCCCCTGACCACGGTGTTCATCATCACCATGACAAGCCCATCATCAAGGTACACACCCCCACCAGAGGTTGCTCGGTTCTCATCGATCACACTGTTCGTGATCGCCACAGCGTGCGCGCTGTAGATTCCACCGCCGAGCAGCGAGGCGACGTTTCCCGAAATCCTGGTGTTCACAATCTCTGGTCTCGAATAGGCGCAGATACCTCCACCGGACCCGGCGTTGTTCCCAAGAATCGAGGTGTCGGCCACGATCGGGTCAGACCCGGAATCGGAGCAGAGCCCCCCTCCCCAAGACGAAGCGATGTTCCCGCTGAGTACGCTACCGGTGATCCTGGGTGAGGACACGGCGCAGTAGATTCCACCGCCGGACGTAGTGGCGTTGTTTCCCGAGATCTCGTTATCGGCGATGGCCGGTGAGGACCGGTCGCAGTAGAGTCCGCCGCCGAAAGAAGCGCTGTTGGTGCTGATCGTGTTATCGGCAATCAACGGTGAGGCATACGTGCAGTAAATCCCACCGCCGGAAGAAGCGCTGTTGGTGGTGATCGTATTGCGGGTGATCAACGGTCCGGCATACTTGCAGAAGATCCCGCCTCCGGAAACGGAAGCCGTATTGTTTCCGATGACGTTGTTGGCGATCCCTGGCGCCGAGTAGAAACAATGAACGCCCCCACCTTCGGCCGCGCTTCCGTTCGTCACGATGAAGCCGTCGAGCGTGCTCGTCAGGTAGCCCGGCGCCTCGGACGTCACGACGGAGCCCCCCGCCTGACCATCGAGAATGCAGTAGTAAGCGGTCCAGTTGCGTTGATCCTGTGCGGCTTCGTGCCCGGCGAAGCCGCCGAAAACGTGAGCATGGGGACGGAGCGTGATGCGCTCGGAGTATATGCCGGACATGACCCAGACCTGCCCCCCCACGGCCGCGGCGGCGTCAATCCCGGCCTGCAGCGTTCGCTTGGGGAAGGTCCAGGACAGGCCGTCGTTGGTGTCGCTGCCGTCTGGACTCACGCGTACGACTACCCGGGGACCGGTTGCCCAGTTTTCGCCGTTCGACTCATCCGCTCCGATATCCACACGCTCGCCGATGACCCGAGCTTGATGGTCGATATCCCACTCTTCGCCCAGTTCGATGCTGGAGTCGCCGGCGTCCACGCAGGGTGAACTCGGCTGAAGGTGCCAACCACCGTACGCCACCGCATCCAGTTGAGGGTTTAGGTTGATATTGCCGTCGGTCCCCGTGGGATCGGGCAAGCCGGAATAATCGTAAGCTCCATTGCCGTACACGCAGTTGTGCCGAAGCGTGACCGTTCCGGCTTGGCTGTAGATACCTGACGAGTTATGAGCCACGATGGTGTTGACGATGGTTACTGAGGAATAGTAATAGAGGCCGCCACCATCGGTGGAGCTGAAGTTTATCATGATCGTGTTGTTGACCAGGGTCGTTTCCCCGCCACAGTATACACCGCCTCCCTTATAGGCACTGTTCGCGAAGATGGTGTTGTTGACGAGTACGGCCGAACTCGAGCAGGATACCCCGCCTCCCCCATACGCCGTGTTGCCCGTGATGATGTTGTTGGCGATCGTCAACCCCGCGGCGGAGATTCCACCGCCGTAGCCGTTGGAGTCCGGCTTACCGTTGCGGATCGTGAAGCCGTCAATCCTGCCCGTGGGGTTGCCCGCGATCACCGTAACGACCCTGCCACTTCGCTGGCCGTCCAGAATCGTGACGTGCGCCGTCCAATCCCTTTGATCCCGCTCGGACTCCCCCCCGCTGAAGCCGCCGTAAAGCCTGACCTGGGCCTGCATTTGGATCCGCTCAAAGTAGGTCCCACTGCGTACCCAGACCTCCGCGCCCCGAAGCGCGGCGGCATTCACCCCCGCCTGCACCGTCCGCTTGGCCAAGGACCAGGACCAACCATCGTCGGCGTCATCGCCATCCGGACTGACGTAAACAACACCGGACGGATCGGGCGGCCATACGGTTCCGTCCGATTCATCGGCCCCGATGTCCACGTGCGCCCCCATGATTCTGGATTGGTTATCCATGTCCCTCCAGGAGCCGTCCACGACGCTGTCATCGCCGGCGTCCACGCAAGGTGAATCCGGCTGAATGTGAAGATTCCCAGAGTCTACGTGTGCCAGCAGAGGATCCACGTTGATATTGCCGTCGGCCCCTGTCGGGTCCGACAATCCCACGTAATTGGAGTCCTCCGGAGTGTACGCACAGTTGTGTCGAAGGATGGGAGTGCCCGCTGCCCTGTAGATCGCGGAACCGTTGAACGCCAGAAGGTTGTTGACGACGGTGGGTGATCCGGAGTCGAACGAAATTCCACTGCCGGTGTTGCCCGCGATTGTGTTATTCACAATCATCGGCGACGAGGACTTGCAGTGAACGGCACCAGCGGCTTGCGAGGCGAACTGGCTCGTGA